>NZ_CP022161.1:1041453-1388604 GCF_002214185.1 Streptomyces capitiformicae | reverse complement strand
CTGGTTCGACTCCAGCGAGTGCCAGGCGAGGTCGCGGCGCACCGGGCGCTTGTCTCGGGGGCCGACCGAGTCCTCCCAGCGGAAGCCGGAGACGAAGTTGCCGCCCGGGTAGCGGATGGTCGTGCTGCCGAGCTCCCTGACGAGTGCGACGACGTCCATACGGAACCCTTCGTCGTTCGCGCTCGGGTGTTCCGGCTCGTAGAGCCCGGTGTACACGCAGCGGCCGAGGTGTTCGACGAACGAGCCGAAGGTGCGGCGCCGGACAGGAGCGATGACGGCCTGCTTGTCGAGCTTGATGTGGGCCCGGGGCAATTCAGTGGTCCTTTGCAGTTCAGGACGGGAGTGGGGCAGCGAACGCGTTACTTGACGGCGCCTGCGGTCAGGCCCTTGCGCCAGTACCGCTGGAGGCTGATGAAGGCGACGAGCAGGGGGATCAGCGACAGGAACGCACCGGTGATCGGCAGCAACGGCGGCACTCCGCTGGCGAACTGCGCGCGCCACTGCACGAGGCCCACCGTGACGGGCTGCAGTGAGGGGGTGTTGAGCATGAGCGAGGGCAGCAGGTAGTTGTTCCAGATGCCGACGAACTGGAACAGGAAGACGGTCACCAGTGCCGGGGACATCAGCGGCAGGGCGATCCGGAAGAAGGTGCGCTGTTCGCCTGCTCCGTCGAGCCGTGCGGCCTCGAGGAGTTCGTCCGGGACGGACGCCGCGGCGAAGATCCGGCACAGGTAGACGCCGAACGGGCTGACACAGCTGGGCAGCAGCACCGACCAGTAGGAGTTGGTGATGTCGAGCTTGGCCATGAGCAGGAACAACGGCAGGGCGAACATCGGCGCCGGGATGAGAACCGAGGCGAGGACGACGTTGAACACGCTTTCCCGGCCGCGGAAGCTGAACTTGGACAGCGCGTAGCCGGCCATCGCGGACAGCAGGGTGCCGACGGTGGCGCCGACGAAACTGTACAGCGCGCTGTTGGCGAGCCAGGTGGAGAAGATGCCGCCCTCGAAGCTGAACACGTCCTCGATGTTGGTGACCAGGTCGAAGTGGGAGAACCACAGCGGCGTACCGGTATAGAGGTAGCCCGAGCCCTTGGTCGCGGAGACGAACAGCCACCACAGCGGGATCAGCGTGTACAGGGCCATCAGGCCCAGCATGCCGTTGACGACGACCTTGCTCGCGATGTCGGTGCCGCGGCGGGCCGGTCGGGTCGGGCGGTCGGCCGAGATCACGCTCATGCCATCGCTCCCTTGCGCTGGTTGTACTTGAGAAAGCCGAACGAGAGCACGAGGGTGATCAGCGCGAGCACGACGGACTGGGCGGCGGCCAGGTTCTGGCCGCCCACGTCCATGCCCAGGGTCGCGTTCATGATCGGGGAGAACTTCGGGTCGATGCCCGGGATGCGCGCGCTGACCAGCACCGCCGGCTCGGTGTACAGCTGTGCCGTACCGATGATGGAGAAGATCGTGGTCAGCACCAGCGCGGGACGTACCAGCGGGATCTTCACCGCCCACGCCAGGCGCCATCCGGTGCAGCCGTCGAGCGCGGCGGCCTCCGACACCTCCGCCGGGATCGTCTGCAGCGCGGAGTAGATGATCAGCATGTTGTAGCCGGTCCAGCCCCACGTGATCATGTTCCCGATCGAGAACGGGACCCACGACGGCGACAGGAAGTCGACGTCGATCCCGAGGTGGGACAGCGGTCCGGTGAACGGCGAGAGGTCTTTCGCCAGGAGGAAGGACCACATCAACGCGGCGATCGCACCCGGCAGCGCGTAGGGCAGGAAGAACGTGAGCCGGTAGGTCTTCCGCAGCCGGGCCGAGCGGGAGTCCAGCAGGAGCGCGAGCAGGAGGGCCAGGCCGAGCATGACCGGGACCTGGACGCAGCCCAGCAGCACGACCCGGACGATCGACGCGGTGAAGTCGTGGTCGCCGAAGGCGGCGGCGTAGTTGGACAGTCCCGCGAACTCCGTGGACTGCGCACCGCCGAACAGCCCGGCGCGGCGGACGGTGAAGAAGCTCTGGTAGATCGCGTAACAGATCGGCGCGACCATCATGGTCAGGAAGAGCACCGCGAACGGCGCCAGGAAAGCCGACGCGGTCAACGCGGTACGGCGGCCGGTGCGCCGAGGCCGGCCGGAGGCGGAGCCCCGGGGGGTGCCCGCGGGCACCGGCCGCGGCGGTGACGCGGCCCGGGTGCTGCTGGGACTGCTCATGGAAACCTCGCTGGGCGGTTCGTCGTCAGGGAGCGGGTCCCCGCGGCGCCGGTACGGGCGTCGCGGGGACCCTTCGGGCGGTTGGAGTCCCGCTGACTCAGCCGTTGGTCACGGACAGTCCGAGCTTCTTGATCGCGGCGACCGTCGAGGCCTGGACCTTGGTGACCGCGTCCGGCAGGGTGCCCTTGCCCATGGCGCCGGTGAGGTCCGTCTGGACCTGCTGATAGGTCGGGCCGTTGGTCCAGGTGCTGGGCACCTGCGCGGCGGAGGCCTTGTACAGGTCGCCGACCTTCTGGCCGCCGAAGTACGGGTCACCTGCCGCCAGCGCCGGGTCGTCCTGTCCGGCCTTCGACGCCGGGTACAGCCCGCTTTCGATGCCCGTCTTCACGGCCTGCGGGTCGCTGGACAGGAACGTGGCGAACTGCGCGGCTTCGCGGGGCGACTTGCACCCGGTCATCACCGAGGTGGCCGAGCCGCCGTTGCTGGAGCTCTTGCCGTCGCCGGCCTCCCAGGTCGGCATCGGGGCGACCCTCCACTTGCCGGACAGGTCCTTCAGGTCCGACTTGATGCCGCCGGCGGCCCAGGACGCGTTGACGAACGTCAGCACCTTGCCGGCTGTGGCGGCCTTGTTGAACTTCGGGTCCCAGGCGTTGCCGGACTTCTGCACCAGACCCTTGTCCTGCAGGTCCTGCCAGAATTCGGCGACCTTGCGGGTGCCGGGGTTGTCGATGCTGACGGTCCAGCTGTCTCCCTGGACCGAGTACCAGGACTGGCCGGTCTGCAGGGTGTAGGCCGCCAGATCGTTGCCCTCGCTGGGCGCGTTGCCGAACTTCACGCTCGGATCGGCGGCGGCGACCTTCTTGGCGTCGGCCTTGTACTCGGCCCAGGTGGCCGGCGGCTTGGTGATGCCGTACTTGGCGAACAGGTCCTTGCGGTAGAAGAGGACCATCGGGCCGACGTCCACCGGGACTCCGTAGATCTTGCCGCCGACGCTGGAGGCCGAGACGGCCGACGGGGCGTACTTGGCCATGTCGGCGCTCGCGTACTTCGTGATGTCCATGACCGTGTTCTTCACGAGCATCGACGGGATGGCCTGGTACTCGATCTGGGCCAGACAAGGGCCCTCGCCGGCGGTGATCGCGTTGCTGATCTGGGTGTAGCCGCCCGTGCCGCCCGACGGGATCTTCTTGTAGGTGACCTTGGCGTTCGGGTGGGAGGCGTTCCACTGGTCGACGATCTTCTCGTAGCCGGCCCAGCCCCAGAACTCCATCTTCACCGGCCCGGCCTGGCTCTTCTCGGAGTTGTCGGAGGTGCTCTTGGTGCTGCTGCACGCGCCGAGGCCGGCCACGAGGAGCGCCGCGGTGGTGATCGTCAAAAGTCTGCGGGTGCGTATGGTGGTGCTGTTCATGTGAGGAACCTTCTGTGACAGGGGCGGACTTGCTGGATGGCCGGGGGGCGGGCGGGCAAGGCCCGTCTACCGGCTGGTGCCGAACTCCACGCCGAACGCGGTGGTGACCGCGGCCAGGACGTCCGGTGCCGACGGGCCGGGGCCGCAGGCTGTGCTGCCGAGGCCGTGGTGGGCGTGGTCAAGGTGCAGATGGAGTCTGCCGTCGCGGACCAGGTCGTGCTGGTGGGCCGCGGCGGCCAGGGCTTCGGTGCTCCAGGGGCGCACGGTCAGGTCGATGACCGGGTCGCCGGTGATGAGCAGGGTGCCGCCCGGGGTGGTGATCCTGGCGTGGCGGACTTGGTGGCGGTTGCCGTTCTCCTGCGGGCGGATCTGAGGGATCTGCATCGCCGAGACGGTCGACAGGTGGCGGCCGACGCGGGCCGCGGCGCGGGAGTCGCGGTACGCCTCACCAGGACCGGGACCGAACCACTCGACTTCGGCGTCGGTTCCGGGCAGCGACATCGCGACCCCCAGTCGGGGCAGCGGCACCGACCATGGGCCGTCGGGGGTGACGACGGCTTCCAGCCGGAGCCGGGCCTGGCCCGCGTTCGGTGTGTCGCAGGCCGTCCAGCGGTAGACCACGCCGAGCCCGGAGGAGGACCCGGCGGCGGCCAGCCGGGCGGTGACCGTGAGTCCCGACGCGTCGGGCTCGACACCCAGGACGTCGTGGCGCATCCGGTGCAGTCCGGCGGCGAGCCAAGCGCCGATCTGCGGCTCGCCGAAGGCGCTGAGCAGGTCGTTGTCGATCGGGGCCCGCCAGACGTCCAGTCTCGGACCATCGAGCTCCAGATCGCCGAGCCGTATCAGCACCCCGCTGCGGGCGTCGAACCGCGCGGGACCCAGTGCGATGTACCCGTCGTGGGCGATCGCCGGCGCCGGCGTGAAGGGGACGGGCGAGGCGGCCGGAGCCACGACCAGCCCCTGGGCCCAGGCGATCTCGTGGCCGGCCCCGGCCCAGGTCTCGCCGGCGGCGAGCACCGCGGTCACGGTCAGCCACACCTCGTGGCCGGAGTCGTTCTTGCGGGCCGCGTCGAGTGCGGCGGTAACGTCGGCGGGCCATACGATCGTCGTCGTCGTACCCGGAGCGGTCGCGGGCACGGTCAGGCCGCCGGAGCCCACCGGCTCGCCGCCGTCCTCGACGGTCCACTGGAAGTCCAGGTAGCCGCTGTCGCGGGCGTGGTGCAGGTTGTGCACGCCGATCTGCCGAGTCGCCGGGTCGATGTGGATCCGGACCGGTTCGATGACCTTCTTGTACTCGACCAGGCCCGGCGACGGCGTGCGGTCGGGGAAGAGCAGCCCGTCGGCGACGAAATTGCCGTCGTGGACCTCCTCGCCGAAGTCGCCGCCGTAGGCGTAGAACGAGTGGGGGTCCTCCTGCCCGGTGAGCCGGGCGATCCCGTGGTCGATCCACTCCCAGATGAACCCACCGGCCAGGCGCGGATGTGCCTCGATGACCTGCTGGTACTCGGACAGCCCGCCGGGGCCGGTGCCCATGGCGTGTCCGTACTCGCACAGCACGGCCGGCAGGGCGCGGCGATGTGCGTCGTCGGCCGGATCAGCCGTCGGTGCCTCCTGGCCGCGTCCCACGGTGGCCAGCTCGTCCACCCCGATGTACATGCGGGAGTACAGGTCGACGTACGCGCAGCTCGCGAAGTCGCCCTCGTAGTGGATCAGGCGGCTGTCGTCGCGCTGCCGGATCCACGCGGCCGCGGCGGCCAGGTTGGCTCCGGTGCCGGACTCGTTCCCGAGCGACCAGACGATGACCGAGGGGTGGTTCTTGTCGCGTTCCACCAGCCGCGCGGCCCGGTCCAGGTAGGCCTCGCGCCACGCGGGGTCGTCGCTGGGGTTGCGCTGCCAGCCGCCGGGTTCGAAGCCGTGCGTCTCGAGGTCGCCCTCGCAGAACACCCACAGGCCGTGCTCGTCGCACAGGTCCAGGAAACGGTGGTCGGGTGGGTAGTGGGCGGTGCGCACCGCGTTGATGTTGTGCTGCTTCATGAGCAGCACGTCGGTCAGCATGGTGTCCTCGGTCAGGGTCCGCCCCGTCAGCGGGTGCCACTCGTGGCGGTTGACGCCCCGCAGGGAGATCGGTCTGCCGTTCACGGTCAGGACGCCGTCCACGACGGCCACGGTGCGGAAGCCGATGCGCAGCGGTATCCGTTCCCCGGCTTCGGAGACCAGTTCCCCCGTGTACAGGCGCGGCTGCTCGTCCGACCAGGGCTCTACGCCGTCGATCACGTGCGGGCCGGCCGGATCGGCGCCGGATATGCCGAGCTCGGGCACCGAAAGGGACACCCGGGCAGGGGCGGTGACGTCGACGGCCAGGGTGCCCTGCCCCGTCGTGTGGTCGTAGGCGGTGCGGACGAAGAAGTCCTCGACACCGCGGGCGGCCACGGACACCGACCGGAAGATCCCGGAAAGCCACCACATGTCCTGGTCTTCCAGGTAGCTGCCGGACGACCACTGGTGCACGCGGACCGCGAGTACGTTCCGGCCGGGCCGCAGAGCGGCGGAGACGTCGAACTCGGTGGTCAGCCGGCTGCCCTTGCCGTCGCCGAGCCGGATCCCGTTGAGCCACACCGCGAACGCGGAGTCGACGCCCTCGAACCGGAGCACCGCGGCCGAGGCCGGGAACCCGTCCGGAACGTCGAACTCGCGGCGGTACTCGCCGGTCGGGTTCTGGCGGGGCACCCGCGGCGGGTCGACCGGGAACGGGTACAGGATGTTGGTGTAGGCAGGGGTACCGTAGCGCGGCTCGCCGGGCAGGCCGGTCATCTGCCAGCAGGACGGCACGGCGAGCAGGTCCCAGGCGGTGTCGTCGAAGTCCGGCGCGGCGAAGTCCCCGGTGAGGTCGTCCAGCCCTGACGCCAGCCGGAATCTCCAGTCGCCGTCGAGCGCGATCGTGGGCAGGTCGGAAGCGAACGCGGCGCGCGGCCGCAGCCGTCCGGTGCCCGGCGACCGGTCTTCGACGTAGGCGTTGGGGTCGAGGTCTCTCATCAGTGGAGGTGCTTTCTGTCGCAACTCGTAGCGGTGGCGGGAAGCCGGTCCGGCAGGACCGTTCCGGCCACTCACGGGGGTGACGTGCAGGTCGAGCAGTGCCCGGTGCTATCCGGTCGCCCGGGGCGGGGCGCTGCTGTCCCGGATGGTCAGGGTCGGGCGCAGCAGCGTTAAAACGTTGGTCGGCGGCCGGCCGGAGTCGACGGCGCGCAGCAGCAACTCGACGGCCTGCTGGGCCATCTCCCGCTTCGGGACGGTGACCGTGGTCAGCGCTGGTTGGACCCGACCGACCTGGGCGATGTCGTCGAAGCCGACGACGCTGACGTCGCTGGGGACCCGCCGCCCGGACCGGACCACCGCCTCGACGGCACCGAGGGCCAGGATGTCGTGGGTGGCGAAGATCGCCGTCAGTTCCGGATCCGCCTCCAGTGCCGCACAGCCCGCGTCGAAGCCGCCGGCGGCGTCGTCCCTGGTGCAGGGGAACACCTTGCGGTCGTCGATGGCCAGCCCGTGGTCGGCGAACGCCCGGCGCAACCCGACCACGCGCGGCTCGTGCGCGGGGAGATCGGCGATCACCGCGACGTTCCGGTGGCCGAGATCCCTCAGGTAGCGCCCGGCCAGGAACCCGGCGTGCTCGTAGTCGATGGACACCACCGGCAGCATGGTCGGCGGGTCCCCCTCCCAGGCGAACAGCGCGACCGGGAAAGCGGCCTCGACGAGCATCGGGATCTGCTGTGCGACGCCGTTGTCGCAGGCGACCAGCAGTGCGTCCACCGAGCGCGCGGCGAGGTTCTCCAGGTGGGCCCGGGTGTAGTCGGGATCGTCGCGCGTCGTGGCGAGCAGCAGGTTGTATCCGTGGCCGACCAGGAGGTTCTCCACCTCCTCGACCACCTCCGAATAGAACGGGTTGGCCACCGACGGCACGAACAGCCCCACCGTCGACGTGCTGCCGGTGCGCAGCGAGCGCGCCACCAGGTTCGGCTTGTAGCCGAGGTCGGCGATCGCCTTGTTCACCTTCGCCAGGGTCTCCGGCCGTACCTTCTTGCCCGAAACCACGTTGGAGACGGTCTGCTTGGTGACTCCCGCTCTCGCGGCCACATCCGCCATTGTCACCACGTAGGCCCCCCGAAACTTTTATCGATCCACGAAAGTGGCGTCAGCGTAGGGCGACTGTCGCAGGAGGGCAAGACTTTGCCCCGTGGCCGTGATTCAGCCGTTACGGAGCACGGCGAGGGCGTCATGAGTAGGTCATAACTGTTTCCGCGACTTGAAGTGCGCGGAGCATTGACGGTTCCGGAAATGCGGCAGTAACGTCCCCGCCACGTCGATCTCATGGATCGGTCAATGTGGTGGGTGCCCCCCTGGCCCACCGCGCGCAACAACACTCGATGTCACCTCGCGCTCCCGCCCTAGGTACGTCGGGCTGGTCCTCTCGGCCGCGACGGCCCCCAACGGCTGCGGTCCGGCCGCGGCATCGCGAATGCTCCGCGCCGTCTCCAGCAGGCGGCGAGCGCCTGAACAGACCTGGAGAGGTCTCGTCCTGAGGAGAGACAGACATGATCAGACCGGCCGGCGGCGACGCCGACCCGAACCGCGCCCCGGCGCGGCGCAGTTCGCGCGTGAGACGCATCATCGCGGGCGCTGCCGGCGCCACCATCGCGGTGGCGAGCCTCATGCTCACCGGCGCCGTCCCCGCACAAGCCGCCACCACCGTCCACACGTACGCGCCGACGGGTGTGGGAGGCGGTACGACGACGTCCCCGGACCAGGCGTCCACCAAGTACCAGGTGCAAGTCGCCGGCACGCCCGTCCAGGCTGTGCGGTACACCGCGAACCGCAACAACTTCGACGTCGCGCGCTTCGCGTCGGACTCCCGGACACCGACGATCACGGTCACGCTGCCCAGCACCACGATTGACACGGTGAACGTCTACCCGGCGCGCTACTACCCGCCCGGCAGCGTCTCGGTGAGCGCGGACAAGCACACCCTGACGTTCCAGATGTCAGCCGACGCCGGGTTGAACCAAGCGATCGTGATGGTCAACGGCGACTCGACCAGCGTGACGGGACAGCCCTACCTGGCGGTCATCAACGACCCTCTGGAAGACCCGGCGCGGCGTCCGAACACCACGAGCGCACCGGACGGTTCCGGCGTCAACCTGCAGACCGGTGTCCTCAACTTCCAGGAGTTCGCCGCGAAGTACCTCGCGGCGAACCCGAACAGCACGGCTCAGAAGGCTCCCGCCGCGACGACGAGCTCCATGGCCGGCAAGACCGTCAACGGCACCGCCATCCCCGCCGGTCAGAAGACCTCGCCCGGGACCCTGGTGAGCGCGAGCACCGTCAACGTGCGGTACCCGAATGTGCGGACGATGGCCGCCAACGACGTCACGTACGCCCTGAAGGCCGCCATCGACACCATCAAGGCCAACCCCACGGCGCTCAACACGCTCTACTTCCCGAACGGTACGTACATATCGTCCGGTCTCCTGGTCAACGGTGTGGATGGCAGCAAGCTCAAGGGCGGCAAGCTGAGGATCTACACCGACGAAGGTGCCCTGGTGAAGAACCGCATCCAGGGGTACATGGAGGCGTTCGAGCCGGCGGTCGCAATCGTCAACTCGAACAACATCGAGATCGACGGCCGCGGCATGTTCGACGGCAACGGCGTGGCGAACTACAACGCCCGCAGCGTCGGTGACTCGCACGACGCCTACCGCAGCCAGCACCAGGGCGGCGTCATGGTCATGCACTCGTCGGACATCACGTTCAACGACACCTACCTGCGTGACTCGAAGCAGTGGAACTGGGAGACCCACACCGCCAAGAGGGTGACGTTCAACAACATCAAGGGCCTCACCCCGTACCCCCAGCCGTGGATCGACGGGATCGACTTCGCGAGCGGCCAGGACATCACCGCCAACGGCGTCTTCACCCTCGGCAACGACGACGCGTTCGCCTCCGGCCACTACAACCCCAGCGACGGATTCACCCCGATGGCCGACGGCGTGTGGGGCAACTTCCAGCTCGGCACCTCCACCCCCGACATCCAGGGCTATGCCAACGCGGTGGGCGCCCACGACGCCGTCGCCGACGAGCTCGGGTTCGACAACTACCACTGGGACAACGCGGAGTCGAAGAACATCTCGGTCAGCAACACGCTGAGCTGGTCCTCCGGCGCGGGCAACTCGATCCGCATCGGATGGAGTTCGTGGGGATACAAGCTCAACAACTACACGTTCGACAACTTCAACTCCATCTCGCAGGGGGCCGGCGGCATCTTCACGCAGAACAGCCCCAAGCCGTACCCGCGCATCTCGAGCATCGTGATCAAGAACAGCTCGTTCGACACCTCCCGGTACTCGTCGGGACCGATCAGGCTCAACGGCGGCAACGGATCCATCCAGACCATCACCGCCGCGGACCAGGAGAGGTACGGGTTCGCCCCCAACCCTGACGGGTCGGGCGCCACGTACACGTACACCAAGACCCCGATCAGCACCTTCAAGCTCGACAACGTCTGGTTCTCGCAGCAGAAGGCGAACAGCAGCCCGTTGAACGGTGCCACGAACGTGACGCTGAACAACCTGCGCGTCGCCGGTGAGCTCGTCAGATACTCCAGCCAGTTCCCGCTGGCGCCGAGCGGGATCTCCACGCTGACCAGCACCTACACGGACGCGAACGGCCAGACCCAGAACGTCAAGGCCGGCGCCCTCACCAACGGCGACACCTGGGTGGGTGCGTGGTGGGGCGACCAGACCAAGAACTCCTCCTCGGACCTGACCCTCATCACCCGCAACACCGGGGTCGGCCTGATGGGCGAGCAGTACACCACGGGATCCGGAGACGGAAAGCTCTCCTACATCCAGTTCCCCCTCAACGGCCTCACCAAGGCACCGAGCCAGGCGACACTCCATCTCACCTACGTCGGCCACCGCTATTCGTCGGTCCCGTCGACTGACACCGACCAGTTGCTCGTGCAACCCGTCAGCAACACCACCTGCACCGGCGGCAGCACGTCCTGCCCGATCAACACCATGACCTGGCAGAACCGGCCGAGCTTCACCGCCACGAGCTCCTCCGTGGCGAAGTCGGCCACCTTCACCCTCGGTTCGACCATCGTCCCCGAGGGCGGCGGGACCCACCAGGGCAACGCCATCGACGGCCGCGACATCACCGTCGACATCACCTCCTTCGTCCAGCAGGCCTACGCGGCCAATCAGTCCACGCTCCTGCTCGCCGTCGGCAACGCGGGGGGCACCAACCACGAGCTGCGCTTCGTCAGCTCCGAAGGCGCCACCGGCTCCGGGAAGCTCACCAACGGGACCGCCGAAATGGCGCCCGCGGTGACCGTGACCCCGTAGACACTCGAGGCCGGCCCGTCCCCCGTGGGACGGGCCGGCCTCAGCCGTCCGGTTCTGCCGTCGACGGTCAGTGGCTGGCCGACATCGGCCTCTGACCACAGCACTGCCGGCTCCAGCTGCGGTCCTCGCCCTCGGCGAAGCCGACCTCGGCGGTGAAGCGCTGGTGGGCGCCTGGCAGGGAAATCACGACCTGTTCGTTGTCATCGCAGGCCTGGACCCAGGCGAGGCTCTCGACTCCTGGCCCTTGAGCATCCAGACTTCCTGAACCCGTCATCACCTACCGTGCAACGGCGGAACGAACCAGCAGTGGGGGCAGGATACTTGATTGACCGTCAGGGCCGATGCCTCACGCCAGCAGGTCGATCGCGTCGATCGCCGTGCCGGCGCTGAGGTAGGAGGTCGTCCCCGAACCGCTCACCACGTTGATCTTCAGGATGTTGTACCGGCTCGTGTCCGTCAGCCAGGCGGACGCCGGGACGCTGTAGGTGAACGTGTGGTTGTTGCCCCGGTAGGACCCGTTCGTCAGCGAGCGGGTGTTCGGCTGGGTGGGCGGGGAGGGGATGGCCGAGGTCCAGGTGTCGTTCACGACGACCTGCGGCCGGCCGTTGGCGTAGGCCGTCGTCACGCCGATCCGCAGGGTGTGCGCGGCGGCGGCCTGGGCCGCGGTCAGCCTGAAGTAGACGATCAGACCGCTGTTGACGTCCTTCCAGAGGTAGCAGGGGAAGGCCGAGGTCTCGCTGCCGCTGCCGATCACCACGTTCCCGGTCCAGGACGCGGCCCTGACGTCCGACGGGTGCGCGTACGTCATCAGGTCGGCGTTCTTGAAGCCGCTGGGCGTGCCGTTCCAGTCGTTGATCCGCCAGATCGCGCTCGCGTTGGACGGGTCGTTGGACGACGGGATCGCGATCGAGTTCAGCGTCGTCGTACCGCCCGCACTGACCGACACCGAGGTCGTGTACACGGCCAGCTCGCCCTTGAAGACCGTGAGCGTGTACGTCCCCGGCAGGATCCCCGGGATGGAGAAGTAGCCGTCCGACGCCCGAGCCGAACCCCAGTACTGTGCGGCCGAGTTGGCGAGTCCGACCGTGTACGCGTACGACGTGTTGCGGCCGGTGATGCCGACGCCCGCGACCCGGCCCCGGCCGCTCGCGGGCACGTATCCGGAGATGCCCAGCGAGTCCGCCCACGAGGTGGTCAGCGTGCCCGGGAACAGCGAGGAGGAGGGCGCGCCGCCGTCCGTGAGGGCGATGACGTACGGGCCCTGGAGGCCGAAGCGCTGGGCCTCGGTCTGGTTCTGGCCGTAGTACAGGATCTCGTACAGGCCGCCGCCGTCCGCGCTCTGATGGCGCAGCAGGGAGCGGTAGAAGGGGCCGCCGGAGGCCTTCTCGTGGTTGCTGCGCACGATCCACAGGCCGACGCCGTTCGCCGACCAGCCGACGTAGTTGTAGTCCATGACCCTGAGCTTCGAGAAGTGCTTCGAGCGGGTCTGGCCGTCGGACTTCCTGAACACGTCCGAGGCCTCGATGGTGCTGTTCGTGTACGTGTAGGAGTCGGGCTCGTCGTTGAGGAACAGGCCCGCCCTCACCCGCAGGATGAAGCGGGTCGCCGAGACGGAGGTGTCGGCCTTGTTCGTCCAGACGTAGATGTTGTTCTCGCCGCTGCGGGCCGCGTAGTAGTGCCGAAGCGTGCCGTAGGCGACCGAGACGAGGATCGTCGAACCGGACTGCCGGATCGTCACCGTGGAGTTGCCGAGGCCGGACTCGATGTGCGAGTTCATGCCGCCGTAGCCCTGGTACTCCCTGCCCCGGTAGACGAGCGACGACAGGTCGCCGTTGCTCTTCCTGACCTTGAACACCAGGTTCGCGCCGGTGTCGATGACGTAGTTGGTGCCGTCGTCGGAGTAGCCGAAGGCCGCCGCGCGGGCGGTGCCGGCCAGCGGTCCGGCGAGCGCGGCCCCGGCGGCGGTGGCCGCGGTGCCGACGACGAAGCCGCGACGACCCAGCGCCGGCTGGGACCGCTGGGCCGGTCTGTCGGTGGATTCGGACATGGGGGTCCTCCTCGAAGGGTGTGGGGGGAGTGCGGGTGATTCGGAAGGGTGACAGTTGAATCGATTTCGCGAAAGGGCTTTCGCTGCGGGGAAGTTGGCAATCTGTGAAAACGGTTCAACATCTAGAAAGCGCTTGTCGGACCAGGTACCGTCCTGCCTCCGGGTCTTGCCGTCCCTGTCGTCCTTGTCGAGGAGCCGCAATGAGACGTTTCACCGTCGCCGCGCTGACGGCGGCGACCGTGGGCACCGTCCTCACGGCCGTACCCGCCCAGGCGCACCAGGGTCGGCCCCCCGGGCTGGGCCTGGAGAACTGCACCGCGAACGTCTGCCGCTTCGACGTCGCGCCCGGCACGTACGACGTCACGGTCCGCCTCGGCGGCGACAGCGCGGCGAGCACACGTGTCACCGGTGAGACCCGGCGGTCGCTGCTGCCCGAGACGGCCACCGCGGCCGGGGAGCGGGTGACCCGCAGCTTCACCGTCGACGTACGCACCCCCGAAGGCGAACCGACCGGCGCCGACGGCACCCCCGGACTCGACCTCGTCATCGGCGGCTCGGCGCCCGCGCTGTCCGACATCGGCGTGACCCCGGCCCGACGCGCCCGCCAGATCTTCCTGGTCGGCGACTCCACGGTCTGCGACCAGCCCGGCGACCCCTACTCCGGCTGGGGCCAGCAGCTCCCGCAGTACCTCCGCAAGGGCCTCTCCGTCGCCAACTACGCCGACTCCGGCGAGAGCACCGTGTCGTACCTCGCCGACTCCCGCCTGTGGGCCACCCTCCAGCCGCAGATCCGCCGCGGCGACCTGGTCCTCATCCAGCTGGCCCACAACGACAAGCAGACCGACGAGGCCACCTACCGCGCGAACCTGGAGACCCTGGTCGCGGGCGTCCGCGAGAAGGGCGGCAGGCCGGTCCTGGTCACCCCGATCGTGCGCCGCTGGTTCAACGCGGACGGCACCCTGAACAACAACACGGCCCTGCTGGTCAACGGCCTCGGCGTCGACCACCCGGCGGTCACCCGCTCGGTCGCGGCCGCCCACGACGTCCCGCGCATCGACCTCACCGCCAAGACCAAGGCGCTGGTCGAGTCCCTGGGCACCGAAGACTCCAAGGCGCTCTACCTCTACAACGAGAAGCGCGACAACACCCACACCTCCGTGCACGGCGCCACGGTCTACGCCGACCTCGTCCGCGACGAACTCGTCGCGCAGGGTCTGGTCCCGGAGGGCAGGACCAGGGTGGGATGAGCCCCTGGGGCGCCTCGACCGGAACCGGGGCGCCCCAGGTTCGAACCGCAGCGACGACGAGACAGGAAGCACCACGGCATGCCCCCCGAGGACCGCACCCTCAGCCCGTACACCGGCTACACCCGCGCCCACTGGGAGGCCGCCGCCGACTCGCTGCTGGCGGCGGTGGAGCCGTACGCCACCGAAGACGGCGCCCTGTACCAACTGCCCGGCGACCGCACGAGCTGGTCGGGCAGGCTGTCGGACGGCCTGGAGGGATACGCCCGTACGTTGCTGCTGGCCGCCTTCCGCCGGGACGATAAGGCGCTCGCACGGTACGCGGACGGTCTCGCGGCCGGCGTGTCCGGCGTCTGGCCGCGCATCGAGGACCGCAGCCAGCCCCTGGTGGAGGCCGCGTCCATCGCCTTCGCCCTGCGCCTGACCCGCCCGCTGCTGTGGGACCGCCTCGACGACTCCGTACGGCAGCGCGCCGTGGCATGGCTCGGGGACGCGCTCACCGCCGAACCGTGGCCCTGCAACTGGGAGTTGTTCCCGGTGACCGTCGGCGGCTTCCTCGAAGAGATCGGCCACGAACCGGAGTCGGCGCGCCGGGTGATCGACCACCGCCTCGACCGCATCGAGCAGTGGTACCTGGGCGACGGCTGGTACACCGACGGCGACGGCCGCAAGTTCGACTACTACAACGGCTGGGCGATGCACCTGTACCCGGTGCTGCACGCCTGGCTCGCCAACGACGAGCGGCTGCTGGAGCTGTACGGCGGTCGGCTCTCCCGCCATCTCGAGGACTACGCCCGCCTGTTCGGCGGCGACGGCGCCCCCCTGCACCAGGGCCGCTCCCTGACGTACCGCTTCGCGACGACGGTCCCGCTGTGGCTGGGTGCGCTGACGGGCCGTACCTCTCTGTCTCCGGGGCAGACGCGACGGCTGGCCTCCGGCGCGCTGAAGTACTTCCTCGACCGGGGCGCGGTCGACGACCGGGGCCTGCTCTCACTGGGCTGGCACGGTCCCGACTCGGCTGTTCTGCAAGGCTATTCGGGCCCGGCCTCCCCGTACTGGGCCAGCAAGGGCTTCCTCGGCCTGCTGCTGCCGCCGGACCACGCGGTGTGGACGGCGACGGAGGAGGCGGGGCCGGTGGAACGGGGGGACGAGGTGCGCCCGGTGGGCCCGCCCAACTGGCTCCTCCAGTCGACGAGTTCGGACGGCATCGTCCGCCTCCACAACCACGGCAGCGAGGACGTCCGCTACGACCCGTTCTACACGCGGCTCGCGTACTCGACGGTGACGGAGCCCGTGCCCTTGGCCGAGCCTTCGGGGTCGTACGACAACAGCGTGATCGTCGGCGGCGACGCGAGCCGTACGGACATCGAGCCGCTGGGCGTGGGCGACGGGTGGGCGGCCTCCCGGCACACGGTGGGCGAGGGGGTGCGCGTGACCAGTGTCGTGCTCGCGCGGGGGGCCGTGGAAGTGCGCGCCCATCTGGTCGCGGGGGCGGAGCCGGGGACCGAGGTGCGGGTGACCGGGTGGGCGACGGGGGTCCCACAGGCGCGGGGGAGGGACGGTGTCCGAGCCGACCTCCTGCCGGTCGTCGGCCTCGACGACGACCTCACCGGCGTCACCGCCGACGGCGACACCCTCTTCGTCGCCTTGGCCCGCCTCACCGCCGACCCGGATCCCCGCCCGCTCGCGGACTTGGCGTCCGTGCGTGCGGAGGGGACGGAACTATGTGTGACCTGGGCGGACGGCTCCAAGTCGCGGTTCCGGTGGGAGCGCGCAGAGGGCTGACCGGCCCTCCGGCCGTGGCGGCGTCTCAGGCGCCGCTCGTCGGCCGGAGCAGGAGCAGGGCGATGTCGTCGGTGTGCCCGTTGGCGGGTCGGGTGCGGTGGACGAGGCTGTTGACGAGGTCGTGCAGGGGAAGGTCGCTCGCTTTCCCGAGGTGTTGTGCGAGGTCGTCCGTGGTCCGGCCGATGTCGGTGCCGGGGATCTCCACGAGGCCGTCCGTGTAGAGGGCGAGGAGGGCCCCGTCGGCCAGGGGGAGGGCCGTGAGGGGGTAGGAGGGGGTTCCCACACCGATCCCGAGGGGCGGGCCGGGGTCGAGGTCCACGGTATGGGCCTGGTTGTCGGGGTGGCGCACGAGCGGGGGCGGGTGGCCGGCGCTGGCGAGGGTCACCTGATGGCGGGCGAGGTCGATGTGGGCGTAGAGGCAGGAGACGAAACGACTCGCACGCAGGTCGTTCAGGTCGCGGTCGGTGCGGGCGAGGACCTGGTCGGGCGTGGCGCCGGCGGTGGCGTGGGAGTGGACAGCCGTGCGGACCTGGCCCATGAGGGCTGCGGCTGTCACGTCGTGGCCCTGCACATCGCCGATGATCGCTGCCGCGGTGGTGTCGGTGAGGCGGATGAGGTCGTAGAAGTCGCCGCCGATGTCGATGCCGTGGCTGGCGGGCAGATAGCGGGCGGCGACGTCGAGCCCGGTCACGGCGGGGAGGGCAGGGGGCAGGAGGGTCCGCTGGAGCGCGTGGGCGAGGCTGTGCTTGGCGTCGTAGAGGCGGGCCCGGTCCAGGGCCTGGGCGATCAGCGCGGCGAGCGGAGTGAGGATGGAGCGCTCGGAGGCGGTGAAGCGGTGCGGGCGGTCGTAGGCGAGGACGAAGCAGCCGATGGGGCGCCCGGAGGTGATCAGCGGCAGGAACGCCCAGGCCTGTTTGTCGCTGATCTGGGGCGCCTCGGGGTGGGTGCGGGACAGCTCCGCGCGATCTGCGAAATAGGAAGGCAGGCCGGTGGCCAGAGCACGTCCGGCGGGGGTGAGGTCGGCGTCCGCGGGCAGGCCGTCGAATTGTTCGACCACGTTCGGGTCGTAGCCCTGGTGCCCGATGATCTGTATGCGGTTGGCTTCCACGGTGGACATGATCATGCCGTGGGCGTCGAAGGGCGGAAGGATCTGGTCGGCGACCAGATCGACGACGTCCCGGACGCTTACGGTCTCGGTCAGCGCCGCCGCCAGATAGACCAGCAGGTGGATGCGGTTTCTGCCCGGAGCTCCGGCGAGGGCGTCCCGCGCGTCGGTGGGCTCGGACGGACGGTCGGCGGTGCGGCGCGGGGTGACGAGGATGCTCGTGCCGCTCTCGTCGGTGTGGAGGCGGAGGTCGAGCCACTGCGCCGGCGGGCGCAGGACGGTCAGGGCGAAGGGCTCGCGGCTGGTCACGGCGGCGCGGTAGGCGTCCATGCAGGCGACGGTGTCCAGCCAGGGCAGTGACTCCCACGGCTGGGTGCCCAGCAGCAGCTCCGTGGGCCTGCCCAGCAGCTCCGCGGCAGCGGTGTTGACGAAGGTGATCCGGCCTCCCAGGTCGAGGGCGAGGGCGCCGAGGGGAAGGCGTTCGACCAGGTGGGCCGCGGTGAGCTCCGCGGGCGCCTGCCGTGCGTCGGCGTGGTGCGGGGCGACGAAGCGGGGCCGGTCCGGGATGACCGGTGCCGGAGCGGTCTCGTCCAGGATCCGGGTGATGTGCCGGGCGCCGGAGGTGATGCGTCCCCGCTCGCGGAGGGCGAGCCGGGCCGGACGGCTGGACGGCCACATCAGCAGCAGCGCACCCCAGCGGTGGCGGACACCTCGAAGGGGGGCGACGGCGAACGCCAGTCGGTACGGGGTGACCGCCGCGGCGCGTGGATACCGGCGCGTGAACTCCTCCTGACAGCTCACCCAGACGAGCCGGTCCTCGCGTACCGCGTCCGGCGTCGGACCGGGGGAGGCGAGTCTCACGCGCCACCACGGCCGGAACGTCTCGACCGGCGCGCCGCACATGGCGACCAGGCACAGCACCGAGTCCGCCTGATCCAGCAGATAGAGGCACCCGGCCCGGGCACCCGTGCGGTGCACAGCCGCCGCCAGCGCCTCACCCAGCGGATCAGTCGCAGCCGGCCGACGGTCGGACCCGCTCACTTCGCGCAGCACCTCACGCCCATATCAGGACGGTACGACGGTGAGGCGGTCACGGCATGCGGAGCGTGTCGGCGCGACGGGAGGGGCCCGGCAACCGCCGGACCCCTCCCTTGGCCGTCGTACTGTCTCAGGGCGTGACGCGGGCGATCTTCAGCGTCTTCGTGGTCGGTGACGCCCCGTTGAGGGGGGGCG
Source organism: Streptomyces capitiformicae (assembly GCF_002214185.1). Lineage (NCBI taxonomy): Bacteria > Bacillati > Actinomycetota > Actinomycetes > Kitasatosporales > Streptomycetaceae > Streptomyces > Streptomyces capitiformicae. The sequence continues at coordinate 1,370,170 of NZ_CP022161.1, read as the reverse complement.
AGTACGCCGGGGACACAGGGGCGTACGCCCAGGTGAGGGTGCCGTTCTTCAGGACCGCGATGTCGCCGCTGATGCGGGCGTTCACGACCTTGTCCGCGCCCTGGAGCTTGCCGTTCCAGTCGACGAGGCGGACGTGGGTGCCCGTGAAGGTGCCGGTGCAGGTGCCGTTCGCGCACTTGGCGTTCTTCAGGGTCTCGTAGGAGACGAGGAGCCGGTTCTTGCCGTACGGGGCGACGCGGACGTTGACGTGCTCGGTGCCCTTGGCGGAGGTGAGGTAGACCGGTTTGCCGGCAGGCGTGTTGCGGTTCTTGAGGAACGCGATGGCCACCTGGTGGGTGGCGGTCTTCGGCTTGACCGTCCAGCCCCGGCCGCTGGAGTCCTCCGGGTTCTTCTTGGCGGAGGCGGCGCCGCGCGAGGCGAACGCGGTGGCGTAGCGGCCGGTGGCGGACTTCACGATGTCGCCGGTGCGGCCCGCGAAGGTGCCACCGTAGTAGCCGGCCCAGCACTGCTCGCGCTGGACGACGGGCGCGTTGTCCGGGGCGGCGATCCCGGTCGAGACGAAGAGGCCCGAACGCCAGTCGTCGAAGCAGAGGGAGGTGAAGGCGCCGGACGACTCGGCGCGCAGGGCTATGCCCTCGTTGTGCGAGCAGCCCCAGTTCCACCCGCCGTTGAGCTTCTTGCCCATGGGCCCGACGTACGACAGCTTGTCGCCGAAGTGGCCGTCCGCGAAGCCGCCGGCGCCGTGCACGACGAAGTAGGCGCCGTACTTCCTGCCGTTCCAGGCGAGTTGGCCGTCGAGCAGCGGGGCCGTGTCGTTCGAGGAGGTGCCGGTGAGCTTGGTCCGCCAGGCCTGCTTGCCGTTGCTGTAGCGGATCAGGGCGGCGGCGGTCTCCTTCCACTTGTTGCTGTCGGAGACCCGGGTCAGCAGCGCGAACCCGTCGTTGTGCGCGACCAGCCCCCCGACCTCCTTCGTCCCCTTCACGACCGTGTCGGCGCCCGAGCGCCTACCGGCCGCTGTCAGCGGGGTGACGTGGATGCCGTCCGAGGCGGGCCAGGCGACCCGCAGTGTGCCGTTCGGCGCGACGGCCGTCGCCGTCCGCGTCCACTCCCGGCTGTTGTTGTAGCCGGCCGAGAGGTAGGGGAACTTCGCGGGCAGGCTCACGGTCGTGTTGGTGACGGTGAGGCCACCGGCCGCAGCGGTGGTCGTGGGCGCCGCCCCGGCGGTGGCGTACCAGGCGCCGGCCAGCATGGCAGCCGCCGCGAGCGAACCGATGACAGGCTTGCGGAAGACGCGGCGACGACGGTGCGCGGCCGGGGCGGAGGGGGCGGAAGAGGCGGGTGTTGCGGATGCCATGCCCTGTGGTCGCCGTCGGTCGGCGGTGGGTTGCCGCCGACCGGTGACCGGAATGGATCGGGTGCCTTTCCGGTGGGGGAGCCGATGGTTCAAGCGCGGGGCCAGTGCTCCAGCGCCACGTGCAGCGCCTCGACCGCCCGGTCCCAGGACGCCCGTACGTCACGGGGGTGGCCGAAGGCGCCGCTCGACTCCAGGTGGCAGTAGCCGTGGAAGGTGCTCCGCAGCAGGCGTACGGCGTCGGTGAGGTCGGGCTCGTCGAGGCCGTAGGCGCGCAGCATCCCGTAGGTGATCTCGGCGGTGCGGCGCAGGGCGGGGGAGTCGGTGACGAGGTCCTGGTCCACGGGGATCTGGGTGGCCGCGTACCGGCCGGGGTGTGCGAGCGCGTACTCCCGGTAGGCGCCGGCGAACGCGGTAAGCGCGTCCTTCCCGGCCCGGCCGGCCACCGCCTCCGCGATCCGGTCGATCATCTCGCCGCCCGCAAGCAGCGCGACCCGGACCCGCAGTTCCCGCAGATTCCTGACGTGCGAGTAGAGGCTGGCGTCCTTGACGCCGAAGTGCCGGGCCAGCGCGGACAGGGTGACGTTCTCGAAGCCGACCTCGTCGGCGAGATCGGCCGCGGCCTCCACGACCCGGTCGACGGTGAGCCCGGCACGGGCCATGGAGACCACCCTTTTCACGTCTCGAACGCAGAGCCTCAGGCTACCGCCCGGTGATCGGGGAACGGACCGCCTGCCGCGTATCGACGCAGGTCAGCCGATCGGCGCGTACAGCACGCCCAGCTTGTCGATCTCGCTGCCCGCGCGGCCGGTGAAGCCGACGATCTGCCAGCCGGAGGGGGCGGTGAAGGTCTTCGTTTCGGAGGTGGCCGTACCGGCGGCGAGGGTGCGGCCCTTGTCCGTGCCGAACGCGGCGGAGAAGATCCGGGTGTGGCCGTCCTTCTGACCCTGCGTCAGCTTGACCGAGGTGAGGTGCTCACCGGAGGCCAGGGTGAGGGAGGCGGCCGTACCGCCCGTGCCGCCGTGCGTCAGGGTCGTACCGCCGTCGTGCGTGAGCGACACGCCGTCGAGGCGGGAGGCGCCGCGCAGGGTCAGCGTGCGGGGTGAGACCGTCGAGGGGAGGTTGTCCGCGTCGTTGAACGCCGTGCCGTGCGGGCCACCGAAGAAGTCACTGGCCCGGAGCTTCGAGTTCACGGTCCAGGAGAAGTCGACGGTGTGCGGGAAGTGGTCGGAGAGGTTGCCGCCGGCCGAGTCGAGGAACTTCGCCCAGTCGTTGTTGTAGCGGGTGGCGGTCAGGTTCACCACGTTGCTGTCACGGTAGAGGACCTTGTCGACGACCTCGCAGCCGTTGGTCGGGGCCGTCTTGGGGCAGACCAGCGCGTCGCTGCCCTGGGCCGGGGCCGTACCGCCCTTGACCAGGTCCACCCACGGGTCCGTGAGGCCGTTCTCGGTCAGAAGCGTGCGGATGTTGTCGCCGGCGCGTGTGTAACGCGTGTTGGTGTCGCCCATGACGATCACCGCGTTGCCCGCCGAGTTCGCCTTGATGAACTCCGAGAGCTGGGTCACGTTGGCGCGGCGGGCGGCGAGGGCGGCGTCGTCGGAGTCGGCGTTGGTGTGCACGTTGTAGAGGTCGACGAAGACGCCCTCGGCGAGCCGGACCCGAGCCAGCGAGAAGCCCTTCGGGGTCAGGCAGTTGGTGCCGGTGCAGTTGTTCCACTTGACCCGCTGGAAGTCCTCGAAGGCGTAGTCCGAGAGGGTGTTGAGGCCGTCACCGAAGGGCACACCGCCGCTGGTCGCCGTGCGGTACGGGTGGTCGTCGCCCGCGTACAGCGCCGCGTGGTGGTTGAAGTCCTCCTGGACGTTGACGATGTCGTACGCCCCGAGGCGCGGGGAGATCAGCGGGGTGTTCGTCGCCGGTTTGCCGGAGCTCAGCCCCTCCGGCAGGCCCGCGACGTTGTAAGTGAGCACGTTGAACGTGCCGGTGGTGGCGGCCGCGGCGGGGGTCGCACCGGTGGTCGCGAGGCCGGTGACGGCGAGCGCGGCGGCCGCGAGGGTGCCGATCAGTCTTCTCATGGGGGACTCTCCGGGGGCGGGGCGGGGGTGAGGGGAAGATGAGCAGTGTTCAAGTTCAACGTCAACTAGTGTGACGCGCAAGGTAAGTTGGGGAAAGAGTGGGGGACGTGGCGATCCGTCGTATCCGGGGAACCCGGCGGCAACTCCCTGATCGTTCAACGTTCATGTTTCGCTTCGATCCTCCACAGGCGGCGTGGTCGCGTCGCGGAAGGCAGCCGCAGAAGGCAGCGGCATTCAGGAGGCGTTTCATGGGACACGGGCACGCGCACGGCCACGGGCATCACCACCACGGGCACGACCACGAGCACGAGCACGAGACGGCCGCCCTCCCCGCGGCCTTCGACACCTCCGTGCCCGACGAGGCGCTGACCCCCGAGCAGCAGTCCCGACGTGGCCTCCTGCGCCGCGCCGGACTCCTCGGCGCGGGCCTGACCGCCGCGAGCGTCCTCGGCCAGGCGGCGGCCGCCCCCGCGTACGCCACCACGAACAGCCGTAAGCGCGCCGGGTTCCTGTGGCTGGCCGGTGACCACCACATCCACACCCAGTACAGCAACGACGGCAAGTACCGCGTCGTCGACCAGGTCCGCCAGGGCGCCAAGCACGGCATGGACTGGCTGGTCATCACCGACCACGGCAACGAGACCCACGCCAAGATCGGCGTCGAGAAGGTCAACCCGGACATCAAGGAGGCCCGGGCCGCGTACGAGGACACCCTCGTCTTCCAGGGCCTGGAGTGGAACATCCCGGCCGCCGAGCACGGCACGGTCTTCGTGCACCCCGGCAGGAACGAGGTCTCGGTCCTCAAGCAGTTCGAGACCGACTACGACGGCGGTGTGAAGAAGGCGACCGACTCGACGCCCGCCAACGAGGCCCTCGCCATCGCGGGCCTCAACTTCCTTGCGGAGCAGGTCCGTCGGCGCAAGGTCAAGGACATCCTGATGCTCGCCAACCACCCCGCGCGCAAGGGCATCGACTCACCGCACGAGATCCGCGCCTGGCGCGACGCCACGTCCGCGCGCCACCGGATCGCCGTCGGCATGGAGGGCGCGCCCGGCCATCAGGCCGCCGGCATCGAGAAGTCCGTCGGCATGGGTCGCGCCCGCGGTCTCTACGACGGCAGCCCGGGCGCCAACTCCTTCGCCGGTTACCCCCTGGAGAGCTACCGCACCTGGGGCGGCTTCGACTGGATGACCGCCACCGTCGGCGGCCTGTGGGACAGCCTCCTCGCCGAGGGCAAGCCCTGGTGGATCACCGCCAACTCCGACTCCCACAACGTCTACACGGACACCGCCAAGCGCGGCGGCCCCGACAGCGACTACACCGCCAACGGCAAGCACACCGATCCCGTCTACAGCGGCAAGATCGACCTCACCGAGGGCGACTACTGGCCCGGCCAGTACACCCGCACCCACGTCGGCGCCGACGGCTTCACCTACGCCGCCGTCATGGAGGGCATCCGCGCCGGCCGCGTCTGGGTCGACCACGGCCAGCTCATCAGCGGCCTCGACGTCCGCCTCTTGGGCGGCAGCCGCTGGGCCACCCTCGGCGGCGCCCTGCACGTCAAGAAGAGCACCAAGGTCACCCTGAGCGTCGACGTGGCGCTCGCCGACGGCCCCAACTGGGCCGGTTTCGTCCCCAAGCTGGCTCGCGTCGACGTCATCCAGGGCGATGTGACGGGCGCGGCCGCCGACAAGGACACCTTCACCGCGCCGACCGCGAAGGTCGTGAAGTCGTACGAGGTGAACAAGTCCACCGGCAGGGTCCGGCTCACCTACGAACTCGGCCCAGTCGACCGCCCGCTCTACGTCCGCCTGCGCGGCAGCGACGGCAACCGCTCCGCCGTAGGCGCGATGGGCGCGGCCGTCGACCCCGCGGGCCCCGCCATCGACGTCGTCGGCGACGCAGACCCCTGGCGCGACCTGTGGTTCTACTCCAACCCGGTGTGGGTCCTGCCCTCGTGAACGCGATCGTGACGATGGACGCCCTCACCGTGGACACCGGGGTCAGGGACCTGCGCGCGGCCGACCACCTGCTCCACACTCTGGCCGCCGAGCTCGCCCTCCCCGAGGACGCGTTCGGCTGCACGCACCTGGTGCGCGGGGATCGGCCACGCGTCGCCCTGTCCCTCGCATTCCCGTCGGAGCCGCTCCTCCGCACCGCCCAGGAGCGGCTCACGGCCCGGGGGTACGAGGTGACACCCGGCGTCCCTGATCCGATGGGCCGCGCGGTGCTCTACCCGGGCGTCTCCTCCCTCACCGGCACGCTGACGATCGCGGAGCTGCTCTCCCGCTCCGCGATCGCCCGCGTGACCGTCCTGGGCTCGCCCGGCCAACCCGCCCCGGACACCGAACTGGTGACACGGGATCACGTACGCCCCCACTGGCACGACGGCGAACTCGTCCTCACCGCCATGCCCGCCGTCGGCGGCACCCTCGTCCCGTTCGAGGTACCGGACCCGACACCGTGCTGCGCGGACCACTGAGACCCTGTGTCCGGGCGGGAAATGCGTATAAAGGGGTGCCCGAAGGTCGGTGGGAGAACTGTGCAACCATGCTCTCCCTTGTGATCCATGTGAGGACAGGGTGCTTTGTGCCCGCTCCATGGCTTTCATTCCGATTCGGGTGTTTTTTCGGAGCGTTTGAATTGATAACCCTTGACAAGAGCAGGCGTGTTCGCCGGAGTGCGGGCGCACGAAGATCCGGTGCGATGACGCTGCGCAAGGCCGCGGCGATCGCCGTGACCGCGGGCACCGTGCTGCTGGCCACGCCCGTGGCCACGCCCGCGCAGGCGGCCACCGCGCCCACGGTCAGCGCCAAGGGCGCCTTCCTGCTGGACAACGCGACCGGCACCAAGCTGTTCGGCAAGTACGCCGACACCAAGCGGCCGATGGCCAGCACGACCAAGATCATGACCGCCCGTGTGGTCCTCAGCCAGACCGGTCTCGACCTCGACCGCAAGGTCACCATCAGGCAGGCCTACCGCGACTACGTCACGCTCAAGGGCGCGAGCACCGCCGATCTGAGGACGGGCGACCGCGTGACGGTCCGGCAGCTGCTGTACGCGATGATGCTGCCCTCGGGCTGCGATGCCGCGTACGCCCTCGCCGACACCTTCGGCACCGGTGACACCCGATCCGCGCGGGTGAAGTCGTTCATCGGCAAGATGAACAAGAAGGCCGCCGACCTCGGGCTGACCAACACCCACTTCGACTCGTTCGACGGCATCTCGACGACCGGCGAGAACTACACCACCCCGCGGGACCTGGCGAAGCTGGCCCGCAGCGCGATGAAGTACTCGACGTTCCGCGCCGTCGTGAAGACGACGAAGACCGTCCGCTACGCGACCACGAGCACCGGCGGCACCCGTACCTACACCTGGTACAACACCAACCAGCTGCTCGGCTCCTACTCCGGCGCCAACGGCATCAAGACCGGCACCAGCACACCCGCGGGACCGTGTCTGGTCTTCTCCGCCACCCGCGGCGACAAGACCGTCATCGGTGTCGTCCTGAACGCCACCAGCCGCTACAGCGACGCCGCGAAGATGCTGGACTACGGCTTCGGCACCGGCACCGCGTCGACCATGCAACTGCGCCAGCTGCCCGCGGGCGCACAGCGGGACTGACCGGGGCGATCGGTCGGGACGCAGACGGGGCCCGGGAACGGCACGCCGTTCCCGGGCCCCGTGCCGTGCGGGTGCCGACGCCCCCCGTGCGGCTCGCCGTCCTCGAACGCCTGCGGCGACACGGACCGCCACGGTCACGCGACCCATGTCCGCGCGGCGGCATGCCGGTACCGGTGCGGCAGAGGAGGATGCGTGAGCGGGCTGATCTCGCTGGTCGGCGTGGCGGTGGTGCTGATCATCCTGCGGGACGTGTTCCACACCCTGTGGCACCCGACCCGCCACGGAGGACTGAGCCGGATCGTCATGACGGTGCTGTGGCGACCGTCCTCCCGCACCAGTCCCCGTCGACGCGCCGCGGGAGTCCCGTCCGGTGCCCCCTGGAGGCGCTGGTCGGATTCGCGCTGCTGACCGCCACCGTCTCCTGGGTTCTCGGCATCCTTCCCGCACTCGCCCGGCGCCCGGCGCCGGCGCTGCGCGCCCGCGAGGGCCTGGCCCATGTCCTTGGCGATCCGGTGCTGCGGCCTGGCCTCGGCTGCGCGACGACCCCCGACTGCTTCACGTTCGTGTCCAGCAGCGGCCTGGTGGTGCTGTGCGCCGACCGGGTGCTCGAACTCACCCGGCCGCCATCGGGTTGGCGATGGGCATCGGGGCGAGTGGCTCCCTCGTCGGGGCGCTGGCGGCGCCCTGGCTGTCCCGGCGCATCGGCGTGGGGCGGAGCATCGCCGCGCGTCAACCTCAACTCCCTGCAGACCGCGGTGGTCCCGGAGGGCCTGCGCAGCCGCGTGGCGGGCGCATACAGCACCGTCAACTACGGCGTACGCCCCCTCGGAGCCGTCGTCGGCGGGACGCTCGCCACGGCCATCGGTCTCAGGGCGACCCTGGTCACGGCCGCCGTCGGCGGGACGCTGTCGCCGCTGTGGCTGCTGCCGTCGCCGAGATCGGGAGAACGGAGAGGCGGTCGGACCGGAACGGTGGTGAGGGTTCCGGCCGACCTTGCTCCCCCTCACACCACGTTAGGCACGCGCAAGCCGGTCGAGTCTCCGATTCCTGCCCGCGGTGTCGCCGATTTCCGCCACGGAACCGGACAATTGCTCGTTACGTCAACGAGATGAGGTTCTGGCGCACGACGGGCGAAGGGGCAGTTCCTTGAGTGGGGGCGCTGTACATGTGCATGGCATCGATGTCGCCGAGTTACAGGCCGCGGCCTCCTCGATCCTCGCCCCGCTCGCCGTGACGGCACCGGACGCGGATGCGTTCCGGGCCGACATCGACGCGGCGGCGGTGGGGCGTCTGGCCGTGGCCCGGGTCCGTGGCTCGGGGCATCTGGTCTCGCGTACCGGCCGGGCCATCACCTCCTCCGACCCCGAGCTGCTGAAGGTGACGCTGCACCGGTCGCGGCCCGCCGTGGCGGACCAGGGCGGGCGTCAGACCCGAGCGGGCAGCGGCGACTTCGTGGTCTTCGACATGACCCGTCCGTACCGGCTCGAAGTCGTCGACGGGTGCGACGTCATGGCCGTCGGCATCCCGCGCACGGAACTGGGCCGCCACTCCGACACCGTCGCCCGGCAGGCGGCCCGGAGGCTGCCCGCCGACACCGGTGCCCAGGCGGTCCTCTCCGCGTTCCTGCTGGGCCTCGGCCGCCACCTCGACGAACTGACGGGTCCGGCGGACGCCTATGTGGGCGACGCGCTGATCTCCCTGCTGATCGCCGCGTTCACCGAACGTGCGCCCGGCCGGATGGACACGGCCACGGAGCTGGTGGACCGTATACGCGTCTACGCCCTGGCGAACATCTCGGACCCGTCGTTGTGCGTCAGGTCGGTCGCCGCGGCCCATGGCATCTCGGAACGCCGGCTGCACCGCCTGTTCCGTGCCACCGGCATCTCGTTCTCGGCCTGGCTCCGCCACGAACGGTTCGCACGCATCCGCCGGGACCTGCTGGACCCCGCCCACGACGGCCGCACCATCGCGTCCGTGGCCGCCCAGTGGGGCATCCACGACCCACGCCACCTGGGGCGCGGGCTCAGGGAACAGTACGGGCAGACGGCGCGCGAGCTGCGCCAGGGACGCGGTCCGAGCGTCAGGTGAGGCGCACTCAGGCGTTCGGATTGAGGCCGTTCGACAGTCCGGTGTACGCCGGCTTGGCCCCGTACCTCTCGTTGTACGGCAGCGCGGCCGCACTCACCCGAACCCGAACCCGCACCCACACGCCGTGCGCAGCGCGTCCAACGCCGCCCAGGTCGCTTCGTCCCGCTCCCGGTCGAACACCAGCGGAGCGAAGGAGTCGTCCTCGCGGGCGAACACGACGTACGCCTCGGCGAGGAACCACAGGCCGCCCCACTCCTCCCGCCTGTGCGACCGAGCCAGTACCCGGCCGCAGGGCGGGCAGACGATCCACGGGACGAGCTCCGAACACGGGGACGGGGGCTCGGACAGCACCGTCCGCGCGGGGAGCGGGGCCTCGGCATCGTCGTCGAGAACCCGCAGCCGCGCGGGACGTGCGGCATCCTGGACAAGCCCCGCGATCTCCGCCCCGCGCTGGTCCCACACGCCCCACTGCTCGGCCATCACCGCGATCTCGACCCGCGCCGACTCACCCACGGGCAGGCGCAGCTCGGTGAGCCGGTCCACCAGCACGTGCAGCCCCGCCTCCTGTTCCCCGATGTCCCAGCAGCCCTGGACCATGTCGACGTCCTCCGCGTCCGGCAGCAGCGTGGCGAGACGGGACCATATGACGGCTTCGGCGGCATAAGCCCTGAGGCGGTGATCGTTCATCGCCCGAGGGTAGCGGGCTCGCCCGGCATCGCTTTTCCACGATGCGACAGCGGCCGGTCGGCATGATCGCCGACCGGCCGCTGTATCAGCCGACTACCTTCCTACTCCGTCGTCGAGAACACGAACGAGAACTCCGTCGGCTCCGCGAGCAGGTGGTACTGCGGCAGGGCGCCCGGGCCGCAGGACTGGGAGCCGATGCCCATCTGGCCGTGGTCGAGGTTGACCCACACCGTGTCACCGGGCCGGAGGTCCGTCAGATGCTCGGCGGCGTCCAGCTGTTCGGTGGTCCAGCGGCGGGCCGTGAACCAGAACTCCGGGTCGCCGTCGACGCGCAGGCCGCCCAGCTCCGCCCAGCGGACGTCGGGGCGGGCGCCGTTCTCCTGGGGGCGGACGTACGGGGTCTGGAGTTCGTCGACGGTGGAGTGCCAACGTCCCAGCATGGACGCCGACTTGGTGTCCGGGTAGCCCTCGCCGGGGCCGCCTCCGTACCACTTCACGGCATCGGCGGAGGAGAGGCCGAAGCGGATGCCGAGCCGGGGGAGCGGGATGGTCCAGTCGCCTTCCGGGTCCACCGACACGGTCAGCTTCAGGCGCGTGCCGTCCGAGGTCCAGCGGTACGTCGTCCGCAGCCCGATCTCCCAGGCCGCCGGTGCCACCCGGGTCCGTACCGTCAGTGCGTCCTCGCCCAACTCGACGCCGTCCAGGCGGTGTTGCATGCGGTGGAAGCCGTACTTGCGCCACAGCAGGCCGTAGCGTGTGTCGTCCTGCCAGGACGCGCCGTCGTCATTGTCGGTCGGCGCCCGCCACACATCCAGGCGCAGCCCGGTCACGTCGACACCGCCGATGGTCTTCAGCGCGCCCGTGCGGACGTCGAAGGAGGCCGGGCCGAGGTAGATGAGCTTCTCGCTCGCCGTCGGGCCGTCACCGGGCACGACGGTCGGCAACGGCCGTTCCGTGACGGGGAGTTGGGCCCACGCCACCTGGTGGTCCTTCTTGCCCCAGGCCGTGTCCTCGGCCAGCAGCGCCCGTACGGTCCACAGCGCCTCGCCACCCGGTCCACCCGACGGCGGCTGCGGCAGCTTCACCTCGGCCGATTCCCCCGGCGCCAGCGCGGGCACCGGCAGCGGGCCGTGCTCCACCGTCTTGCCGTCGACCTGGTACGACCACTCGAAGGACAGCGAGGAGAGGTCCGCGAAGTCGAACGCGTTGCGGACCCGTACGGTCCCGCCCGCGCCGTCGCCCTCGATGCGGACCGGCTCGATGACCTTCTTGAACTCAAGCAGGCCGGGGGAGGGCGTGCGGTCCGGGAAGATCAGGCCGTCGCAGACGAAGTTGCCGTCGTGCAGCTCCTCGCCGAAGTCGCCGCCGTAGGCGAAGCCCAGCTTCGGGTGCGTGACGCCGTGGTCGATCCACTCCCAGATGAAGCCGCCCTGGAGGCGCTCGTACGCCTCGAAGACGCGCTGGTAGTCGGCGAGGCCGCCGGGGCCGTTGCCCATGGCGTGGCCGTACTCGCACTGGATGAAGGGGAGCGCCCGGCGCTTGTGGGTGCCGCCGTCCAGGCCCTGGCCGATGCGCTCGACCTCGGCGTGTTCGGCGTACATCCGGGAGTAGATGTCGGTGTCGCGGCAGTTCCAGTCACCCTCGTAGTGCACCAGGCGGGAGCTGTCGCGGCCGTGGATCCACTCGGCCATGGCGGTGAGGCCGCGGCCGGTGCCGGCCTCGTTGCCGAGGGACCAGATGACGACCGAGGGGTGGTTCTTGTCCCGCTCGACCATACGGGCCGCGCGGTCCAGCAGGGCCGGGGTCCAGCGGTCGTCGTCGACGGGGTTGTCCCGCCAGTTCTGCTCGGTGAAGCCGTGGGTCTCCAGGTCGCACTCGTCGATCACCCAGAGGCCGTACTCGTCGCACAGGTCGAGGAAGGCGGGGTGCGGCGGGTAGTGCGAGGTGCGTACGGCGTTGATGTTGTGCCGCTTCATCAGCAGCACGTCCTCGCGCATGGTCTCCACGTCGAGGGCGCGGCCCTTGACCGGGTGCCACTCGTGGCGGTTGACGCCCTTGAAGAGGATCGCCTTGCCGTTGACCTTGAGGAGACCGTCCTCCAGGGCGACCGTGCGGAAACCGATGCGCAGGGGGACGCGCTCGCCCGCCGTGACCAGCTCACCGTCGTACAGCTTCGGCGTCTCCGCCGTCCACGGTACGACCGCGACCGTCACCGGCTCACCCGTCGCGACATCGATGTCCAGGGCGGGCACGAGGACCCGGCCGTCGACGTCGGAGTCGACGCGCAGGGTCCCGAGGCTGCCCACATGATCGTAGGAGGCGTGCACGAAGAAGTCCACGGCGCTGCCCACCGGGCGGTGCAGCAGGGTGACGTCACGGAAGATGCCCGGCAGCCACCACTGGTCCTGGTCCTCCAGGTACGAGCCCGCCGACCACTGGTGGACCCGGACCGCGAGGACGTTGTCGGTCGGCTTCAGCAGGTGCCCGACCGTGAACTCGTGCGGCAGCCGGGAGCCCTTGAACTCACCGATCTCCGTGCCGTTCAGCCACACCCGGGCACAGGACTCCACCCCGTCGAAGCGGACCACGGCGCCACCGTCCGCCGGCCAGCCCTCGGGCAGGTCGAAGTACCGCAGATGGTCACCGGTCGGGTTCTCCGTCGGCACCCTCGGCGGGTCCACCGGGAACGGGTACAGGTGGTTGGTGTAGATCGGCGACCCGAAGGCCCCGTCGCCCTGGAGCACCCAGTGGCCGGGGACGGACACCTCGGCCCAGCCCCCGGCGTCGTACCCCTCGGCGGCGAACGAGTCGTCCTCGGCGTCGGCGGTCGGCGACAGCCGGAAGCTCCAGCCGCCGTTCAGCGAGAGGGACTGGGCGTCGGAGGACGCGTACCAGGCGCGGGGCGGCAGGGCCCCGCTGCCCGGTGATACGTCCTCCACGTAGTCGACGGAGGTCGCGGTGGTGCGGAAAGACATCGGTCTCCTTGCTGGTTCCTAGCCCTTGATGCCGGTCTGCGCGATGCCCTGCACCAGCCAGCGCTGGAGGAAGAGGAAGACAAACACCAGGGGCAGGATGGAAATGGCCGTGGCCATGAAGATCAGATGGAAGTTGACGGTCTGGCCGGTCGTGTAGTTCGAGAGCGCGACCTGGACGGTCCACGCGCTCGGGTCCTGGCCGATGACCAGGGGCCACAGGAAGGAGTTCCACCCACTGATGAACGTGATCGTCGCCATCGCGGCGAAGAAGTTCAGCGAGTTGGGTACGACGACCCGCCAGTACGCGCCCAGGTAACCGAGCCCGTCCATCCGCGCCGCCTCCTCCAGCTCCTTGGGGAACCCCAGGAAGTACTGCCGGAACAGGAAGCACGTGAAACCACTGAAGAGCCCCGGAATGATGAGACCCCGGTAGGTGTCGACCCAGCCGAGGGACGACACCAGTACGAAGCTGGGCACGAAGGTCACGGCGGTGGGGACCATCAGGGTGCCGAGGACGACGTAGAAGACCTTGTTGGCGTGCTTGTACGGGATACGGGCGAGGCCGTATCCGGCCAGCGAGCAGACCAGCAGGGTGCCCACCGTGTGCAGGACGCCGACGACCGCCGAGTTCCACAGCGAACGCGCGAAGTCGACCGACGGGTCGTCGAACGGCTCGCTGAAGTTGCCCCACTGGATGTCGGTGGGGAACCACTTCCATTCCTCGCCCGTGATCTCCGGGTCCGTCATCAGGGCGTTGCGGACGATCAGATAGAAGGGGATGAGGAAGAGGATCGCGGCGATGCCGGTGGCGACATAGAGACCGGTCGAGCCGATCACGCTGCCGGTCCGGACGCGACGCGGCTTGGCCGATACGTCGACCCGGTCCGCCGGAGGTGTCGTAGTGGTGGTCACTTGGACTCCTCCCCCCTTCCGAACCCCATGAACTTGCCCTGGAGCAGCGTCACGAGGCAGATCAGTACGGTGAGGATCAGCGCGCCCGCGCTGCCCGCGCCGTAGTCCTGGTTGTCACCGAGGGCCTTGTAGTACAGCTCCATCAGCGGCGGCCGGCCCCAGGTGGTCTTCGCCAGCAGGTTGAAGAACTCGTCGAACGCCTGGTAGGCGGCCACGAGGAGCAGCAGGATCACGGCGGTGGAGGTCGCCCGCAGCTGGGGCAGGGTGATGTGCCAGAACGTCTGCCAGCCGGGCTTCGCGCCGTCGATCGCGGCGGCCTCGTACAGCTCCTGCGGGATGTTCTGCAGGGCCGCGATGAAGAGGATCATGTAGAAGCCGGCCTGGAGCCACAGCCGCACGGTCACGATGACCAGCCAGTACCACGGCGGGTCGGGGTTGGCCAGCCAGGCGGTGTTGTCGATGCCGAACATGTTCAGAAAGGTGTTCGCCATACCGAAGCGGACACCGTTGAAGATGGACATCTTCCAGACGAGCGAGGCGGCGACATAGCTGACCGCCGTCGGCAGGAAGAACACCGAGCGGAAGAACGCCCGCATGAACCGCAGCCGGTTCACCATCAGCGCGAGGCCGAGCGAGGTCGCCCAGGTCAGCGGCACGATGATCGCGGCGAAGACGGTGAAGGTACCGAGGGACCCCATGAAGTCCTCGTCGGTCAGCATGAGGACGTAGTTGTCGAGGCCGATGAACTCGCTCGGCGTGACCGTGAAGCGGGCCTCGAAGAACGACAGGTAGAAGCTCCACAGGATCGGCAGATAGACGAAGATCGCCAGGCCGATCAGGAACGGCCCGGTGAAGAGCCAGAAGTTGAAGGTGGGGGAGCCCCGCAGCCCCCGCCGCGGCTTGGCCGGAGCGGCCTTCGCCGGGGCGGGGTTGGAGACGCCGTCCTTGGTGATGGTCGACATGGTGTGCGTACCTGTCCGCCGGCCTATCCGAAGAGCTTCTTCAGCTCGCGGTTGACTTTGGCGTCGGCCTTGGTGAGCTCCTTGTCCGGGTCGCCGCCCTTGCGGACGCAGTTCGCCATGACGTCCTCCATGGCGGTCCGGCTCGCCTGGGTCCAGCCGATGTTGTCGAAGTTGCCGTACTCGTTGAAGAGCTTCACGCCCTCAGCGGGCAGACCCGACTTCAGCTTGTCGGCGGACTCCGCGATCGAGGTGCGCGGCGGGATGTGGAAGCCGTAGGAGAGCGCCCAGTCCTCCTGGTACTCCTTCTGGTCGATCCACAGCCACTTCACGTATTCCTTGGTCTCTTCGACGTTCTTGCCCTTGGCGTTGACGAACATCGACCAGCCGCCGTTGTAGACCGAGAGCTTGCCCGCGTCGCCGACCTTGGGGAACGGGAAGATGCCGAGGTCGTCGCCGAGGGCCTCCTGCATCTGCGGCATGGCCCACATGCCGCACCACTGCATGGCGGCCAGGCCCTGGTTGAGCGCGGACGGGTCCCAGAAGTCGGTCGGCGCGTCGAGCAGCAGGTCACCGCTGGTGAACAGCTTGCGCAGCTGCTTGAAGCCGTCGACGACCGCGTCCGTGTGGTAGGCGATCTGGTTCTTGTCGTCGAGGTGCTGGGCACCGGCCGACCAGATCAGCGGGTCGATGATCGAGTGCAGCGTGTTGCCGAGGTAGGCGCCCTTGACCTTGTCCGTGGTCAGCTTGGCGGCGGCCGCGACCAGCTCGTCCAGTGTCTGGGGAACCTCGACACCGGCCTTCTCGAACATCGACTTGCGGTAGAAGAAGAACTGTGGGTCGTCGATCATCCGGATGCCGTATATCTTCCCGTCGACCGTGTGCGACTGGATGTCGGCCGGGTTGAAGTCGTCCTTCACCGGGTTGATCAGGTCGCTCAGGTCCGCTACCTGACCGCTCTCGATCAGCTGCAACTGCGGGTGGAACTCGAAGCAGTCGGGGGCCTTGTCCGTGAGCAGCGACGCGAACAGCTTGCTCTCGAAGTTGGAGCCGGTGATCCACTGCGTGGTGACGTTGCCGCCTTTGTAGGCCTTCGCGTACCGCTTGATGGCCTGCTCGGTGCCGGCCTCGCCGTAGGCGTGGAAGTACTGCGTCAGGGCCTTGCCCGAACCGGAGCCGCCGCCTCTGCCGGTGTTGCTGCCGCACGCGGCGAGTCCGCCGGCGGCGGCCAGGCCCATGGCGGCCCGCAGTACGGAGCGGCGGTCCCAGTTGCTGTTGCTCATTGCCGACATGTTGACGTCCTTGTCTCGAGTACGGCTGCGGCCCTGTGCCTCGACGGTTCTGTGGCTCAGATCCAGATGGCTCATGGGCTCAAAGAGGCTTGCGGTGCGGGACGTTAAACCTTTGACTAAGGCTTCGGCAAGGGGTTGGACGAAGTCTGCTCGAAGCGTTGTACTCGGTTCGGGGTCCCGAACGTCCATGCGCTGCACGGGAGTTGGAGCGGAGAGTGAAGGCTGGGGAGAGGGTCGCCGGGTCAGGGTCGGGCGGCCCTCGGCTCATGGGGGAGACCTCCGCCGCGGGTCGACATGCATGCCTTCCGGCCGTGCATTCCTTCCGCCGTCACGAAGGCCGTGCGGTACGGCCCCTGGTGTAGGTGGTGCGTTTGGCAGGTCGTTGACTGATCGAGGAGAGCGCCCCCTCGAGGGCGAAAGTCGCCGCTCCCAGGCACACCGGGTCGGTGGGGATGGGGGACAGGACGATCTCGGCGGCGGCCAGCGGGCGGCGCAGCGCGTGCCGGGCCACGGCCTCCCGCACCTCGGTGAGGAGCGGTTCGCCGAGCGTGGCCGCGACCCAGCTGCTGAGCACGACCACTTCGGGATTGAGCAGATTGACGAGGTCCGCGATACCGGCGCCCAGATAACGGGCCGTGTCGCGGACCACCTTGACGGCGACCGGATCCCGGTCGGCGACTCCCCGGGCCAGCGCATCGATAGTGGCGGTCTGGTCCTCCGGGTGCAGCAGCGTGCTCTGCGGACTCAACTCCCGCAGATGCAGCATGATCCCGGGCGCCCCGACATACGTCTCGACGCACCCGTGGTTGCCGCAGTGGCACAGCCGCCCGTCCAGCACGAGCGTGGTGTGCCCCCACTCGCCGGCGCTGTTGCTGACCCCCCGGTGCAGCCCGCCGCCGAGCACCAGCCCGGCGCCGACACCCGTACCGAGATTGACGACCACGGCGTCGCCGCGGCCCCGGGCCGCACCGAACCACAGCTCGGCGACCGCGCAGGCCCGCAGCGGATTGTCCAGGTACAGCGGATACGCGATGTGCTCGGTGAGCAGATCGAGCAGCGGGACGTCGTGCCAGTCCCAGTTCGGGGCGTACTCCGACACCCCGCCCTCCCGGTCCACCTGACCCGGCACGCTCACCCCGACACCGAGCACCCGGGCGCCCTCGACCCCGGCCTGCGTGACCACCGAGCCGACGGCCGCCGCCACATGCCCGACGACCTGCTCCGGCCGGCTCTCACCGGGGCGCATGTCCTCGTCGGCGCGGGCCAGCACGGTCAGCGCGAGGTCGAAGAGCTCGACACGGACGTACGTCTCCGCGATGTCCACGCCGATCAACGCGCCCCCCGACGTGTTGACGGCCACGAGCCCGCGGGGACGCCCGCCGGCCGAGTCCTCGAACCCGACCTCCGTGATCAGCCGCAGATCGAGCAACTCCCCGACCAGCGTCGCGACCGTCGCCAGACTCAACCCGGTGGCCGCCGCCAGCTCCTGCCGGGACGTGGGCGACTCGGCGATGATCTGGCGCAGCACCTCGTAGCGGTTCGCGGTGCGAATATCGCGTGATGTGCGCTTCACCGGCGACACAGTGCCTCTATCCCTCCAGGACATGGCGAGGCCTTGTTGCCCCGGCGCGGCGCAAGGCTATGGCGCCCAAGTGCTTTCGACAAGGCCTTTCGACAAGGGGTTAGAAAAGGGGCTTTATAAAGTCCCGGCCAGCAGGAGCGCCCCGACAGCGATGTCCGACCGCGGCTCCGCCGCGGGGCGCTCACACGCCGAGCACATCCCGTACGAAGGCATTGCGGAACTTGCCCATCGGATCCACCGCATCGGCCAGCTTCCCGAAATCACCCAGCCGGGGGTACAGCCCACGCAGTGTGCCTGCCGGAACAGTGAACACCTTCCCCCAATGCGGCCGAGCCTCGAACGGCGCCAGCACCTCCTCGACCCGCCCCACCACAGGCAACACCGCCGCCGTGTCCGCGACCCAGGTGAAGTGCAGCGCGACGGTGTCCCGTCCATACGCGGGGCTGAGCCACTGCTCGTCCGCGGCCACCGTACGAACCTCGCAGACCTGCAGCACGGGCGCCACCACCTCCCGTATCCGGTCCAGCTCCCGCAACGCGGCCATGGCGTGAGCCCTTGGCAGCAGGTACTCCGACTGCAACTCGTCCCCGTTGCTCGGCGTGAACTCCGCCCGGAAGTGCGGCAGCCGCTCGTGCCACGGTCCGGGCACCCCGAACTGCTCGGTGCAGTTCACGGCAGGCATGCCCGGCACCGGGTGCATGGCCTCGGTCGCCGGTGCCGCCCACGGGAAGTCGAGCGGCGCCTGGTCGGTCCGCCGCTTGACCCAGACCTGGTCGAACCCGGAGTGCCGCCAGCGGCTGAAGAGGCTCACGCTGTACGCCGACGCGGACATGGCGGCGAAGTCCAGCCTGTCGAGGGGCAGTTGGCCGAACACGTGCTGGCTCACCTGGAACCCCGGCTCCAGATCGAGCGTGAGCGCGGTGACCACGCCCAGGGCGCCGAGTGACGTCACAGCGCCGCCGAAGCGGTCGTCGCCACGGGCCGACGTCAGCGTCGTACCGTCCGCCGTGACCAGTTCGACCTCGCGCACAGCCGCCGCGAGCGGTCCGTTGCCGTCGCCCGACCCATGGGTACCGGTTGCCACCGAGCCCGCCACGGAGATGTGCGGGAGGGAGGCCATGTTGTGCAGGGCGAGGCCGTGGGCGTGGACCGCGCGGGCGAGTTCGGCGTACCGGACACCGCCCCCGACCCGTACCGTACGGGCCGCCGTGTCCACCTCGATCACCGGCGGCAGCGCGGCCAGGGAGAGCAGGACGCCGCCGGCGCCGGGCTCGGCGATCTCGTTGAAGGAGTGCCCGCTGCCGAGCACCCGCACCCTCTCACTGCCCGCGACCAGCGCCCGCAACGCGTCGAGCGAGTGCGGCCGGTGCAGTTTCTTGGCGGTGTACGTGATGTTCCGGGCCCAGTTGGTCAGGGTCTCGGTGGTCATGCGTGGTGTCCCTCCACGATCCGCGATCCGCGCGCGATTGCCGTAGCCGTAGCCGTAGCCGGTGGCTGTCCGGGCCATCCTCCATGGCGGCGTACGTCCCATGGAACGGTCCATTGACCGTCCCACGCGCGCCTGCCTACGGTAGAGACCGGTTGTCGACTGCCAATCCTCCCTGCTGGAAGGCCACTTCCTTGCCCGAGCGTCCCCGCGCGCTGTTCGCGATGACTGCCGAGAACGTTCCCCAGATCTTCCCGCGGGACGTGCTGGACCGGCTGCGGGACGCCGTGGACATCGATCCCGCTCTGGTCGTCGAGAGCACCGAGGATTTCGCCGGCCCCCGGTTCCGGGAGGCTCTCGCCGAGGCCGAGGTACTGGTCACCGGATGGGGGTGCCCCCGGCTGGACGAGGCGGTCCTCGACGCGGCGCCCAAGCTGCGGGCGATCCTGCACTCGGCGGGCTCGGTGAAGGGGTTCGTCGCCCCGGCCGTCTGGGAGCGCGGGATCGCCGTCTCCACGGCGGCCGACGCCAACGCCGTGCCCGTCGCCGAATACACGCTGGCCATGATCCTGCTCGCCGGCAAGGACATCCTCAAATCCCGCGACCGGCTCCGGGCCGAGCGAGTCCACCCCGGCTGGGGATTCGTCCCCGGCATCGGCAACCACGGGCGCCGCGTCGGAGTCATCGGCGCCTCCCGCATCGGCCGCCGCCTCATCGAACTGCTCCGCCCCTTCGACCTGCGCGCGAGCCTCACCGACCCGTACGTCGACGAGGCCGGGGCCGCCGCCCTCGGCGTCCCCCTCCTGCCGTTGGACGACCTCCTCGCCACCTCCGACATCGTGACCGTCCACGCCCCGGACACCCCCGAGACCCACCGCCTCATCGGCCGCCGCGAACTCGCCCTGATGCCCGACGGGTCCGTCCTCATCAACACCGCGCGCGGCGCGCTCGTCGACCACGACGCCCTGATCGACGAACTGCGAGCCGGCCGCCTCAGCGCGATCCTCGACGTCACCGACCCCGAACCGCTGCCCGCCGACTCCCCGCTCCTCGACCTCCCGGGCGCCTTCGTCACCCCCCACCTGGCCGGTTCCCAGGGCAACGAGGTCTCCCGCCTCGGCCTCGCGGTCACCGAAGAGGCCGAACGGCTCGCGGCCGGGCGGCAGTTGGCGTACGCGATCGATCGGGCCACACTGGAACGCATCGCGTAACGAACGCCTCCTTGCGCGGCCGACGCCGCCCACCTGCCGGGACATGACCTCCGAGTCGCAGCGGGCGTACGAGGTGGAGGTGCCGTCCGCCGGGGACCGTGTCCATCATCGGCGCGACCACCGACGGGGCCTGGTACGAGGCCACCCTGCCGAACACCGCCGAGTACCCCTTGCTCCGCCTCCACGACGCCCACAACGGGCGGTGCAACCTGACCGAGGTGGAGTTCTGGTACTACGCCGCGCAGGACTGAGCCGGGCCTTTTCTCGCCCCCGCCGCCCCTACCCGTCCCATCCCCAAGGGCTGCCGCCCCTTCGACCCGTCACGCCTTCCAGCTCGGTCGGGATGGTGCGTCGGCGGGTGCGGGTGATTCGTGGTTGCTCGCGCAGTTCCCCGCGCCTTAAAAGCACCGGGCGCGACCCATGCTGTTAAGGGGCGCGGGGAACTGCGCGACCAGCCCCCACTCACCCGCACCCGCCGACGCACCCCCACCCCCGGGCTCGAAGGCGCCGGCCGGAGGCATACCGTGGGGAGATGCGCGCGGGTGATCCCCGCGCGACGTCGGGAGCGAGGAGAGAACGGGATGGGTGACAGCCGCACCGCGCTGGTGGAGGACCTGATGGAGAGGTTCCCGCACGTGCCTCGGGAAGCCGTCTTCAAGGAGGACCTGCTCAGGGGCGGCGTGGCCTTCGACGCCTCCGCGCTGAGCGACAACGAGAACGGCGAGGTCAAGCCGAAGTCGTACTTCATCTTCTCCTTCGACCACGGCACCCTCCCCGAGCTCGGCGAGGCCGCCCTGCGCCGCCCGCCGGAGGAGATCATCCTCACCGGTGGCCCGTACGACCTGCGGCGCACGGTCGTCTCCGTACGGGTCAATCCGTCGTCGCCGTATCGGGTGGCCGCCGATGAAGAGGGGCTCCTCGGGCTGTACCTCGACGGCCGGCGCATCGCGGACGTCGGCGTTCCGCCCATGCCCGAGTACTACCGGCACACGCTCTCCAACGGGAAGTCCGTGATGGAGGTGGCCCCGACCATTCAGTGGGGCTACCTCATCTACCTCACGGTCTTCCGCGTCTGCCAGTACTTCGGCGCCAAGGAGGAGTGCCAGTACTGCGACATCAACCACAACTGGCGCCAGCACAAGGCGGCGGGACGGCCGTACACCGGGGTCAAGGACGTCGACGAGGTCCTTGAGGCATTGGAGATCATCGACCGGTACGACACGGCGAAGACGTCCACCGCGTACACGCTCACCGGCGGCGCGATCACCAAGACGGTCGCGGGCCGGGACGAGGCCGACTTCTACGGTCACTACGCCAAGGCCATCGAGGAGCGCTTCCCGAACCGCTGGATCGGCAAGGTCGTCGCCCAGGCGCTGCCGCTGGACGACGTCAAGCGGTTCCACGACTACGGCGTGAAGATCTACCACCCGAACTACGAGGTCTGGGACCGCCGCCTGTTCGAGCTGTACTGCCCGGGCAAGGAACGTTACGTCGGCCGCGACGAGTGGCACAGGCGCATCCTGGACTCGGCGGGCGTGTTCGGCGCACGCAATGTGATCCCCAACTTCGTGGCGGGCGTGGAGATGGCCGAGCCGTTCGGGTTCACGACGGTGGACGAGGCCATCGCGTCGACGACGGAGGGGCTGCGCTTCTTCATGTCGCACGGGATCACCCCGCGCTTCACCACCTGGTGCCCGGAGCCCACGACCCCGCTCGGCAAGGCCAACCCGCAGGGCGCGCCCCTGGAGTACCACATCCGCCTGCTGGAGGCGTACCGCGCGACGATGGACGAGTTCGGACTGTCGTCCCCGCCCGGCTACGGCCCGCCCGGGCCCGGCCGCGCGGTGTTCTCCGTCAGCTCCTTCATGGACAGCCTCCCGGCGGCCGAGGACGTCTCCGATGTCACTGAGGAGGTTTCCGTCAAGTAACTCCTGTGACGGGTGAGTCGATTGGGCTCGGCGTACGTATATCTCGGCAGCGCGACCGGCGGTAACCGCATTTGAAGACGTGGCTTGTCAGTTGTGTGGGAACCGTGAAAAGCTCTGGGCTGCCACAAGATGGTCCCCCCAACTCCCTTCAAAAAGGGAGCAGTTGGCCTTCCTGTGAACTCCCCCCTCGTTCTCGCTCTGTGGATGCAGGAGACTCATGCCTGACCTGCCGAAGCCTCAGGACGCCGCCGAAGCCGCGTTGTTCTCGGAGTGCTGGGACGCGGTCCTTTCCTACGCCGATCTGTGCACGTCCGGTTCCATCGCGGCGACACAACTGGCCACCGAGGCCTTCACCAACGGTATGCACGAGGCGCACGCCCTGGAGAACGAGACGGGGACCGGGCGTGCCGCCGGGCGGCGGGCCTTACGGCTGCCCCGCATACCGTTCCTGCTGACCTGGGTCAGAATCAGCGCCGCCGCCTGGGAGGCGGACGGGCAGGGCCACCGGCTCGACCCCGACCTGCGCCTCTGGCTCAACTCGGACAAGGCCGCGCGCTACACCGGTCCGCCGCTGCACCGGCCCCTCGCCCTGCGCGCTCTCAGGGACATGCAGGAGCCCGACGCCGCCCTGCTGTGGCTGGCCGAGGTCGAGTCGCTGCCGCTGTCCTCGGTGGCCCGCCGGCTCGGCCTCGACCCGGCGGTCGCCAAGGCCGAACTCGACCAGGTGCGGACGCTGTTCAGGGACCGGTGCCACCGCAACCAGTTCGACACGCCCGTCGACACCGACTGCCACAGCTACGCCCGGCTGCTGGACGCGATCACCCGTTCGCCCGGCACCGAGACCCCCGATGACCTGTCGCGGCACCTCGCCACGTGCGTGGACTGCGCCGAGGCCGCGGGCTGCCTCGGGCTGCACGGCGGCGGACTGCCCGCCGCCCTCGCCGGCGGTGTGATCGGCTGGGGCGGACTCGCCTACCTGGAGCGCCGCCGTCGCGCGGCCGAGGCGGGCCTCCTCCCCGGGCGCGCCGACTCCACCGGCACCGACCGGGGACTCTCGCCGGGCAGGGAACCGAGGCCGCGGCTCGGCCGCAACGGGCTGCTGGTCGGGGTCGGCCTCGTCTCCGTCCTCGCGCTCGCCGTCTCTCTCATGCCCTTCGGTGACGACGAGACCGTCGCCGAGGGCGCGGCGGCCGGCGAGACGTCGGTGGTGCAGCGGGACTCCTCCGTCCCCTCGGCGCAGCCCTCCCCGTCCGGCGGGTCCTCCGACATGCAGAGCACGTCGCGGCCCGAGGAGACCGGCTCCGACGACGACCGGGGTGACAAGGACGACGACGGCGACTACGGCGACAACAAGCAGCCGCAGGGCGACTCCTCGACCCCGGCCCGGGTCTCGCACGAGCCGGTCGACCCCGGCAGGTCGTCCTCCGCCACCTGCCATGTCCGCTACCAGATCGTGAACCAGTGGCCGGGCGGCTTCCAGGCCGCCGTCACCGTCACCTCCACCGAGGCGCTCGACGGCTGGAGCATCGGCTGGTCCTACGGCGACGGCCAGCGCCTCACCCAGATGTGGGACGGCACGTTCGAACAGGACGGCTCCCGCGTCGTGGCCACCGCCGCCGACTACAACGCGACGATCACCGAGGGCGGCACCTTCGGCGTCGGTTTCCTGGGGGCCTGGGACAACGACGACAACTCGGCACCGGAGGACTTCACGCTGAACGGGCGTGAGTGCGAGACGGCGGATTGATCGGGCGGATCAATCGGTTGACGGGGGGACGTGTGCCCCCGCCAGGGTGAGACCACCGCGCACGGCAGCCCGTCCGGCTGCCGTCGCCAACTGCGAGCGGGACAGGAGGGCAACGGCGCGCCGAGCGATCCCGATGATGCGGACCGCAGACGCTGTCCCGCCCGGGTCGTCAAGACCTGCTCTCGCGGATCGTCCGCAGGACGACCCCCGCCGACGGGCGCTCCAGGCGTCGCAGGGCGGACGGGCCTGGGTGACCCTCGACACGCAGAACCCCGGCGCGCCCTTCGCCTGCCGCGGCGAGACCCGCACCTTCCGGATCACCAACAGCACGGCCTACCGCGCCTATCGGTTGAAGGCAGGGGGTTCGACACGCGCACGCCGCGCATCTTCGTCGACTACCAGCGGGCCCTGGACTTCGTCGAGGGCGTCCATGTCACCCGGTTCGGCACGCCGGAGCGGCGTGTCCTGCGTGAGGCCTTCGCCAGCCGGCCCGCGGACGTCATGGTCTTCCGGTACTCGTGGGACAGCGTTGGCGCCACCACCTTGACTTTGCTGCTCGACGCCCGTACCGACTACAAGCTCGAAGCCGCCGCCGGGTGGCGCGGAGCCGATCCTCACCCGGTCATCGCCAAGGCGCTCGCCAAGGCGGCTGCCCGGTCCTACGACGAACTGACCCTTCCTTCGCGGGCGTGCCGCGTACTCCAGCGCTGCGCGAGCTGGGCGACCAGGAGCAGACCGCGGCCGCCCTGACGATGAGCTCCGCGGGGAAGGCCAGCACAATAGATCCCATGTATGGCAATCCACTCGAACACTGGGTGATCTTTCGGGCTCAGCACGCCTCTAGGAATCACGTGCCTGTTTCCCTGTTTTGGGCGAATCTCGTCTCAGCTATAGACGCGGACACCGTCGTGCTCCTATAAATCCATCCGATGTCTTCTTATGGGGCGACGCGGAGAACGGCCGCCATGACGGCGTTCCGCTCCTGATGCCCTGTCACCCCTCCCCTTGACACATGGAGCCGCACCATGTCCTCTGCTCCCCTCAGCAGACGCTCTCTGATGAAGGCCGCCGCCCTTGCCGGAGGAGTGGCGGCCTTCGGGCTGCCGCAGGCACTGTGGCCCTCCACCGCCGAGGCGTACACCGTCCCCTCGAAGATGGACTGGTGGTACCAGGCCAGGTTCGGGATGTTCATCCACTTCGGGTCCTACTCGCAGCTCGGCCAGGGCGAGTGGGCGTTTGCCCAACAGCGGTGGAGCAAGGCGAGCTACCAGACCCAGGTCAGCCAGAAGTTCAACCCGACCCAGTTCAACGCAGCCACCATCGCCGAACTGGCCAAGAACGCCGGCATGAAGTACCTCGTGATCACCGCCAAGCACCACGAGGGCTACGCGATGTGGAATTCCGACGTGGCGAGCTTCACCGACACCACCGGCAGCAAGCTGTACAACCTGCACGACTACAGCGGCGTCCAGACCGACCTGCTCGGGGACCTCAAGAGGGAGTGCGAGAGCCGGGGGATCAAGTTCTGCCTGTACTACTCGATACTCGACTGGAACCATCCTTCACAGACCGAGCGTCACGAGGGCGGTCTCACCACGATGTCCTCGCAGGCCGCCCGCACCGCCTACATCGCCGACATGAAGGCACAGCTCCAGGAACTGCTGGACCGCTACGACCCGGCGCTGCTGTGGTTCGACGGCGACTGGTCCGGCGAGCCTTCCAGCCCCACCCTGGAGGACTGGTGGCTGAAATCGGACGGCGTCGGCCTCTACAACTGGCTGATCGCCCGCAAGCCCGGCCTCATCGTCAACGAACGGGTCAAGCGGGACCTCGGTCTCGGCGACTACGCGGTCGCGGAGTTCGGGGTACCCGCCAAGCCGATGGACCGGCAGTGGGAGAAGTGCGCCACCATGAACGGCTCCTGGGGTTACAACGCGGGCTTCGAGACCCGCTACAGACCCTTGAAGGACCTCGTCCGGGAACTCGTCACGGTGGTATCCCGGGACGGCAACTATCTGTTGAACATCGGCCCCACGGGTGAGGGCTTGGTCACCGCCGGAACGGAGTCCGTCCTGAACGGCCTGGCCTCATGGATGTCGACGTACAGCGACAGCATTCACGGGACCAGCGGCAGCCCGTTCGCCACCGAACCCGCATGGGGGAAGGTCACCAAGAAGAACGGCAAGCTCTTCGCCCATGTCTTCGCCTGGCCCACGAACGGCCAGCTGCGGATCCCGGCGCTCGACAACCCGATCCGCCGCGTCTATCTGCTGAACAACCCCTCGGCCTCGCTCCCGTACACCGTCAGCGGCGGCACCATCGACGTCACCGTGCCGGCCACCGCGCCGGACGCCAGCGTCTCTGTGGTGTGCGTCGAGGTCCAGGGCATGCCCATCAGGGTTTCCGCGGCGGTGTTCCAGAACGTCAACTACCAAGGCACCAGCGCCGTTCTGCCGTTGGGCGGCTACACCTCCTCCCAGCTGTCCGCCGCCGGCCTGGGGCCCGCCATGGCCTCGTCCATCCTGGTACCCGACGGCTTCCAGGTGACGGGCTACTCCGGCGACAACTTCACCGGCACCGCCTGGACGTTCACCTCGAACACCCCCGACCTTGTGGCGACCGGCAACAACGACGTGATCAGATCCCTCAAGGTGACGTTCAGGCCCGACAAGTACTACCGCCTGACCAATGTCACGAGCCGCTTGGCGCTGGACAGCGGCGGCAATGTCGCCAGCGGCTCGAACCTGAAGCAGTGGGAGCCGATAAACCACACCAATCTCCAGTGGCAGGCAATCGAACTCGGCAACGGGTACTACAGGCTCGTCAACCGCACCAACGGCATGGTCGCCGACGGCTGGGGCGCCACCAGCAACGGTGACCCGGCCCGGCAGAAGGCATGGGACGGCAGTAACACCCAACAGTGGCGGATCACCCACCGCGGCCAAGGCCAGTACTCGATCGCCAACCGCAGCACGGGACTGGTCCTCGACGGCGGTGGAAGAGTCGCCTCAGGGTCCGTGACCAAGCAGTGGACGTGGCAGCAGAGCACCAACCTGCTGTGGACGTTCAGCCCAGTCGACTGACTGGCGCCACCCCGGTGGCATGCCTGAATTCGAGGGTGGCCGACAGGCCGGCCGGCAGCTGTGCACGGCCACCCTCGTTGCCGCCCTGCTGCACAGAAAATAGGCCTCCTGGCTGGGCGTCCCGGCCGCCATCTGGATCTGCGCGCTGCTGTTCGCGGGGGGCGGCAGCGTGCTGGCATGGCTTCGGCACGGCCGCGCGCTGTACGCGATCGGCGGCGACGCGGAGGCCGCCCGCACCGCGGGGATCCCGCGTCGACCGGACCGTCTGGGTGGTGCTGATCACCGGCAGCCTGCTCGCCCCGTTCGCCGGCATCCTCTACAGCGGACACTACGGCTCCATCTCCGCCACCCAGGGCAGCGGCTGGATCTTCCAGGTCTTCGCCGCGACCGTCATCGGCGGGGTCAGCCTCAACGGCGGCAAGGGATCCGTCTTCGGCGCCCTCACCGGCGTCCTCACCCTCCAACTGGTCGTCAACGTCATGACTCTGGCGGGTGTACCGCCCCTGTGGAACCAGTTCCTCAACGGCGCGATCATCATCGTCGCCCTGATCATCTCCCGCTTCGCCTCCGGCGAGAAACAGGAGTAGAGGCCGGCTCGCGGCGGCTCCGCCCGGCGCCCGGACGAGGACCGGGCGGAGCACGACGGCCCCTACGCACCCCCCACACAGAGAGGCACCCTCGTGGCATGGCACTGACGGACGAGGCGATGGCCAAGATCAAGGCGATGATCGTCGCCGGCGAACTCGCACCCGGCTCCCGCCTGCCCAAGGAGGACGTCCTCGCCCGACAACTCGGCCTCTCCCGCAACTCGCTGCGCGAAGCCGTGCGGGCCCTGACCGCCATGCGCATCCTGGTCAGCCGGCAGGGCGACGGCACCTATGTCTCCAGCCTGGAGCCCCACCTTCTCCTCGAAACGCTGTCCTTCGCGGCGGACGTCTCCCAAGGACGTGCCGCCCTGCAGTTGCTCCAAGTACGCAGACTGCTCGAACCCCAGGCGACCGGACTGGCCGCGGCCCTGCTGCGACCGCACGACCTGAAGGAACTCCGCGACATCCTCGACCGGTGCCGCTCCGCCGCCACCGTCGAGGACTTCGTCGCCCACGACATCGCCTTCCACCTGCGCATCGCCGAAGCCGTCGGCAACCCGGTGCTCTCCATGCTCCTGCAGGTGCTCTCCACCCGCACCCAACGGGTACGCATCGTCCGAGGCAGCCGCATCCGTGACGCGCTGGACAGTGCCCACCAGGACCACGAGGACATCCTCCGCGCGCTCCAGACACGCGACGCGCTGCTCGCGGTCTCCGCCGCGACCGTTCACATCACCGCCGTCGAGCAGTGGCTGGCGACAAGCCGCGTCGACGACCCTCTCCGCCCGATCGACGGCTGACCGCCCCCCTCGCCGCCTTGAGCTCTTGGTGTGGCCGCCCGCGATCCGGCCGACAGACCAGGCGGGTTCGTGCGACTTCGCCACGCCGAGGTGCTGCGCTGAAAAATCGCTGGTGCATCGTCGGGCAGGGTGGCTAGGGTCGTGTTCGTTCGAGCGGCTGTTCCGTGCCGCCGCTGTCCGCTGCGTGTGACCTGGGAGGTGTTGACCGATGACTGTCGTTGCGATGGGCGTTGCCCGCATCCGGAAGTTCGTCAAGTCCACCTCTGTGGCCGCCGGCTGACCTCACCTGCTTTCTTCCCGCGTCCGAGTACGCGGTGCCGGGGCCACCCATGTGAAGGGTCACCCCTTGTCTTCCTCTTCTTTTTCGAGTTCGGCTTCGTCACACCCGCTCGCCCCGTATGGCTGGGATGCGGACTGGGAGTCGGAGTTCGCTCCGTACGGCGAGCAGGGTCTCCTGCCAGGCCGTGTCGTCCGGGTCGACCGAGGGCAGTGCGACGTCGTCACCGCCGACGGCGTCCTGCGGGCGGACACCGCGTTCGTCACGCCCCACGATCCGCTGCGCGTCGTCTGCACCGGCGACTGGGTCGCCGTCGAACCCGCGGGCGACCCGCGCTACGTACGCACGTATCTGCCCCGCCGCAGCGCCTTCGTGCGCTCCACCTCCTCCAAACGCGCCGAGGGACAGATCCTCGCGGCCAACGTCGATCACGCGGTCGTCGCCGTATCTCTCGCCGTGGAGCTCGAACTCAACCGAGCCGAACGGTTCCTCGCGCTGGCCTGGGAGTCCGGGGCGCAGCCCGTGGTCGTGCTCACCAAGGCCGATCTCGTGCCGGACGCGGCGACGCTGGCGCATCTTGTCCAGGACGTGGAGACGGTGGCCCCCGGGGTGCCGGTGCTGACCATCAGTTCCGCGCGCGGGGACGGCCTCGATGTCCTCGCCGCGGTGCTCGCCGGCGGCACGTCCGTGCTGCTCGGGCAGTCCGGTGCGGGCAAGTCGACCCTCGCCAACGCGTTGCTCGGCGAGGACGTCATGCACGTCAACGCCACGCGTGACGTCGACGGCAAGGGGCGGCACACCACGACCACACGCAACCTTCTCGCCCTGCCCGGCGGTGGGGTTGTCATCGACACACCCGGCTTGCGGGGGGTCGGCCTCTGGGATGCCGAGACCGGGGTCGGGCAGGTGTTCGCCGAGATCGAGGAGCTGGCGGGGGAGTGCCGGTTCCACGACTGCGGGCATGTGGCCGAGCCGGGATGTGCGGTGCTGGCCGCCGTCGAGTCGGGGGTGTTGCCCGTACGGCGGCTGGAGAGCTACCGGAAGCTGCTGCGGGAGAACCAGCGGATCGTGGCGAAGAGCGACGCCCGGTTGCGGGCGGAGATCCGGAAGGAGTGGAAGCGGAGGGGGGCTGAGGGGAAGGCCGCGATGGAGGCGAAGCGGGGCCACTGGGCGTAGATCGTGGCTTGTCGCGCAGTTCCCCGCGCCCCTTCAGGGGCGCGGGGAACTGCGCGAGCACCCCCCACCCACCCGCACATACGACGGAGCGGACGTCGTGTCCGATTCCCGCCAGCCACACCCCCGGCCGTGGTCGAGACTGGACGTATGGAGGACGAGAACACCAGGTACGAGGCCGTGCGGAGTAGGGACGGGCGGTTCGACGGGGAGTTCTTCTTCGCTGTCGAGACGACGGGGATCTACTGCCGGCCCAGCTGCCCGGCGGTGACGCCGAAGCGGGAGAACGTACGGTTCTACGCCACGGCCGCCGCCGCGCAGGGCGCCGGCTTCCGGGCCTGCCGCCGGTGCCGACCGGACGCCGTTCCGGGCTCGGCCGAGTGGAACGTCCGGGCGGACGCGGTCGGCCGGGCCATGCGGCTGATCGGGGACGGCGTCGTCGACCGGGAGGGTGTCGCGGGCCTGGCCGTCCGGCTGGGCTACAGCGCACGCCAGGTCCAGCGGCAGCTCACCGCCGAGGTCGGCGCCGGCCCCGTCGCACTGGCCCGCGCTCAGCGCGCGCACACCGCGCGCGTGCTGCTGCAGACCACGTCACTGCCGGTCACGGAGATCGCGTTCGCGGCCGGCTTCGCCAGTGTGCGGCAGTTCAACGACACGATCCGGGCGGTGTACGCCAGGACCCCCACCGGCCTGCGCGCCGCCGCCCACCGGCGCGGATCGGCCCCGAGCGCTGCCACGCTGGCCGTCGGCATCCCACTGCGGCTCTCCCACCGGGGGCCGTACCAGGCCACCGCCCTCTTCGACGTCCTCGCCGCCGAGGCGGTCACCGGGATCGAGGAGGTCAGCGGTGACCGAGGCCGCCGCACCTACCGACGCGCCCTGCGACTGCCGTACGGCACCGGAATCGTCGCGGTCGACGAACGGCCGGGCGGCCGACAGCGACCCCACAGCCATTCCGGTGGCTGGCTCGACGCCCGTCTCCGGCTCACCGATCCGCGTGACCTCACCACCGCCGTGCAGCGGCTTCGCCGACTGTTCGACCTCGACGCCGACCCGTACGCCGTGGACGAGCGCCTCGGGGCCGATCCGCGCCTCGCTCCGCTCGTCGCCGCCCGGCCCGGGCTGCGGGTGCCGGGCACGGCCGACCCCGAGGAGTTCGCCGTACGCGCCCTCGTGGGCCGGGAGGAGGCCGAGCGGCTTGTGCGGGCGTACGGCAAGGCGCTGGACGCTCCGGAGGGGACGCTCACGCACCTGTTCCCGGAACCGGCCGCGCTGGCCGGGACGACCGGCCCGCTCGGCGCCCTCGCCACCGCCCTCGCCGACGGCACCCCGAGCCTCGACGTCGGCGCCGACCGGGACGACACCCAGGCGGCACTGCTCGGGCTGCCCGGCATGGACGCCCGTACCGTCGCCGCGATCCGGACCCGGGCCCTCGGCGACCCGGACGTGGCGGCAGCGGGCGAGGACGTCCCGGACACCTGGCGGCCGTGGCGGTCGTACGCCCTCCAACACCTCAGTTCGGCAAACGAGTCGTAGCAAGGAGTCTTGTCGTGAGTACCACGAGGACCTTCACCACCATCAGCAGTCCGCTCGGGGAACTCCTCCTCACCGCTGATGAGTTCGGAGCCCTGACCTCCCTCTCCGTACCGGGGCAGAAGGGCGGTCGTGTTCCGAAGCCGGAGTGGAGACGGGAAGCGATGGCCTTCCGGGAGGTCGAGGAACAGCTCGCCGCCTACTTCGCCGGGGAACTCAAGGAGTTCCGGCTGGAGTTGAGCGGCGAGGGCACCGACTTCCGGCAGCGGGTCTGGGCCGCGCTCGACGACGTTCCGTACGGCGCGACCACCACGTACGGAGCCATCGCCGCCCGTATCGGCGCTCCCAGGGCCGCCGTTCGGGCCGTCGGCGGCGCGATCGGCGCCAACCCGCTGCTCATCGTCCGCCCGTGTCACCGGGTGATCGGCGCGGACGGGTCGCTCACGGGATACGCGGGAGGCCTCGACCGCAAGCGCCGGCTCCTCGGTCTGGAGGGCGTACTCCGGGCCGACTGAGCCGGATGGCCGGGCCTCCCGAGAAGTGGCCCGTCACGTACTCCGGTACACGGCGATCTCCGTCAGCGTCGGTGTGTACCGCTCCGTCGCGATCCGCCCGGTGAGCGCCACCCGGAGCCGGGAGGTCGTGACACTGCCGAAGACCGGTGACGGTGAGATCGTGCCCGATGCCGATGCCGATGCCGATGCCGATGCCGATGCCGATGCCGATGCCGATGCCGATGCCGATGCCGATGCCGATGCCGATGCCGGTGTCGCGGGTCGCGAAGGTGACCCATCGGCCGCTTCCGGCGTCCCACCGCCACAACTCGAACGATGCCGACGCTGCCACCGGCCCACGTCCCGCTCGTCCACCGCGCCGACCTCCTCCCCGGCCTCCGCGCCGTACCGGCCCCGACCACGACCGCCCCGCGCCCCGCCTCCTTCGAGCGACTCGGCCTGGACGCGGGCATGGTCCTGCACACCGCGCACCCCCGCGGCTGGGGGTCCCCCCGGACGAAGTCCGGGGGAGCGTCCAAGACCGTTCGGGGCGTGCGGCTGACTGGGATCACTCCCGCTCAGTCCCCAGGAACGGTGGGAGAGCACGCCGGTCGCACTGCGGGAGTGGTCCGGCACCGAGCTGACCGACGCCATCGCCGCCGGCCCCCCGCTCGCCCGAGCGGGGTTCGCCGTCGCGACGTTCCAGGTCGACACGCCCGCGGACACCTGCTTCGCACTACCGGGGTCCGGCCGCGGCCTCGTCTGGGCCAACGGCTTCCTTCTCGGCCGCCACTGGGAGATCGGCCCACAGGTCACCCTGTACTGCCCGGCACCGCTGCTGCACGCGGGCGAGAACACCGTGACCGTCCTCGAACCGGAACGACTCGGGGGAACCCTGGAGCTGCGGGACCGGCCTGAGCTGGGGCCGGCGCAGGAGTATGTCGAGGCGTTCGACTGAGGGGGTGACGGTGGCGGTGGGGGAGGTTGGCGTGGGACTCCTCAGTTCCCGAGCACCGCTCCCACCCACGCCCCCGCGACCAGCAGACACGCGACCAGTTCCGCCAGCACACTCGAGCCCCCCGAGCGCATCGCCATGCGTACGGCGGCCACCGCCTCGCCGTGTCGGCCGAGCCGCAGCCGCTCGGCGAGGTAGATGCCGCCGACGAAACCGGGAATCGCGCCGAGCACCGGGACGAGGACGAAGCCCAGGACGGCGCCGACACCGGCGTAGACCGCCATTCGGGGGGTGGCGCCGCTCTCCTCCAGCCGTCGGGGAGGCAGACCCCAGCGGACCGCACGCGACAGGAGCAGGACCGAGGTGGTGCCCACGAGTACCCACCAGGCGACCGGCTGGGGCTCCTCCAGGGCCCACCACATGACCGCGGCCCACACGAGCCAGGACCCCGGTACGCCGGGCACCAGTACTCCGCACAGGCCGAGCAGCAGCACCACACCGACCAGCAGGAGTTCCCACGCTCCCATCTGCCCAGAGTGCCGGACGGTGGGAGAACGCGCAGGTCATGCCGGGACACACAGCGGAATCCCAGGAACATGCCCCACACTCGGGGCGACCGGCCGAGGCGCACCGCGCTCCGGTCGCCCCGGCGCCGCCGGGCGGTTTCTCCTGGGGGGTGGCACCGCCCGGCGGTCCTGCACCGCCCGAACCCGGGAGCGTAGAACTCGGAGGAGACCCGGAGGAACCTCCCGTACCTCGACTCCCTTGTGTCGTACCGGAGTTCGACGTGTAGTCCGACACGCCGTGGGGTCGTCGGCTCCGCGGCCCGATTTTCCGGATGCCCCGTTTTCATACGGCTCCTGAGGTGGACAATTAGGGGCATGAGCCAGCAGGGGGAGAGGCCGACCGGTCACGAGGACGACTGGTGGCGGCAGTTGTACGACGACGACAAGGGGGACACGGGCCCCTCGGTCGCGGCCGATTCCCTCGACGACCGCTTCGCCTCGGCGGCGGGCACGGTGGGGAAGCCGCCGAGGACTCCGTCGGAACCACCGGGCAACTGGGGAGCGGCGCCGGAAAGGCCGGGCCCATCGGGTGCGCCGGCCACAGGGGCAGACTTGTCGTCGGGCACCTCCGGCCCCACAGCCGGCGCCTCGGGGCCCCTCGCGGACCGGGTGCCCTCGCAGGGCCCACCCGGTGGAGCCGACGGAGCCGGCCACCCGGGCAGCCCTCCCGACTCCGACCCCGACCCCGATCCCGACTCCGACCCCGACTCCGATTCCGACCCGGACCCGGCATCGGACCGGGACCGGGACCGGAATCCGGACCCGGCATCGGATTCCGCCCCCGACGCGCCCCCCGCCCCCACCACCGACGCCCTCCGACGCAGTGGCCTCACCCCCCAGCCCGCTCCCTGGGAGCCGCCCCCCGCGCATCCGCCCGGCCCCCGCGCCTTCCCGCCCGGGCCGACCCCGCCCGGCTTCCGGGCGGCCGTACCCCAGCGCCGTACACCCACCCAGGCGCCCACGGACCAGGTCCCCGGAGCCCGGCCGCCCAGCGACGCGCCCGCCGATCACACGCCCCCGCCACCCAGGCAGTCCGGCCCGGCACGGCCCTTGGCCCCCTGGGCGCGTCCGGCCACGACGTCGCCGTCCGATGCCGTCCCGTCCGCGCCGAGCCGCTCGGCGGAGCCGCCCTCCGAACTCCCGCCCCCCGCGGACGCTCTGCCAGGCCCCGCCTCCGCAGAACCCTCCGACGCCCGGCCGCCCACCCAGCAGGACCTCCCCATCCTCAAGGCGGAGGAGATCACCCTGGTCACGGGCAGCCAGGAGGTGCGGGTCGACTACGTGGGCTCCGGACCGCCCACCTATGACCCCGAGCCGACCGCGCTGCCCGTGGCGGACCCGGACGACCTCGGTGACCTGGTCGCGGACACCGTGCTGGACGGGGCGCGCTACGGGGCGTGCACACTGCGGGCGGCCTCCCTGCGCGGGGACTCGGCGCGCTACCGGGGCGAGCCGCGCCGGGACTCCCTGCTGACCGCCCGCTTCGGCGCGGGCGAGCAGGCCCTCGTGCTCGTGGCCATGGCGACCGGTGCTCGGGCCACTCCGGGGGCCCATCGCGCGGCGGCCGAGGCGTGCCGCTGGATCGGTGGAGCGATCGGGCGCAGCCACACGCGGCTGGCGGAGGACATCCGGGCGGCCCGGCGCGGCGACCTGAAGTCGGGGCTGCACCGGCTCACCGACCGCAGCCTCGGCAGACTCCGCGCCAGCGCCGTGGAACAGGGCTTCGACCCGGAGGAGTACACGGTGAGCCTGCGCTGTCTGCTGCTCCCGGCCGACCCCCAGTGCCGTACCCGCGTGTTCTTCGGCGTCGGCACTGGCGGACTGTTCCGGCTGCGGGGCGGGGAGTGGCAGGACATAGAGCCACGGGTCGCCGACACGGCGGGCGCCCCGGTGGTCGGCTTCGGCTCGCTGCCGCACGAGACACCCGAGGGCGACCGTCTCACCATGGACCTCGGCATCACGACACCGCCGAGCCCGTACGAACCCGCCCCGGCACCGCCTCGCGAACCCTTCCGCTTCCGGGCGTCCGTGGCCCGCGAGGGCGACGTCCTGCTGCTGTGCACCGGCGGTCTCGCCGAGCCGCTGCGCGCTGAGGCCCCGCTCGCCGAGCACCTGGCGGCGCGCTGGGGGAGCGCGGAGCCCCCCGGACTCGCCGCGTTCCTCGCTGACGCCCAGGTCAGGGTCAAGGGATACGCGGACGACCGTACGGCCGCGGCCGTGTGGGAGGCGTGACCGAACCAGCGACGAGCGTCAACACTTCGCGTCGGCCACGACATTGGCCTGAACCAGCGCGCGATTCAGGCCAATGTCCATCAGCGGCCCGAGTGACCGGTTCGGACCCGTATTGGACACGTGTGGGGCAGGTATGGGGCAGGTATGGGGCAGGTATTTGACTGAGTGACCCGTCCGCTGCGCGATGGCCGTATCCGTTCGGCGGACGTGTCTCCTTGGCGTATGACTTGCGTATGACTTGTATACGGCCGGGTCGGCAGCCCTGTGTGGAGTGTCGGGCCCGGCGGTCGTAGGTCCGGTGCAT
Organism: Streptomyces capitiformicae; assembly: GCF_002214185.1. NCBI lineage: Bacteria > Bacillati > Actinomycetota > Actinomycetes > Kitasatosporales > Streptomycetaceae > Streptomyces > Streptomyces capitiformicae. Next base: position 1,334,312 of record NZ_CP022161.1, on the reverse strand, counting down.
GACCGCGCAGTGCGGTGCCCGGCACCGGGTGTCCGGGAGGGGAAGCGCTCTCGCAAGGTGCCGGTAGCTGGCTTGACCCTGTGCGTTTGAAAGCGTACGGAGGGTCGTTTGACGATTCGACATGAGTGCCGCGTTCCGGACGGGGCATGGATCCCCGTGTACGTGTTCGAGCAGGAGGGGAATCGTCATCGGCGCGTGGGCGGGGGTCATGAAGAGGCAGGCACGAGAGGGCGGTCCCATGGCGATCGGGGCCTTCTCGGCACAGGAGGCGGAGGAAGCGACCGGCGATGTGACGGATCAGGCCGGTGCCGGGCAGCTCAGGCGCAGACTGGGGCGGGCGGATCTCCGGGCGGTGCCCGAGGCCCGTAGAGCCCTGCGGGAGCTGTTACGGCAATGGGGGCGGCCGGGGAGATCGGAGATGGCGGAGATAGCGGAACTGCTCACCAGTGAGCTGGTCACCAACGCGCTCATCCACACCGACGACGACGCGGTGCTGACCGCCACCGTCTCGCGGCGCGGACTCCACGTGGAGGTACGGGACTTCGTGGGACGCAGGCCCAAGCTCCGGGTGCCGAACGCCGACGACGGCACCAGTGGACGCGGCCTCCTCCTCGTACAGTCCCTCGCCGATGCCTGGGGCGTTCGGGCGCACGGGGTGGGCAAGGCGGTGTGGTTCGACCTGGACGGCGGACTGACGTAGGGGACGTAGAGGAAGTAGATGCGCGAAAGCGATGCGGGCACGGCAACGGACAGGGGCGCGGCATGAGCCGCGCCCCTGTCCAATGGTGTGGTCCGGATCGGTCCGGACCGGACCGGATCAGTCCATCAGCCGAACTGCTGCTCCAGGTCCTTGAGCTTGCGCTCCAGGGAGTCGAGCCGCGGCAGGGCCATGGTGTCGTCCTCCGCGGTCAGATCGACCGTGATGGACTTGTCGGAACCATTGCGTACGGGCTGCAGGGAGGGACGGGTACGTACGGGCAGCTGCTCCGGCGTCGATATGGCAGGCTCCGAGACCGCCTGGGCCGGGACACGCTCCACGGTGGTGTCCACCTGGCGCTGGCCACCGCCACCGCCACCGCCACGACCGGGAAGACCCCGGTGGCCACGGCTGATGGCCTTCAGATGGGCACGCTCCAGGCGCTCCGCCTCCCGCTTGCGCGAGCGGTTCTCCTCCTTGATGCGCTTGTCCTCACGCACCTCGTCGACCGCCTCGTCCAGGCTGCGCACACCCTCCAGCAGCATGAGCGACCAGGCCTTGTACGTCTCGCGCGGGGCCCGCAGCCAGCGGACGACGCGGATCTGCGGCAGTGGACGCGGCACCAGGCCCTGCTCGCGCAGCGCCGCCCGGCGGGTCTGCTTGAGCGCGCGGTCGAAGAGCACCGCGGCGGACAGGGACATGCCGGCGAAGAACTGCGGGGCGCCGTCGTGGCCGATACCCCTGGGCGCGTGCACCCAGTTGAACCACGCCGCCGCACCCGCGAACGTCCACACGAGTATGCGGGAGCCGAGGGCCGCGTCGCCGTGGCTGGCCTCGCGCACCGCGAGCACCGAACAGAACATGGCGGCGCCGTCCAGGCCGAACGGAACCAGGTACTGCCACCCCTTGGTGAGGCCCAGGTTCTGTTCGCCGAAGCCGACCAGGCCGCGGAAGGAGAGCGCGGCGGCGACCGCGGCACAGCAGAAGAGGAGGATGTAGGAGGCGGTGCCGTAGAGGGCCTCTTTGCGTCTGCGGCGCTCCTCACTGCGCTCCCACGAGTCCTCGGTCTTAGCGTGCTCCCCGGAGCGCTTGCCGCGCGCGAGCACCGCCACCGCCGCCAGCATGCCCAGGAGCAGTACGGCGCCCGGAAGCAGCCAGTTCAGCGATATGTCGGTCAATCTCATCAGGGGTCCCTTGCATTGGGATAGGGCGTAACGCCCGCCATAGTGGCCCAATCCTCGCGGCCCTCAGGGGGTTTCGGGGCAAGAGACCGCCAAAGAAGTGCAATGAGTGACGCATGACGGCATTCTGCTCGAACTACCGCGCGAGGGACGGGAGTTGAGTGCGAGTGAGGTTACCCGTTCGAGTGGTTCCACGGAAAGTTCCTGCGGCAAGTGAGGAAGTTGTGAACCACCTGTAACCCGACGAGGTTCCCACCCGGAGTTGATCTTACGGGACATGCCGCGGGCGATCGCCGAGGGGGCGTTCCGCGCGACGCCGTCCGGCCTGACGCCGGGCGGTGTCGCGAGGGACCGTCAACCGGCGGCCGGCGCCGTGAGTCTGGCGATCCGCTCCGCCTCGCAGGTGCGCGGGCAGGTGACGCAGGTGTCCTCCGGGGCCAGCGTGTAGAACATGCAGCAGCTCGCCCGGTCCCGGGTGGGCACCGACTCGCCGCCGGGGCCGGTCAGTTCACGGAAGCCCGCGGCGCCCACGTACGGCTTGGTCGCGCCCGGCAGCAGCAACTCCAGCTCGCCCCGGCATCGCTCCTGCTCGTCGGGGCCGAGGAGTTCGGCGACGTATCAGATGCCCTCGACCACCTCGTCCGTCGCCATGCCCCACAGCGCCCGCCCGCGCCGCCGCATACGCGGTCCGAAACCGCCGAGAACCGGCTCTATGTGCTCGGCGAACGCCGCCCGCACTTCCGCACGCAGTGCCTCCTCGTCCGGCACCACCCTCGCCCCCGGCTCGTCGGCCGCCGGATCGCCCGGCAGGCAGCTGAACGTTTCGCCGCTTACCACCAGGCGGCTCTGCTCACGATGGAACGCGACGTGCTCGACGGGGAACCGCGGCACCCGGCGCTCCAGGAACCAGGGGACCGTGAAGAGCAGACAGGCGTACCAGGAGTACCGGTGCAGTCCGAACGTCGCCACGACGTCCGGGCGCCCCTTCTGGCCGTGGTCCCGGAGGATCTGGGCCTCGTCCCACGCGAGGAACGCGTCCAGCTTCGCGCCGGCCGCCGCGAGTCCGGCGGCGGAGACCCACCCCTCACCTTCGGGCAATGGAGCGGTGGGTGAGAGTTCTGTCACGCTCATCACGGGCAGCACACCTCGGTCAGCCGGTCGTACGCCGCCGTCACGGGCGACGTGCGCGAACCGGGCGCCGGAGCCGGTGCTGAGAGGGGCGTGCCGAGACCGCCGTTTCACCATCACTGCCAAGTAAGGCTTACCTTACCCCTGGTCGTCGAGGTTTGAACTGAAAGCATGTGCGCCTATGGTGCTTTACGACCGGTAACAACCCCAGTAGTGACCTACGCGCCTCCGTGTACTACTCGGCGTACTCGATCTACGACCTGCTTGACCTGCTTGACCTACTCGACATCCGACTCGGCTCGGAGGAGGACCCGTGGACCAGGCCGGACCGCGCCAAGCCGCTGCGGCCTATCGAGTGCCCGCGCAGCCCGGCGCCGCCGACGTGGACCAGGGACGGGGGCGGGGCGTCACCGTGGACGGCAGGGGTGCGGTACGGCGCGACCTGGCCCCCGAGACCGATGCCGACGCCGCGAGGGGTGAGCACACCCACAGCGAGACGCCGATCCCCATGCCCCAGGGGGCTCGGGCGCAGGGGCGGCCGGTCGTGCAGCGGGCCTCCGTGCGCGGTCAGATCCTCGACGCGCTGCGGGCCGCACTCGCCACCGGGGACCTGACACCCGGTGAGGTGTACTCGGCTCCCGCGCTCGGCGAGCGGTTCGGGGTCTCCGCCACGCCGGTCCGTGAGGCCATGCAGCAACTGGCCATCGAGGGCGCGGTCGAGGTCGTGCCCAACCGGGGGTTCCGTGTCGTACGGCGCGGTGCCCGCGAGCTGGCCGAGCTCGCGGAGGTACGGGCGTTGCTCCAGGTGCCGGTGATTCTGCGGCTCGCGCGGACGCTGCCGGCCGACAGCTGGGCCGAGTTGCGGCCGCTCGCCGAGGAGACGGCGCGGGCGGCGTCCGCCGGGTGCCGGGCGACCTACGGTGAGGCCGATCGCGTCTTTCATCGGGGGATTCTCGGGCTGGCGGGCAACGAACAGTTGGTGCAGGTTGCCGATGATCTTCACCGGCGTGCTCAACTGCCGCTCCATGCCGGGCCTGTGAGTGGGGGGCGTGGGGAGTTGATGGCGGATGCGGAGGAGCACATCGCGTTGGTCGATGCGTTGACCGCGGGGGATCTTGAGGCCGTGGAGTTGTTGGTGCAGAAGCATTTCGGGGCGCCGCTGGGGGGTTTGGTTTAGCGCCCTCGGGGCTGTTGTTCGTGGGCGGTCGGCGGTTGTGAGTGGCTGGTCGCGCCCAGGCGGCGGAGCCGCACATCAAGTACAGCCCCGCGCCCCCTGCGGGGCGCTCCTCACGCCGTCGCCGCCGGTGGTGCCAATTGCCTGGCCAGCCAGGTGGGGACGCCGCCCAACAGGCGGAACAGGCGGCGGGCCTCCTCGCGGAGGCGGGAGGCTTCGGGTTCGGACTCCGTGTCGGCGAGGGAGGCCAGGGCGGGGGCCGTGCCGACGAGGTAACCCAACTCCTCGCGGATGCGGAGGGATTCGGCGAAACCATGTCGGGCCTCGGTCAGCTCGCCGTCGCGCAGGGCGAGTCCGGCGAGATGGCGCCAGGTGAAGGACTGCAGGAGCAGGTCGCCGTGGGCGGCGGCGCCGGCATGGGCGCGGCGGTAGGCGGCGCGGGCGGCCTGGGGGGAGTGGGCCAGGTTCTCGGCGAGCAGACCACGGCGGAAGTCGAGCAGGGCCCGGCCGGGCGCGCCGGGGGCGATCAGGGCGGCGGCGCGGCCCAGAGCGGCGCGTGCCTCGTCCGCCCGGTCGCGTACGCCGAGCAGCGTTGACGCGTACGCCAACTGGCCGCGCTCACAGGCCGCCGCGCCCCGCTCGTCGTCACTGCGGGCCTGCGCCTCGGCCGTACGCAGCGCGTCCTCGGCCTCCTCCCAGCCCTGCTCGGTGTAGAGACAGCGCTCGACGAGCAGCGTGGTCCGCTGGAGCGAGGCCTGTGGAGTGTCGGGTTCGAGCAGCGCGGCCGCGTCGGCCCAGCAGGCGCGTGAGCGCAGCCGCCATACCGCGGTCTGGAGTGGATCGTCGCCGGCGGTCGTTCCGTCACCAGACATGGCGGTATGCGCCACGTTGCCCTCCCCAAGGTCCTGTCCTTCGGCTCAGATCGGGGTCGCGGGGCTTGGCACGCACATCTGCGGCGTTGTCGTCGGTTGCCGACGCTCCGCGTCGACGCCCTCCTCCGCCTTGCAGCTGCACGCACCAAGCCCCGCTCACCGGTAGTGGCCAGGCACCGTTCCCCGACTCCGACCTGATCCGAAGGACAGGCCCAGCACACCATTGAGCTTTGAGTGGTGGCCGCATCTCAGCACGAACATCGGGGCCTGGCCAAGGGGGTGTGTGAAAGTTTTCACTTGCGCTGGGGTTCTGCAACCGGCTTGGGAGCCCTGTGAAGGCACGAACCGGGTTGCCCGGGGACACGATTGTGGTTGGTGTTGATCAGGCCGGCGTCACCGAGGTCTCCTCGGTGTGGGGCTCGATCACCGACTCCGCGCCTGCCGCGCGCACCGCCCCCACTACCTCAACTCATCCGCAGTGCCAGGAAGAAGTCCAGCTTGTCCTCCAGGCGGGAGAGGTCTCTGCTCGTCAACTGTTCGATGCGACCCACCCGGTAGCGCAGTGTGTTGACGTGCAGGTGGAGGCGGGAGGCGCAGCGGGTCCAGGAGCCGTCGCACTCCAGGAACGCCTCCAGGGTGGGGATCAGTTCGGCGCGGTGGCGGCGGTCGTAGTCGCGGAGCGGGTCGAGGAGGCGGGCGGTGAAGGCCCGGCGGACGTCGTCGGGGACGAAAGGGAGCAGGAGGACGTGGGAGGCCAGTTCCTGGTGGCCCGCCGCGCAGACCCGGCCCACGCGCGCCGCCGCCACCCGGCGGGCGTGCCGGGCCTCCTCCAGGGCGCCGCGCAGGCCCTCGGCCGAGTGCACTGCCGCGCTGACGCCCAGCGTGAGCCGTCCGTCGTCGTCGAGACCGGCCGTCAGGGGGTCCCGTACGGCGGCGAGCAGGGTGTCGGCGTGGATGCCGGACTCGGAGCCGTCGTGCTCGGTGGAGACCGCGGGAAGGGGGACGAGGGCGATGGCCTCGTCGTCCGTGTGGGCGACGGCGATACGGTCCGAGTGCTCCGGGCCCGTGGACAGCGGGTCCACGAGGATCTCCTCCAGGAGCGCCTGGGCGACCGCGCCGCCGTCGAGCCGCCCGGCTTCCCCGGCCTCGCCGTCGTCCCACTCGACCCGTGCCACGACCACCTGCCAGTGCGGCGCCGCCCCGAGGCCGGGCAGCAGCACCGGCGCGGCGACCCGCAGCCGGGCCGCGATCTCGGCGGGGGCCGCTCCGGCCTGCACCAGCTCCAGGACTTCCTGGGCGAGCCGTCGCCGTACCGTACGTGCCGCGTCGCGGCGGTCCCGCTCGACCGCGATCAGCTGGGTGACGCCGTACAGCAGGTCGAGCCGCTCGGCGGGCCAGTCCCCGGCGTCGGCCTCGACCGCGAGCAGCCAGTCGGAGAGGACGCTCTCGCGCACATCGCGCACATCGCGCACATCGCGCACATCGCGCACATCGCGCGCGGCGCTCGTGCTCGCGGTGCGGCCCGCGCTGCTGATCGGGAAGAGCGAGTAGGTCGTGGTGCCGACGGCCACGCGGTGCGGGCCGCGGCGCCCCGTGCGGGTCGCCGCGAGGTGTTCGGCGGCCAGTCGCGCGCACAGGTCGGGGGGCAGCGGGGGCCCGGAGACCTTCGGGCCCGCGATGAGGCGGCCGGTGGGGGAGAGCACCCAGGCCCGGAGGTCCAGGTCGGAGCCGAGCAGGTCCAGGACGACGTCCGGGCCGCCGCCCGCCGGGCCGGAGGTCATCATCCGGCGGTGCCGGTCCACCACGGCCGCCAGGTCCCCGGCGCGCTCACCCGAGACCTGCCGTACGACGTGCTCGGTGATCGTCGCGAAGGCCACCGACTCGTTGACCGCGAACAGCGGCAGCCGGTGCCGGGCACAGGCCACGACGAGGTCCTCCGGGATGTCGCCCAGCTCGGCCTCGCCGGCGGCCAGGGCGGTGACCCCGGCGCCCGCCAGGATCCGTACGAAGGGCTCGGAGTCGGCGGCGTCGCGGCGCCAGGCCAGACCGGTGAGCACCAGCTCGCCGCCGGAGAGGTAACGGCTGGGGTCCCTGAGGTCGGTGGTCATCACACCGCGCACGGTGCGGTCCAGTTCGTCCTCGCCGCCGAGCAGCCGCAGCCCCAGCGCGTCGGTGTCCAGCAGTGCGCGCAGGCGCATTCTCGTCGCCGCCGTTCCTGTCTCGTACCCGGGATGTGTTCTGGATGTTTCCAGCGAAAAACGCTGAGGTTGCCGATGGCCTCCGTTCATATGAATCTACAAGATGAGCCCCCTGGCCAGCCAACTCCTTCATGCTTTTCGTGACTGACCGGGGCGGAGTACGGCGCTGTGTACTGACGGCAAGCCACGTGAACAGCCCCTGAACGAGTCGGGCCCGCCGCACACGATCTGGCTCAAACGGCACCACTCCGAGATACAGAGACGAAGAAGAGAGCCGGTCAGATGGACTTCCTTCGCCCCGCCAGCTGGGAGGAGGCGCTCGCCGCGAAGGCCGAGCATCCCACCGCTGTGCCGATCGCCGGCGGCACCGATGTGATGGTCGAGATCAACTTTGACCACCGTCGGCCCGAGTATCTGCTCGACCTCAACCGCATCGGCGAGCTCTACGAGTGGGAGGTCGGCGAGGAAACGGTTCGGCTGGGCGCGTCCGTCCCCTACACCCGGATCATGGAGAACCTCCGTCCCGAACTGCCCGGCCTCGCCCTGGCCTCGCACACGGTGGCCTCCCCGCAGATCCGCAACCGTGGCGGCGTCGGCGGCAACCTCGGTACCGCCTCCCCGGCCGGCGACGCCCACCCGGCCCTTCTCGCGGCGGGCGCCGAGGTCGAGGCCGAGTCCGTACGGGGCTCGCGGCTCATCCCCATCGACGACTTCTACACCGGCGTGAAGCGCAACGCCCTCGCGCCGGACGAGCTGATCCGGGCCGTGCACATCAAGAAGGCGGACGGGCCGCAGCAGTACTCCAAGGTCGGCACGCGCAACGCCATGGTGATCGCGGTGTGCGCCTTCGGGCTCGCCCTGCACCCGTCCTCGCGGACCGTCCGCACCGGCATCGGCTCGGCCGCGCCGACCCCCGTCCGGGCCAGGACCGCCGAGGAGTTCCTGAACGCGGCGCTCGACGAGGGCGGCTTCTGGGACAACGGCAAGATCATCACCCCGTCGGTCGCCAAGCGGTTCGCGGACCTGTGCGCCGCCGCCTGCAACCCGATCGACGACGTACGCGGCACCGCGAGCTACCGCCGCCACGCGGTCGGCGTCATGGCCCGCCGCACGCTGATGTGGACCTGGGAGTCGTACCGCGGCACCGCCGCTCGCACGGAGGGAGTCGCCTGATGCGCGTCAACTTCACTGTCAACGGTCGTCCGCAGGAAGCCGACGACGTGTGGGAGGGCGAGTCCCTTCTCTATGTCCTGAGGGAACGGCTCGGGTTGCCGGGGTCGAAGAACGCCTGCGAGCAGGGGGAGTGCGGGTCCTGCACGGTTCGGCTCGACGGTGTGCCGGTTTGTTCGTGTCTGGTCGCAGCGGGGCAGGTGGAGGGACGCGAGGTCGTCACGGTCGAGGGTCTGGCGGACTACGCCAAGCAGCGCGCCGAGCACGGTGGTTGCGGTACGTCTCTTCAGGACGCCCAGCGGTGGCAGGCGAAGGGCACCGACTCCCAGACCGGCGAGGGCACCGGCTCATCCCCGCGCGCCGCGCTCTCTCCGATCCAGCAGGCGTTCATCGACGCCGGAGCCGTCCAGTGCGGCTTCTGCACCCCGGGTCTGCTGGTCGCCGCAGACGAGATGCTGGAGCGGAACCCGAACCCGTCCGACGCGGACATCCGCGAGGCGCTGTCGGGCAACCTGTGCCGCTGCACCGGCTACGAGAAGATCATGGACGCGGTCCGCCTCGCAGCCGCCCGGCAGTCCGAGGGGGTCTGAGCATGGGAACCACCGGCCTGCCCACCAACCTCACCCAGGGCTCCCGCACCAAGGGCGGCATCGGCGAGTCCACGCTCCGCCCGGACGGCACCCTCAAGGTCACCGGCGAGTTCGCGTACTCGTCCGACATGTGGCACGAGGACATGCTCTGGGGCCAGATCCTGCGCTCCCCGGTCGCGCACGCCGAGATCGTCTCCATCGACACGGCCGAGGCCCTCGCCACACCCGGCGTCCACGCCGTCATGACGTACGACGACCTGCCGACCGAAGTGAGGAACTACGGCCTGGAGATCCAGGACACCCCGGTCCTCGCCCATGGCAAGGTCCGCCACCACGGTGAGCCGGTCGCGATCGTCGCCGCCGACCACCCGGAGACCGCGCGCCGCGCCGCCGCCAAGATCAAGGTGGAGTACCGCGAACTGCCGGTCGTCACCGACGAGGCCTCCGCGACCGCGCCGGACGCGGCCCTCGTCCACGAGAACCGCACCGATCTCCCCCAGTCTCAACTGCGTTCGACCGGGGGGACCCCCACCATCGGCCATGTCCCGCACCCGAACATCCTCCACCGCCAGCCGATCATCCGCGGTGACGTTTCCGCGGCGCGGGAGCGCGCGGACGTCGTCGTCGAGGGCGAGTACGTCTTCGGCATGCAGGACCAGGCCTTCCTCGGCCCGGAATCCGGCCTCGCGGTCCCTGCCGAGGACGGCGGCGTCGACCTCTACATCGCCACCCAGTGGCTGCACTCCGACCTGCGCCAGATCGCGCCCGTCCTCGGCCTGCCCGAGGACAAGGTCCGTATGACACTGTCCGGCGTGGGCGGCGCCTTCGGCGGCCGCGAGGATCTGTCGATGCAGATCCACGCCTGCCTCCTCGCCCTGCGCACGGGCAAGCCGGTGAAGATCGTCTACAACCGCTTCGAGTCCTTCTTCGGCCATGTCCATCGCCACCCCGCGAAGCTGTACTACGAGCACGGGGCGACGAAGGACGGCAGGCTCACCCATCTGAAGGCCCGGATCGTCCTGGACGGCGGCGCGTACGCCTCCGCCTCCCCGGCCGTCGTCGGCAACGCCGCCTCCCTCGGCGCGGGCCCGTACGTCATCGACGACGTCGACATCGAGGCCCTCGCCCTCTACACCAACAACCCGCCCTGCGGTGCCATGCGCGGCTTCGGCGCGGTCCAGGCATGCTTCGCCTACGAGGCGCAGATGGACAAGCTGGCCGCGAGACTGGGCATGGACCCGGTGGAGTTCCGGCAGATCAACGCCATGGAACAGGGCACCGCCCTGCCGACCGGCCAGATCGTCGACTCCCCGGCCCCGGTCGCCGAACTCCTGCGCCGCGTCAAGGCGATGCCCCTGCCGCCCGAGCAGCAGTGGCTCACGGCCGGCGAGGCGGCGGACGTACGGCAGCTGCCGGGCGGCCTGTCCAACACCACGCACGGCGAGGGCGTCGTACGCGGCATCGGCTACGCGGTCGGCATCAAGAACGTCGGCTTCTCCGAGGGCTTCGACGACTACTCGACCGCCCGTGTCCGTATGGAGGTCGTCGGAGGTGAGCCCGTCGCCACCGTCCACACGGCCATGGCGGAGGTCGGCCAGGGCGGTATCACCGTCCACGCGCAGATCGCCCGCACCGAGCTGGGCGTCACCCACGTGACGATCAACCCGGCGGACACACGGGTGGGTTCGGCCGGTTCGACGTCCGCGTCGCGCCAGACGTACGTCACCGGTGGCGCCGTGAAACACTCCTGCGAGCTCGTCCGGGAGAAGGTCCTGGAGATCGGCCGCCGCAAGTTCGGCTCGTACCACCCCGCTTGGGCGACCGCCGAACTGCTCCTGGAGGGCGGCAAGGTCGTCACCGACGGCGGCGAGGTGCTGGCCGACCTGGTCGACGTACTGGGCGACGAGGCCGTCGAGGTCGAGGAGGAGTGGCGGCACCGGCCGACCGAACCCTTCGACCTGCGCACCGGCCAGGGCTTCGGCCACGTCCAGTACTCCTTCGCCGCGCACCGGGCGGTCGTCGAGGTCGACACCGAGCTGGGCATGGTCAAGGTCGTCGAACTGGCCTGCGCCCAGGACGTCGGCAAGGCCCTCAACCCGCTCTCCGTCCTCGGCCAGATCCAGGGCGGCACGACCCAGGGCCTCGGCATCGCCGTCATGGAGGAGATCGTCGTGGACCCGAAGACCGCGAAGGTCAAGAACCCTTCCTTCACGGACTACCTGATCCCCACGATCCTCGACACCCCGACCATCCCGGTCGACGTGCTCGAACTGGCCGACGACCACGCGCCGTACGGGCTGCGAGGCGTCGGTGAGGCGCCGACCTTGTCGTCGACTCCCGCTGTGCTGGCGGCGATTCGGAACGCGACGGGGCTGGAACTGAACAGGACACCGGTACGCCCGGAACACCTGACGGGCACGGCGTAGCCGCAACCGTCGCCGGTAAGGAGATCGAGAGATGCTGGACATCGCCGAAGAACTGCACCGGTGGGTCGAGCAGGGACGTGACTTCGCCGTGGCCACCGTGGTGGCCGTCGGCGGCAGCGCGCCCCGCCTGCCCGGCGCCGCCCTCGCGGTGGACGCCGACGGCACGGTGATCGGCTCCGTCTCCGGCGGTTGTGTGGAGGGCGCCGTCTACGACCTGTGCGGGCAGGCGCTGGCGGACGGTGAGCCGGTCCTCGAACGCTTCGGCTACAGCGACGAGGAGGCCTTCGCCGTGGGCCTGACCTGCGGCGGAATCATCGACATCCTCGTCACGCCGGTACGGGTGGGCGACCCTGTCCGCCCGGTTGTCGCGGCCGCGCTGGCCGCCGCCGCGAGCGGTGAGGCGGCCGCGGTCGCCCGGATCGTCTCCGGCCCGGCGGAACTGCGCGGCCGAGCCCTCCTGACCCGCCCCGACGGCTCGTACGACGGCGGATTCGGCGCCCACCCCGAACTCGAGCGCACGGTCGCCGCCGAGGCCCGTGCCTTCCTGGACGCCGGCCGCACCGGCACCCTGGAGTTGGGAGAGCAGGGCTCACGCTGTGGAGCGCCGCTCACGGTTCTGGTCGAGTCCTCCGTACCCGCGCCCCGGATGATCGTCTTCGGCGCCATCGACTTCGCGTCGGCACTGGTCCGCATCGGCAAGTTCCTCGGCTACCACGTGACGGTGTGCGACGCGCGCCCGGTCTTCACGACGAAGGCCCGATTCCCGGAGGCCGACGAGATCGTCGTCGAGTGGCCCCACAAGTACCTGGAACGGACGTCGGTGGACGCCCGCACGGTCCTCTGCGTCCTCACCCACGACGCCAAGTTCGACGTACCGCTGCTGAAACTGGCGCTGCGCCTGCCCGTCGCCTATGTAGGCGCCATGGGCTCCCGCCGAACCCACCTCGACCGCAACGCCCGCCTCCGCCAAGCAGGCGTCACCGAACTGGAGTTGGCCCGCCTCCGCTCCCCCATCGGCCTCGACCTCGGCGCCCGCACCCCGGAGGAGACGGCCCTGTCCATCGCCGCCGAGATCGTCGCCGACCGGCGCGGCGGAAGCGGGGTCTCACTGACGGGGGCACACACACCGATCCACCACGACGGCCACGGCGGCACGCCCACCGTCACCGATCTGCCGAGGTCGAGCCGGATGGTTTCCTGACCCTGTACCTTGACCGACGGAGACGGAGGGGTGACCGTCTGTATACGGCGACAACAGCGCATCGGGGGACGGACAGTTGAGCGCGGTGAACATCGAGCAGGGTGCGGGCGAGGGCGACGGCGTGGACGAGCGCCCGGACGGCGGTACGGGCCCGGATGTGGGCGACGGGGGCGAGGGGCCGGGCGCGGATGACGGCGGCGCTGCGGGCTCGGGCGTGGAGGACGGGACGACCGGGGCCAAAAGCGCCGGCACCCGTGACAGGAGGCGGCTGTCGACCGCGGCGACGACCGTCCTGGGCCTCTTCCTCCTGGTCGACGTCGTCTTCGTGTGCGGCGCCCTGGTGAGCCTCTGGCCGGTGGTGCTCGCGACGGTGGAACCCGGGGCGGACGCCACGGCACCCACCGCGCGATGGGCGCCCTTCGGCCTCGGTGACTGGGCGCTGACCGCCGACACCGCGATGCTGCTCGCCGTGGTGGTGTGCAGCGCGCTCGGCAGCTTCGTCCACGCGGCCACGTCGTTCGCGACGTACGTCGGCAACCGGCGGCTCTATGCGAGCTGGCTGTGGTGGTACCTCCTGCGGGCCGGAATCGGTGTGGCGCTGGCGTTGCTGGTGTACATGCTGCTCCGCGGCGGCCTGTTCGCCGGTAGTTCCGGTGCCGGGGCGACCAATCCGTACGGCTTCTCCGGCATCGCGGGGCTCTGTGGGCTGTTCTCCAAGCAGGCCACCGACAAGCTCCGCGAGATCTGCGACACCCTCCTCAGTACGACGGGCGACGGTGACCGCGACCGCCGCGACGGCCTGGCCGCCGCCCGCAACGGGGACCCGGAGCCGGGCGCCCACAGCGGGGACCCGGAGCCGGGCGCCCACAGCGGGGACCCGGAGCCGGGCAGGTCCTGACGCCGACGGTCACGTCAGGCGGGCTTGCGTGCCAGCACATACGCCTGCGGGGTCTTCTGCTTCTCGCCCTCCGGCTCCCGCACCAGCCGGGCGGCTTCGACCAGACCGGCGTCGGTGAGCAGCCCGGCGATCCGGTCCGGTGGGTAGCGGTAGACGTCGAGATCGAGATCGTGGCCGTACGCGTGCGACAGGTGGACGGACTCGTCGCCGGCCTTGAACGCCATCAGCAGCAGGCCGCCGGGAGCGAGGACCCGGCGGAACTCCCGGAAGACGACGGGGAGTTCGGCCGGTGGGGTGTGGACCGTGGAGTACCAGGAGACGGCGCCGGCGAGCGAGTCGTCCTGGAGGTCGAGCGCGGTCATCGTGCCGACGTCGAAGCGGAGCCGGGGATGGGCCCAGCGGGCCACGGTCACCATCTCCGGGGAGAGATCGATGCCGAAGACGTCGAGCCCGAGCCCGGCCAGATGCCCGGTGATCCGCCCCGGCCCGCAGCCCAGATCCGCGACGGGCCCGCCTCCGCCGCCCAGCACCCGCTCGGCGAACACCCCCAACATGGCTCTGTCGAACGGGCTGTTCGCCAACTCCTCCCTGAGGAGCCTCTCGTAGTCGGCGGCGACGGTGTCGTAGGACGCTCGGGTGGTGTGGAGGTGATCGGTCATGCTTCGGACAGTAGACGGAGGGTCTGACAGTGGCCCCGATCGTCAGTCGCCGGCCCCGGTCACCGAGTCTCCGGTCCCTTCAACAGCCCGTCCACCGCTCGCCCGAACATCCGCCGCGCCAACCACCCCAGCGCTCGGTCGAAGATCCCCGGCAGCCACCGCACCCGCAGATCCTCACGCCACAGCACACGTGATGTCCCCTCGCCGTACAGCTGGACCTCGATCTCCGCCCACCCCATGACGAACGAACCGCGCTTGGCGAGGCGGCAGACACCTGGCTCCCCGCCCTCCGGCGGGCGCCAGACCACCACTTCCATCGGGTCGTCGAACGCGAGCGCCCCCACCCCACTGCGGGCCACGAACACCGTCCGCTCGCCGGTCGGCGGAGGGGTCCGTACGGTGACGCGGGTCAGCGGGACGACGTCGGCGTGCCGGGGCCAGTCGGTGAGCCGGCGCCAGGCGGCGTCGGCGGGGAGTGGGGTGAGGCGTTCCAGGGTGAAGAGGACCACGCGGTTGATCGTAGGTGAACAATCAAGGACACGAAGGGCGCAGCGGACGGTCGTCGCTCTACCATTTCCCGCACAGGGGCGAGCAAAGTGGCCGTCCTGCGGGGGAGTTGGTCGACATGCCACTGAAGTCGTACGGCGTACTGATCGCGCGAGCGGTCGACACCCGTCGGGAGGGTGCCGATGACACGCCGCACTACCAGATCCACCTGACCGACGAGGGCGGCACGCACTACCGAGCCTCGGTGAACGTGAAGTCGCAGGAGAGCCCGTCCGAGCTGCTGTATCTCGTCGAGGAGGACTTCCGGCACCCGGTCACCGCTCGCCTCACGGGTCTCGCGAGCGGCTGGAACACGCTGCCGTCGGGTCCCGGTGGACCCAACCTCGACTTCGTACGAGGCAACCTCTTCGATCCGTCGAGGATGCGGGCCCTGCCGCCGCATGTCGAGGGCCCGGACAACGACCTCGCCGACGTCCTCGACCACTACGTACGGCGCGCGGTCGAGGACCCCACCGCCAGGCTCTACGTGTTCGGCGAGCGCTGGGGTCCCGAGGCCGGCGTCAAGGACAAGATCTTCGGCTTCCTGCCCGGCAACGGCGTCCACGACGTCCACATGAACCAGGGGAACAGCGCCAGGTTCCGCAAGGACGACGGGGTGTGGCAGGACGGTGGTCTGCTGATCCACTTCCCCGAGCAGGAGCGCTGGGTGGCCGTCTTCCTCGCCTTCCAGAGCCAGAAGTGGAAGACGGACGACGTCACCGGACATGCCCTCGCCGGTGACAGTCCCCGCCCCGAAGCGGGCAGCCAGGCGGTGCGGATCGTCGCCGCCCCGGTCAACCGTTCCTAGAGACTGAGCGGGAGTGAGTCCTGTTGCCAGGAGTCATGCTCAGCCGAACGCCCCGAACGGTGTTGGGCGTTCTGGTCGCCCGCGTTCGCTCCGCGTCCGGGCGGCACGCATCGTGTGCGTGGTCCGGGAATGCGGGGGCGGGGTCCCTCACGCCCGAGGGCTCCTGGTCCGGCCTGGACGGTCCGATGCCCACGACGATCGCTCTGGTCGTCGTGGGGCGGTGTCGTCCGTCGCCGGACCGGGTGCCCTTGGGCGCGTCGTCCGATCGCCACGGCGGCAGCCTCGTGGCGAGTGGTCTTCCTGTGGTCGTGGGTGAGGGGCTTCTGCCCGTGCTGGGCGCCCCACTTCGAGGTATAGGCCGGGTCGACTGCGATGATGGCGATTGCGGTCGCGCCGACGGGACGAAGGCGCACGGCGTGTCGTACACCGCCGAGGCGGCCGGACGCGAGGGCTGGACCGTGGTGTTCTGACCGGCCTCGCGAAACGAAACGGAACGAAACGTAGCCGGGCCGAGCAAGCCAGGCCCGGCTACGACGGCATGCTCAGCCGCCTGCTCCGCCGTAGGCGATCTCTCCGTGCACGCCGACCTCCTGGCGGCGCTCGGCGTCCCCCACCCAGAGCGCGGGCAAGTACAGGCGTCGGTCGTAGAAGGCGCGCCGGTCGCGGCGGCGACGCCGAACGCGCCGGTCACCAGCTCGGCCGGACCGCTGAGACGATCGCGAGGTTCTTCCTGGCCGGCTTCGACGGACTGACGATGCAGCACCTCTCCCTGCCGGACGAGGAAGCCGAGCGCGTCTGCCAGCGGGCCTTGGTCTCGGCCGTCCTGGCCATGGCCTGAGGTCGCCCCCGACACGACGCCGCACCGCGGCTCCGTCCCCAGTGGGGCTTCACGGCCGGCGCAGCGGCTGGCGGGGGAGAGGGGGAGCCACGGTCGCGAGGGCCCAACGCAGGGATCCTGTCGTGACCCGGACCGGACAACCGACCATGCCCCCATCGGCTGCTCAAACAAAAGGCCTGTTCAGGTTTCAATAAATGTCCGCTTATACTCACCGACGTCAGCCGTCGCTGTGGTGAAGCTTGCCAGGCCCAGCCGCAGTTCGGGACGGGCGGGACCCCCTGTGTTGAACGGAGAGCATTCGCATGCCCGAACCAGCCGCAGCAGTTCTGGCCCGGTTCAGTGAACAGGTGCTGGGTCTCCCCCTGCCCGTGGGAATCCGCCTCTGGGACGGCAGCACGGCCGGCCCCAAGGACGGGCCGTCCTTCGTCCTGCGCGACCGCGAAGCCCTGCGGCGTCTGCTGTGGCGGCCCGGCGAACTGGGGCTCGCCCGCGCCTGGGTGGCCGGAGACCTCGAAGTCGACGGCGACCTGTACGAACTGCTGAAGCGGATCTCGACGCTGCTGTGGGAACGGGACGAGCCCGGCAGCCGCACGGCGGCGCTCCGCAGAGCGCTGAGCGTGCTGACCACACCCGGCAGCCTGCGTACGGTGAGCCGGGCGCTCGGCCTCGCGGAGATCGGGCTCCCGCCGGCACCGCCCGCCGAAGAGGTGGTGCGCCGTCGCGGTCCCGCGCACAGCATGCGCCGTGACAAGGCGGCCATCAGTCACCACTACGACGTGGGCAACGACTTCTACGCCCTGGTTCTGGGCCCCTCGCTCGTCTACTCCTGTGCCTACTGGCAGGGCGACCCGTCCTCCGGCACCGGCGACACTCTGGAGCAGGCCCAGGAGGCCAAACTGGACCTGGTCTGCCGCAAGCTCGCCCTGCGCGAGGGGCAGCGGCTGCTGGACGTGGGCTGCGGCTGGGGCTCGCTGGCCATGCATGCGGCCGAACACTACGGCGTACAGGTCCTAGGGGTCACCATCTCGGTCGAGCAGGCGGCACTGGCGCGCGAGCGTGTCGCCGCGGCGGGGCTTGAGCACCTGGTGGAGATCAGGGTGCAGGACTACCGCCAGATCGACGACTCCCCCTTCGACGCGATCTCCTCGATCGGTATGGCCGAGCACGTGGGCGGGAAGCGGTACCGCGCCTACGCGGACATCCTGCACCACCTGCTGAAGCCCGGCGGGCGGTTGCTCAACCACCAGATAGCGCGGCGCCCTGTGCGGGACGAAGGGAAGTACCGCATGGACCCCTTCATCGACCGGTACGTCTTCCCCGACGGTGAGCTGGCTCCCGTCGGCTCCACCGTGTCGCTGCTGGAGCAAGCGGGCTTCGAGGTGCGCGACGTCGAGTCCTTGCGCGAGCACTATGCCCTCACGCTGCGTGAGTGGGTGGCCAACCTCGAAGCGCACTGGGACGAGGCGGTCAAGCTGACCTCGCCCGGGCGGGCGCGGGTATGGCGCCTGTACATGGCGGCCTCGGCGGTCGGGTTCGAGAACAACACGATGGGCGTCAACCAGGTGCTGGCGGTCAGGACCGACGGCGACGGCCGGTCCGGCATGTCGTTGCGCAGGGACTTCCTGGCCGCGTCGGCCTAGGCGCTCGCCCGACGCGGCGTCGGTCCGGTGCGTCGGTGGGTGGGACACGCCGCAGGCGGCCTGACGTGCTGCCTGCTGACACCGTCCTGCCCAACGGCCATGTCTGGACCGTGGACGCCCACGACCGGATCCAGAAGGCCGTCGCGATCCGAGCGGGCCGGATCGCCCTGGTCGGCACCGAGGAGGGCGCGCGCCGGTACGTCGGCGAGCAGCCCGAGGTCGTCGATCTCGGCGGCCGGATGCTGATGCCCGACAGGCTGACCGGGTGGGAGAGCACGTCGTGCATCTTGCGGGCGAGCTGGGCGCGTTCGCGGGCGAGGACGGCCTGGGCGTGCGGCAGGCACTCGTGTTCGCGGGCTTCCTCGATCTCGGCGAGGCGGCGGCTCGCCGCCGCCCGTGACACAGCCAGGCGGCGGCTCGCCGCCCGTGACACAGCCAGGCGGGCGCCACATCCGCCGGGCCGCTCCCGAAGCCGACGGACTGCACGTCGTCCGGATCGCCGTGACGGCTACGGGACGAGTGCGGGCGGTGGGCATCCACGTGGAGCTGGTGGCTCAGGGTCAGCTGTACGCGCGGCCGGCGGCCGGACAGCTCCTGGCCCCAGCGCAATGACCTACTACTGGGAGGCCAACAAGGCTCTGCTGCCGGCCGCCGACTTCACCCAGGTGCCGAAGGTCCGCCACTTCATCGCCCCGGAACATCCAGACGTACACGCGGATGCCCACCAGTCGGCGGCAGCGGACCGTGACCGGGCACGGGTGGCAAGGGCCGTCGATCCGGTTCGCCGGAAGCGAGCACCCCCGAAGCGAGCACCCCCGAGGCGAGCACCCCCGAGGCGAGCACCCTCGGAGCGGGTCAGCAGTACTCGCGACACGATTCGACTCCCGGTGCGGGCATGTCCCTGGCCTGGTGGGCAGCGCGCGCCGTTCTGGCTGGTGAGGGCGGTGAATGTGGAGGGTGGACGGTCGCCGCGGGTTCGCGCGGACTGGTTTCCGATGTGTTTCATGAGCTTTGCGTGAGGTATTGACACCCGCACGGCCGACTCCTACCTTTCCTTCACGCGAACCGGTTCGACACCGGCTTCAAGGATCCCTCCCACCTCTGCCCTGACCGGTCTCCTTCTCCTCTGAGAATGTCGAACCGGTTCGATGAAGGAGTCCCGTGAACATCGGTGAGATTGCCAGGCGGGCCGGTGTCTCGCGGAGCACTGTCTCGTATGCGCTGAGCGGCAAGCGCCCGGTGTCGGACGAGACCCGCGAGAAGATCCAGCGAGTCATCGACGACCTGGGCTACCGACCCAACGCGAGCGCACGCGCCCTGGCCAACGGCCGGACCAGCACCATCGCTCTGGTCTTCCCGCCGGCCGGCGATCACTACACCGGCATGCAGCTCGATTTCATCGGCAGCGTGGTGGAGGCCGCGGCCGCCCATGACTACGACGTACTGCTCTCCCCGAGCGGCGTGGACAGCGACCGCTCGTTCCAGCGGCTGCTGGGGGAGCGGCGGGTCGACGGCGCGATCCTGATGGAGATCAGGCTCCAGGACGACCGGGTCGACCACCTCCTCGCCGAGAACTTCCCCGCCGTCTGCATCGGCCGCACGGCCCGGCCGGAGGGCGACTGGTGGGTCGGCCTGGACCACACCGCGCTGGCGGCGGCCTGTGTCCACCACCTCGCGGACCTGGGCCACGACCGGGTCGCCCTCGTCAACCGGCCGGAGCGGCTGCTGCGCGCCGGGTACGAGTCCGCGCACCGCGGTCTGGACGGCTTCACCAAGGCCGCCGCCGAGCGCGGGCTCACCGTCCGGACGTACAACTGCGAGGACGACGCCCCCTCGGGGCAGGCGTGCCTGGAGCGGATCCTGCACGACGACCCCGCCACCACGGCCCTCGTCACGCTGAACGAGGCCGCGCTCGGAGGTCTCTACCGGGGTCTGGCCCACGCGGGCCGCCATGTGCCGCGCGACTTCTCCGTCACCGGGGTCGTGGCCGCCCGGTGGGCGGAGACGGTGACCCCGCAGCTCACCGCGGCGGACGTACCGGCGGAGGAGATGGGTCGGCGCGCCGTCGACCTGCTCATCGAGCGGCTCGCCCACCCGGACGCACCCCCGCGCCACCAACTGCTCGCCCCGCCGATCTCGCTCCGCGCCAGCACCGGACCCGTCGGCCCCCGCTCTCCGGGGGGCACAAGCGGGATCCCCGACGACTCGACCGCCTGACAGGCCGCCCTCCGCATCCCCTGTAGATCAAGGGCGGCCCTGCTCCTCCTCCGCTCCTCCTCCTCCGCTCCTCCTCCTCCGCTCCTCCGTCACCTCCCGCCCGTCACCGTTCAACCCGCCGCTTCGCGACCTTGCGTCTCGGCGGCGCCGTTCAGCCTGCCCTGCCATCCGGTCCACTGGCATGCCCATGCCAGACACACAGAGCAAGGAAACCCGATGAACAGATCCACCAGACGCCGTCTCACCGCCACCGCCATGACCGTCGTCGCCCTTACCACCGTCACCACCGCATGCTCCTCCGGCACTGGCACGACGTCCGCGAAGGCGGCGGACAGCGGCACGTACACCGTCTGGGACCCGTACCCGCAGTTCGCCAAGGACTCGGCCTGGGCGAAGCTGCTGGACGGCTGCGGCACCGAGGCCGGAGTGAAGATCAAGCGGACCGCCTTCGACACCAGCGACCTGTCCAACAAGGCGCTGCTGGCGGCGCAGCAGGACAACTCCGCGGACATCCTCATCCTCGACAACCCCGTGGTGTCGACGCTCGCCGAGGCCGGCGTGCTCACCACGACCGACGAGAACAAGCTCGACACCTCGAAGGCGGACCCCAACCTGCTCGCCGCCGGGCAGTCGGGCGGAAAGACCTACGGCACCCCGATCGGCGCCAACACCCTCGCCCTCTACTACAACAAGGAGGTCCTGAAGAAGGCCGGTGTGGACATCACCTCGGTCAAGGACTGGAAGTCACTGACGGCGGCGCTGGAGAAGGTCAAGAAAGCCGGCAAGAAGGGCATCACCTTCTCCGCGATCGGCACCGAGGAAGGCAGCTTCCAGTTCCTGCCCTGGTTCTGGGGCGCGGGCGCCCAGCTGACCGACCTCGACTCGGAGCAGGCCGTCTCCGCGCTCTCCCTCTGGAAGGGCTGGCTGGACAAGGGGTACGCCCCCAACTCGGTCATCAACAACACCCAGACCACCAGCTGGCAGGAGTTCGCGAGCGGTGACTACGCCTTCGCCGAGAACGGCACCTGGCAGCTCGCGAACGCCGAGAAGGCCGGCTTCGACTACGGCGTCCTGCCCATCCCCGGCTCAGGGGGCGGCAACGCGGCGGCCCCGACCGGCGGCGAGTTCGTCACCCTCCCGGTCCAGGGCGACACCGGCCGCTACGCCACCACGCGGAAGCTGGTGTCCTGCCTGACCAGCACCGAGAACCTGTACGACACCGACACCACCCTCTCCTACGTCGCCCCCACCGCCGTGGTGCAGGAGAAGCAGGTGGCGGAGAACGCCGAGCTGAAGCCCTGGGTCGACGCGGTCAAGGCGGCCAAGGGGCGCACCAGCGACGACCTCGGCACCAAGTACCCGAAGATCTCGGAGCAGATGTGGAAGGCCGTCCAGTCCGCCCTCAGCGGCTCCAAGTCGCCCAAGGACGCGCTCACCGCGGCACAGGACGCCGCCAAGTAAACCGTCAGGCAACCGCGATCCCGGGCTCCTCGATGAAGCACACGCCACACCTGCCGGACCGCCGACCGGTGCGTGACGGGAACGGGGCGGCGGCCACCGTCGCCCTGCCCCCGGCCCGTACCGCGCACCGCCGCCGGCGTCACACGTCCCAGCAGTGGGCCGCCTGGGCGTTCCTCGCCCCGGTCACCCTCTACCTCGTCCTCTTCTACGCCTATCCGCTGTACCGCAACCTCGACCTGAGCCTGCGCAACTACACCGTCCGCTCCTTCGTCCAGGGCAACGCCCCGTTCACCGGACTGGACAACTACCAGAAGGTCTTCGACGACCCGACCTTCGGCCCGGCACTCACTCACACGGTGATGTTCACCGTGGTGTGCCTGTTCTTCCAGTACGCCATCGGCTTGAGCCTCGCGGTCTTCTTCCACCAGCACTTCCGGTTGTCGGCGACCTTGCGGGCCCTGTTCCTGGTGCCGTGGCTGCTGCCGCTGATCGTGTCGGCCTCCACCTGGTCGTGGATGCTCAACAGCGACTCCGGTGTCGTCAACGCCCTGCTGGGCGTCCTGGGGATCGACCCCGTGAACTGGCTGACCTCGCCGTCCTGGTCTCTGGCCTCGGTGATCATCGCCAACATCTGGATCGGCGTCCCCTTCAACCTGGTCGTGCTCTACAGCGGTCTGCAGTCCATCCCGGCGAGCCTCTACGAAGCGGCCGCCCTCGACGGCGCGAGCGCCTGGAGACGCTTCTGGAGCATCACCTTCCCGCTGCTGCGCCCCGTGTCCGCCATCACCCTGCTGCTGGGCCTGGTCTATACGCTCAAGGTCTTCGACATCATCTGGATCATGACCAAGGGCGGCCCGGCCGACTCGTCCACCACCTTCGCCACCTGGTCCTACCAGCTCGGCTTCGGCAACCTGCTGCCCGCCTTCGGCCCCGGCGCGGCCGTCGGCAACCTGCTCGTCGCCGCCGCCCTGGTCTTCGGCCTGGTGTACCTGAGGGCCCAGCGAAAGCAGTACGCCTCATGACCACCCCGGCCACACGCCGCCCGAGACGCGGACGAACCACCTGGTGGAAGACGGCAACGGGTCTCCTGCTCACCGCCGTCATGCTCTTCCCCGTCTACTGGATGCTCAACGTGTCCTTCACCCGCGACCAGGACATGCGCAAGTCGCCGCCGGACCTGTTCCCCGTCCACGGCACGCTGGACGGCTACCGTGCCGTCCTCGACCAGCAGTTGCCCTACCTTGCCACGAGCCTGGTCATCGGCCTGGGCACGGTCGTGCTGACCGTGGCGCTGGCAGCGCCCGCCGGATACGCCCTGGCGAAACTCCGCCCCCGCGGCGGGGGAGTCCTCGGTTTCCTCTTCCTGGTGGCCCAGATGATCCCCGGGATCATCATGGCGATGGGCTTCTACGCCATCTACCTCCAGCTCGGCCTGCTCCAGTCCGTGCCCGGCCTGATCGTCGCCGACTCCACCCTCGCCGTCCCCTTCGCGGTCCTCATCTTCACCGCGTTCATGTCCGGCATCCCCGGCGAACTGCTCCAGGCCGCGCAGATGGACGGAGCCGGGCCCTGGCGCACCTTCCGGTCCGTGGTGCTGCCGATGAGCCGCAACTCGGTCGTCACCGTGTCGCTGTTCGCGTTCCTGTGGTCGTGGTCCGACTTCGTCTTCGCCAGCACCCTCGCCAACGGTGGCGTCCACCAGCCGATCACCCTCGGCATCTACCACTACATCGGCAACAACAACCAGGAGTGGAACGCCATCATGGCCACCGCCGTCGTGGCCTCGCTGCCGGCCACGGTGATCCTCGTCCTCGCCCAGCGCTACGTCGCCGCCGGCGTGACGGCCGGAGCCGTCAAGGACTGACCACTTCATCACCGCCGGTGACCCCTGCTGAAGAAACGAGTACCACTTGATGACCGCCGCCCGATCCGGCCCGGCTTTCTCCATCCACGACATCCCGTTCAGCACGCACGGCTCCTGGTTCGGCATCTCGCCCGTGCTCGCGGAGAAGACACGTGCCGAAGACCTGCACCTCGTCTCGCACCAGAACGGCATGCACGCCGTCCTGCGCTTCACGCCCCTCGACGCGACGACGGGCGACCAGGCCGGGACCCGCGTCGAGGCGACTCCGGGCCTGCTCAGCTGGACCGGCGAGCAAGGGCGCATCCGCCTCGCCTACGCCTCACCGGACACCGTCCGCCTGCGCGGCGAAGGACTGGGCCTGCGCATCACCGCGGCAGCCGACACGCTGACCCCCTTCACGGGCACCTACTTCTACCGCGACCCGGTGGACGAGTCGTACGTGTTCACCTCGTACGAGACCGGGCGCCGTTACCGGGTCACCGTGCTGTCGGGCACGGTCGCCGAGGCGTCCGGCAGCCAGACCCTCGGCAGCGGCGAACGAGGCGTCGCCGTCACCGCGGCCCCCGGCGGAGTCTGGGAAGCGGCCATCGAGGAACTGGACAGCGCACGCCTGCCCTACACGTCCTCGGAGACGTTCGACGCAGTCGTGGCAACCGCGGAGCACGCCTTCACCGCCTTCATCGAGGCGGTGGCACCCTGGCGCTCGTCCGGTACCCCGGCCGCCGAACTCGCCGCGTACGTCCTGTGGTCGGCGACGGTCCGCCCGGCATCCCTGGTCACCAGGCCCGCGGTGCTGATGTCCAAGCACTGGATGGACAAGGTCTGGAGCTGGGACCACTGCTTCAACGCCCTCGCCCTGGCCCCCGGAGCACCCGCCCTGGCCTGGGACCAGTTCTCCCTGCCCTTCGACCACCAGGACGAGACCGGCGCCCTTCCCGACTCGGTGACCCACTCCGAGGTCCTCTACAACTTCGTCAAACCGCCCATTCACGGCTGGACTCTGTCCCACCTGCGCAGACGGCTCCCCGAACCGCTCACCCCGGCACAACTCGCCGATATGTACGATCGGTTGGCCCGTTGGACGGACTTCTGGCTCACCGCCCGCCGCGCACCCGGCGCAGCCCTGCCCCACTACCAGCACGGCAACGACAGCGGCTGGGACAACGCCACCACCTTCGACCCCGAGCGCGTGGTCGTCACCGCCGACCTCGCCGCCTTCCTCACCCTCCAGCTCCGCGAACTCGCCGGCCTGGCCACCGAACTGGGCCTGCCCGACGAGGCCCGCCGCTGGACCCGTACCGCCGAGACCACCCAGGCGGCGATGCTCGACGAGCTGTGGACGGGAGAGCGGTTCGTGGCCCGCGGCGTGGACAGCGCGCAGACCTGGGACAGCTCCAGCCTGCTGGACCTGATGCCGATGGCACTGGGCGAGCACCTGCCCGAGCACATCGGCACGACCCTGGCCGCCCGGATCGAGACCCACCTGACCCCGTACGGCCTTGCCACCGAACTGCCCACCTCACCCCACTACCTGTCCGACGGCTACTGGCGCGGCCCGATCTGGGCACCCGCCACCGTCCTCATCGAGGACGGCCTGCGCCGCGCCGGCCACCACCGCCTCGCCGACGAGATCAGCGCCCGCTTCCGCGCCCTGTGCGAAACCCACGGCTTCGCCGAGAACTTCGACGCCCTCACCGGCACAGGCCTGCGCGACCGCGCCTACACCTGGACCGCCAGCAGCTACCTCCTGCTGGCCGAGGCACACGCACGCCGAGACAGCCGCTGACCGGCCGTCTCCCCACAGCCCCGGGGACGTTCCAACCCCGGTCATCCTCCCCGCTCACGTTCACGTAGGAGCCGCAGCATGGAATCCCGCTGGACACTTCCCAGCCCCGCAACCCGCACCGGACGCGGAGCGACCTCGTCCGTAGCCGTCCTCCTGGCCGCCCTGGCGGCGACCCTGGTGCCCGCCGGCCCGTCGCAGGCCGCGGACACCGGCGTCACCGTCGACTTCGCCAGCGCCGGAGGCGCCCCCACCTACCGCGCCTCGGGCATGATCTACGGGCTGACCGCCGACGGGTCGCTGCCGCCGGACCACTTCTTCAAAGACATCAAGTGGCACTTCATGCGGGCCGGCGGCGCGCAGCTCAACGGTGGCGGCTACGCCACCAGCCTCGCCCACTACCAGACCCGCTGGAACTCCACCCTCGCGCAGTACAAGCGCACCAAGGCGCTCGGCGGCACGTTCGTCATCCTGCCGCACGACCTGTGGGGCGCCGACGGCACCACCAGCCAGGGCTTTCCCGGCGACAACGGCAACTGGACGCTGTTCGACAACTTCGTCAACCAGCTCATCTCCGACGTCAAGGCCAACAACATGACGGTGGAGTGGGACCTCTGGAACGAGCCGGACCTCAGCGGCTTCTGGGGCCGGTCCCAGAGCCAGTACCTGCAGATGTGGTCGCGGTTCCACGCGGCCGTGCGGGCCAACCTCCCCGGTCAGCTCATCGTCGGCCCCAGCACGGCGAACCCGCCCAACGCGTCCAACACCTGGTGGACCACCTTCCTGAACCACGTCAAGGCCAACAACGTCGCCCCCGACATCTACAGCTGGCATGCCATTCCGCACGACCCCGTCACGGCCGTCAGCAACGCCAACTCGACCCTCGCCGCCGCGGGCCTGACCAACACCCGCCCGTACCAGATCAACGAGTACGCCGGGCGCGAGCAGCAGCACCCCGGTGGCGGCGGCTGGTTCATCAGCCGCCTGGAGCGGGCCGGCGCCGACGGCCTGCGCTCCAACTGGGGAGGGGGCCCCAGCCTGCACGACTACGCGGCCAACCTGCTCACCAAGAACAGCTCCGGCCAGTACCTGCCGCTCGGCGAGTGGTTCCTGTACCGCTACTACGGCTCGCAGACCGGAAACATCGTGAACCTCACGCCCGGTACGAACACCGACGGGCTGGCGACGAAGGACAACTCCGCGCGGAACGCGAAGATCCTGCTGGGCAGCAACGGCAACACCGGCAATGTCACCGTCAACCTCAACCGCCTCGACACCACGTCGGTGGTGGAGAACAGCCGGGTCCGCGCGATCGTCCAGCGCATACCGAACAACGGCGGCGGCGCGGTAACGGGTCCGGTGACGGTCTCCGACCAGACCCTGACCGTGAGTAACAACTCGGCCTCGGTGAGCGTGCCGTGGACGGACGCCGCGGACGGCTACACCGTCACCCTGCTCCCGCCGTCGAACACGACCGTCTCCACGGTCGCGGTGGTACAGCACAGCGGTCAGTGCCTGGACGACACCGACCTCAGCACCGCCGACGGCACGCAGTACCAGCAGTACCACTGCGAGGGCGGCTATCAGCAGATGCTCGACTTCAAGCCGGTCGCCGGCCGGGCGAACACCTACACCATCGTGAATGAGCACAGCGGTAAGTGCCTGGACGTCTCGGGCGCTTCCACGGCCGACGGTGCCGCCGTCATCCAGTGGACCTGCAGCGGCACCACGAACCAGATGTTCACCCTCAAGCCCGTCACCTCGACCGGCAACAGCAAGGACTACCAACTGGCCGCGGTGCACAGCGGCAAGTGCGTGGACGTCAGCGGGATCTCGAGCGACCCCCGCGCGAAGATCCACCAGTGGACCTGCGACCCGGCGACCGACCTGACCTGGAAGAAGAACCAGATCTGGCGCCTGCAGGGCATGAGCTGACCTGCGTTCCTCCCATGGGGGCTCCCGGCCACAGCAGGGAGCCCCCACACCGTGCCTCCACCTGGACCGCCAGCAGCTACCTCCTCCTCGCCGAAGCCCATGAACTCCGGCAAGCCGCACCCGCATCCGCCGCGCACACCGGCGGCTGAGAGCCCCCTGGGCGCCCCATCCAGGCAGCACCCACCCCCTCGGGAGATCACATGAGCATGTCCCGCGTCCTTCCTCCGCCCAGACACAGCACCGCAGAGTCCGGCTCCGCAGGAGGCCGCCGCCTGCGCAGGACCACCGCGCTCGCCGCGCTGTTCGCGTCGGTCGCGGCCGTCGCCCTTCCCGGCACGACGGCGCAGGCCGCCGACACCACCGTGGGCGTGGACTTCGCAACCGCCGGGGGCGCACCCACCTACCGCGCCTCGGGCACGATCTACGGCATGTCCGAGAACGGCGCCCTGCCGCAGGAGCACTTCTACAAGGACATCAAGTGGCAGTTCATGCGGGCCGGGGGCGCCCAACTGGACAACCCCGGCGGCTGGGTCGCCGGCAAGTACGACCGTCGCTGGAACTCCACCCTCGCGCAGTACAAGCGCACCAAGGCGCTCGGCGCCACCTTCGTCATCCTGCCGCACGACCTGTGGGGCGCCGACGGCACCACCAACCCCACCTTCCCCGGTGACAACGGCGACTGGTCCCGCTTCGACGCCTTCTACGACCGCCTCCTCGCCGACGCGCAGGCGGCCGGCATGACCGACATCCAGTGGGACATCTGGAACGAACCCGACTGGCATCCCTTCTGGGACCGGCCACAGGCCCAGTACCTGGAGATGTGGAAGCGTGCCTACCAGAGGATCCGCGCGGTCTTCCCGAACGCGGTGATCGTCGGCGCCAGCACCGCCGGCAAGCCCGCGTCGGGCGGCTCGTCCTGGTGGAACACGTACCTGGACTACGTCAAGGCCAACAACGTCGAGCCGGACATCTACAGCTGGCACAACCTCCCCGGCGACCCCGTAGAGGACTCGAACGCGGTCAGGTCGAAGCTGGCGGCCCGGTCGATGACCACAAGTCGCCCGTTCCAGGTCAACGAGTACGAGAGCGCCACCGAGCAGAACCCGGGCCGTGGCGGCTGGTACATCTCCCGCCTCGAGCGGGCCGGGGCCGACGGCCTGCGCGCCAACTGGGCGTCCGCGAACAACCTGCACGACTTCCAGGCGAAGCTGCTCACCAAGAACAGCGCCGGCCAGTACCTGCCGCTGGGCGAGTGGTTCCTCTACCGGTACTACGGCTCGCAGACCGGGAACATCGTGAAGGTCACGGCCGGCACGAACACCGACGGGCTGGCGACGAAGGACAACTCCGCGCGGAACGCGAAGATCCTGCTGGGCAGCAACGGCAACACCGGCAACGTCACCGTCAACCTTGACCGCCTCGACACCACCTCCGTGGTGGAGAACGGTCGGGTCCGCGCGATAGTGCAGCGCGTACCGAACAACGGCGGCGGCGCGGTGACGGGTCCGGTGACGGTCTCCGACCAGACGCTGACCGTGAGCGGCAACTCGGCCTCGGTGAGCGTGCCGTGGACGAACGCCGCTGACGGCTACACCGTCACGCTGCTTCCGCCGTCGAACACGACCGTCTCCACGGTCGCGGTGGCTCAGCACAGCGGCCAGTGCCTGGACGACACCAACCGTTCCACCGTCAACGGCACGCAGTACCAGCAGTACTACTGCGAGGGCGGCTACCAGCAGATGCTCGACTTCAAGCCGGTGGCCGGCCGGGCGAACACCTACACGGTGGTCAACCAGCACAGCGGCAAGTGCCTGGACGTCGCCAGTGCCTCCACGGCCGACGGTGCCGCGGTCATCCAGTACACGTGCAACGGCGCCACGAACCAGATGTTCACCCTGAAGCCCGTCACCGCGCTCGGCAACAGCCAGGACTACCAACTCGCCGCCGTCCACAGCGGCAAGTGCGTCGACGTCAGCCAGATCTCGACCGCGGCCGGCGCGAAGATCCACCAGTGGACCTGCGACCCGGCCAGCGCGCTGAACACCAAGAGGAACCAGATCTGGCGCCTCCAGGGCATGAACTGACCCGCGTTCCTTCCATGAGGGCTCCCGGCCACAGCAGGGAGCCCTCATGGGCTGTAGACACCGGCGCCGTTCCAGCATGACCCGTGCCCAGCCGGACGGCGGCGTCCGGTCTTGAAGGCGGCGCCGGCTGTCTTCGCGGCCGAGTTCGACCGGCCGTCATCGACAAGGACACCGACGTCACCTACACCGACCAGCTGTACGCGCAGCTCGAGCAGCGCACTCCCGGACTGAAGCGCATACGCCTCGGCTGCACCGCTGAGACCACCGACTGCCCCGGTCGCCCTCACCGACTCACACGTCCAGCAACTCCCCTGCCACCACCGGCCTCCCCGTCTCCAGCGACCGGTTCGCCGCCAGCCCCGTCACCAGCGACCGCGCCCCGTCCACCGCGTCCGCCGCCCGGCCCAGCCCGTCCGGTACCCGCTCCCCGAACAGGTCGGCCAGCATCCGTACGTCCCCACCGCCGTGCCCGCCCTCGCCCGTGGCCACCTTCACCTCGCGCGGCCGCTCCCAGTGTCTGCGCACCAGCAGTTCGGTCCGTCCGGCCTGGTCGTCGGCCTCGGCGCCGTGCAGCACCGGACTCGCACCCGTCGTTCGGACATGGGGCCGCGTCCACGTCGACTCCTCCACCAGCAGCTCGATCCGCCCCTCGCTGCCGTTGAAGGAGATCCGGTAGCCCTCCCAGGGCGCGTACGCCGTCAGGTGGTACGTCAGGGTCGCCCCGGACGCGTACCGCACGAGGACCGCCATGTCGTCCTCGATCGTCACGCCGGGTCCGAACACGTTCTGGTCGCGGTGGTAGCCGTCCTCCCGCTCGGCGTCCAGGTACAGCGCGCTGAGGACGGGCGAGTCCTTGAGGTGGAGGGCGAAGGGGTCGCCCTCGGCGGCCGGGGAGCCGTGGGCGCGGTCGTAGTCCCTGGCGAGACCGCGGCGCCGGCCCGCCTCCTCGCCGTAGAAGAAGAGACCGCCCTGGGCGAAGACGGTCTCGGGGCGGCTGTCGAGCCACCAGTTGACCAGGTCGAAGTGATGGGTCGACTTGTGGACCAGGAGGCCACCTGAGTCGGCTCTGTCGCGGTGCCAGCGGCGGAAGTAGTCGGCGCCGTGCCGCAGATCGAGCAGCCACTCGAAGTGCACCGAGCCGACCTCGCCGATCTCGCCGCCCGCGATCAGCTGCCGTACCGCCGAATGCACCGGGTTGTAGCGGTAGTTGAAGGAGACGCGCACCTCGCGGCCCGTCCGGCGGCGGGCGTCCAGGATGCGGCGGGCGCGCTCGGCGTCGGTGGTCATCGGCTTCTCGGTGACCACGTCGCAGCCCGCCTCCAGCGCGCCCACGATGTAGTGGTCGTGGGTCCGGTCCACGCTCGTCACGACGACCAGGTCGACGCGCTCGCGGCGCAGCATCTCCGCGAACTCCCCTGCCCCGTAAGCCGGTACGGGCGCACGGCTCGGGTGGTCGGCCGTGATCCAGTCGTTGTGGACGGCCATGCGGCGCGCGTTGGTGTCGCAGAGGCCCACCAGGTCGATCCGGTCAGCGAAGGGGCCCGTCAGTGCCTCGGTGAACATCCGGGCGCGGGCGCCGAGACCCACCACGGCGGCACGGCGGCGGCGTTCCAGGGAATCGGTGCCGGGGTCTTGTCGTGTCATACGGACCTTCCCTAGGGTCATGCAGGGGGTGGAAGCGCTTTCTAGTGAAAGAGGTGACCCACTCATGCCCGGAAACAGGACAAGGAAGTCCTGTGCGACGGCCGTGGTCCTCGCCCTGTGCGCGGTGCTCGCGGGCTGCTCGGACGCGGACGAGTCGTCTCGCGCGGGCGGCAAGGTCGTGCTGCGCTACACCTGGTGGGGCAACCCGGACCGGGCGGCGAAGACCCAGGCGGCGGTCGACCTCTTCGAGGAGAGAAACCCCGGGATCGACGTACAGACCTCCTTCACCGGCTACGAGGCCTACAAGCAGAAGCTCGCCACACAGGCCGCCGGCGGCGACGCCCCCGACGTGATGCAGCTCGACTACCGGATGATCGACCAGTACGCCACCGGGGGCGTGCTGCTCGACCTGAGCAAGCAGCAACAGGCGTTGAGGACCAGCGAGTTGGAGCCGGGACTGCTCGCCACCGGCAAGGTGGACGGCAGGCAGTACGCCATCCCGCAGGGCCGCGGCACCGAGACCATGGTCTACGACACCGAGCAGTGGAAGGCCGCTGGACTGGAGCCGCCCCGGGTGGGCTGGACCTGGAGCCAATGGGCCGACGCGATGCGGACGGTGGCCGAGAAGACCGGCGAGCCCGGCGGCACCGATCCCGGCCAGAGCGAGGACGCCTTCGAGGTCTGGCTGCGCGGCCAGGGCAGGACCCTGTACACCGAGGACCGCCGACTCGGCTTCACCGCCGACGACTTGACCCGCTGGTGGACGTTCACCGACAAGCTGCGCCGCGAAGGTGCCGTCTCGCCCGCCGAGCAGACCACCCAGCTCGACGGCAGTGTCGAGAACACCCCGCTCGGCCGCGGAAAGGCCGCCTCGGACGTCAACTGGGACGCCCCCGCGAGCGGTTACCTCGCCCTCGTCCCCACCGGGATCTCGCTCGCCCCCATGCCCGCGGGCGAGGACGGCACACCCGGCCAGTACTTCAAGCCCTCCATGTTCATGGGCGTGGCCGCCGACTCCGGCCATCCCGAGGAGTCCGCGAAGCTCGTCGACTTCATGCTCAACGACAAGGACGCCGCGAAGATCCTCGGCGCGACCCGGGGCATCCCCGTCAACGAGTCGATCCGCGAGGACATCGCCGCCGACCTCAAGGACTTCGACAAGACCATCTACGACTACCAGGCCACGGTCGAAGGCAAGCTCGACGCCCCGCCCCAGGCACCCCCGTCGGGCGACACCGCGCTGCAGACCACCTTCATGCGCGACTACGACCAGGTGTCGTACCAGCGGATGTCCCCCCGCGAGGCCGCCGAGAACTACATCACCGAGGCGAAGGCGGAGCTGAGGTCATGACCACCGCACAGATGCCGAAGGCCGCACCCGCCCCGGAAGCCGCCGCCGTACCGAGGCCCCCGCGCCGGCGCCGCGAGGGCGCCGCATGGGTGTTCCTCTCGCCCTGGGTGCTCGGGGCCTGCGTCCTGACGCTGCTCCCCATGGCCGTCTCGCTCTACCTCTCCTTCACCGACTACGACCTGTTCAACTCCCCGAACTGGGTGGGCCTGCGCAACTACACGCAGATGTTCACCGAGGACCCGCGCTACTGGCGCTCGGTCGTGGCGACCCTGACGTACGTCGTCATCGCCGTCCCCCTGCAACTCGCCCTCGCGCTCATCGTGGCCCTCGCCCTGAAGAACATGAAGCGCGGCAAGGGCTTCTACCGCTCGGCGTTCTACGCCCCCTCCCTGCTCGGCGCCTCCATGTCCATCGCCCTCGTCTGGCGGGCGATCTTCAACGACGGGGGCACGATCGACAACCTCTTCGGCACCGGCGGCTGGGTCTTCAAACCAGGCTGGGCGCTGCTCGCGGTGGCCCTGCTGACCGTGTGGCAGTTCGGTGCCCCGATGGTCATCTTCCTCGCCGGACTCCAGCAGATCCCGGGGGAGTTGTACGAGGCGGCCGAGGTGGACGGCGCGGGAAGGTGGCGCCAGTTCCTGTCGATCACGGTCCCCATGCTGTCGCCGGTGATCTTCTTCAACTTGGTCCTCCAGACCATCCAGGCCTTCCAGGTCTTCACCCCCGCCTTCGCGATCAGCGCCGGCAAGGGCGGCCCCGCCGACTCCACCCTCTTCTACACGCTCTACCTCTACGACCGGGGCTTCGTCGCCTCCCACATGGGCTACGCCTCCGCCATGGCCTGGGTCCTGCTGATCGTCATCGGCGTGGTCACCGCCGTCCTGTTCCGCACGTCCCGCTCCTGGGTCTTCTACGCCTCCGAGGGGGACCGATGACCACCACGACCACCTCAACTCCCGTTGCCCGCAAGCCGGTTGCCTGGGGCCGTGTGGCCCTGCACGCCGGCTGTCTGGCCGCGCTCCTGGTCATGCTGTACCCGCTGGCCTGGCTCCTCGCGACCTCGCTGAAGCCGGCGGACGAGGTCATCGCGAGCCTCGACCTGCTGCCCGGCCGACTGGAATGGTCCAACTACGAGACGGCGCTGGAGGGCGTGAACGACATCTCGGTCGGCCGGCTGCTCGGCAACTCCCTGCTGATCGCCGGCGGCGCGGTCGTCGGGAACGTCCTGTCCTGCTCCCTCGCGGCCTACGCCTTCGCCCGTCTGCGGTTCCGCTTCCGGGGGCCGCTCTTCGCCTTCATGATCGCGACGATCATGCTGCCGCATCACGCGGTGCTGATCCCGCAGTACATCATCTTCAACCAGCTCGGCATGGTGAACACCTACTGGCCGCTGATCCTGCCGAAATTCCTCGCCACGGAAGCCTTCTTCGTCTTCCTCATCGTGCAGTTCATGCGCGGACTGCCGAGGGAACTGGAGGAGGCGGCGCGGATCGACGGTTGCGGGCCGTTCCGGAGTTTCCTGCTGGTGATCCTGCCGTTGACGCGACCCGCCCTGATCACGACCGCGATCTTCACCTTCATCTGGACCTGGAACGACTTCTTCACCCAGCTGATCTATCTCTTCTCACCCGAGAAGTTCACGCTCACGCTGGCCCTCAGGTCGTTCGTGGACGCGTCGAGCACCTCGGCCTTCGGCCCGATGTTCGCCATGTCGGTGATCGCCCTGCTGCCGATCGTCCTGTTCTTCCTCGCCTTCCAGCGGTTCCTGGTGGAGGGCATGGCCAACTCCGGGATCAAGGGGTGAGCGGTGTGCGGACCAGCCGGGAGGCGGGCGAGGTCTTCGGGCCCCGGATGACGCTCTTCGCTGACGTGCTGAGCGTGGGCATCGCCGTGGCGGTGGTGAGCCTGCCGCTGCTGACCCTGCCCGCGGCCCTGTCGACGGCGTGCGCGGTACTGCGGGGAGCGCGGGAGGGACGTCCGGCCACAGCCGGGCGGTTCTTCGCGGAGCTGAGGCCCCGCCTGCGCGTCGGCGACCTGGCCGCCGGGCTCGTCACCCTCGCCGCGCTGGCCCTCGTCCTGGTCGACCTCGCTCTCGTCGGCGCCGGACTCCCGGGCGGCCCCGCCTTCGCGCTCCTCGCCGCCGCCGTGACCATCTGCGCCACCGTGGTCGGCCTGCGCGCCTGCGCCCGCCCCGAGTCCACCACCGACTGGCCCGAGGCGGTACGGAGGGCGGCGCGGGACGGGGTACGGGACGTGGGAGGCAGCGGCCTGGTGCTGCTGGCCCTGGCGGCCGCCGCCCTGTGCGCCTGGATGCTGCTCCCGCTCGCCTTCCTCGCCCCGGGCCTGCTGGCCCTGGCGCTCACCGCCGTGGACGTACGGGCGACTGGAACGGCCTAGAAGGCGTACGGCCCGAACCGGCCCCAAGCCACCACGGCCGCCAGTGCCAGCAGCACCACGCTGATGAGGATCGCCTGGTTCTCCTTGCGGCGGGCGTGGAAGATCACCGCGCCGATCATGATGAGGACCAGGCCGGTCGCCGCGAGCGGGACGAATATCGGGGCGATGTCCACGGCGGCCGGCAGGATCAGGCCGATTGCCGCCAGGGCCTCCAGGGCGCCGATGGTCTTGACCGCGCCGGGGGAGAAGCTCTCGTGAGGGAAGAATCCCCTTTGACAGTTGCGAAGTCGGCCCGCAAGGTGAGCCGCGTACGCACGTTCTGGACCGGTCCAAAAGGGTGAAGGCAGTCATGGTGAGTGCGCTCGGTGTCGCCGTCGTGGGGTTCGGCTGGATGGGACGGGTGCACACCCAGGCGTACGCCCGCGTGCCGCACCACTTCCCGCGGCTGACCGTACGGCCGGAGCTGATCACCGTCGCCGAAGAGGTCCCGGGGCGTGCGGAGGAGGCGGCTGAGCGGTACGGATTCGCCGCCACCGCCCGCGACTGGCGCGAGGTGGCCGCCGACCCCCGGGTCCAGGCCGTGAGCATCACCGCGCCGAACTTCCTCCACCGGGAGATCGGTGTCGCCATGGCCGAGGCCGGCAAGCACATCTGGATCGAGAAGCCCGTCGGCCTCACCGCCGCCGACGCCCGCGCCGTGGCCGACGCGGTCGCCGAGGCCGGCGTCCAGGGCGCCGTCGGCTTCAACTACCGCAACGCGCCCGCCGTCGCGGCCGCCCGCGAACTGATCGCCGCCGGCGAGATCGGCACCGTCACCCACGTCCGGATCCGCCTCTTCAGCGACTACGCCGCCCACCCCGACTCCGCGCTGACCTGGCGGTACGAGCGCGAGCGCGGCGGCAGCGGGGTCCTCGGCGACCTCGCCTCGCACGGCGTCGACCTCGCCCGCTTCCTCCTCGGCGACATCGCCGCTCTCACCGCCGACACCGCGGTCTTCGTCCCCGAACGGGCCCGCCCCACCGGCGCCACCGCCGGGCACACCCGTGCGAGCGGCGGCGAACTCGGCCCTGTGGAGAACGAGGACTACGTCAGCTGCCTGCTCCGCTTCGCCTCCGGCGCCCGCGGCGTCCTGGAGGCCTGCCGGGTCTCCGTCGGCGAGCAGAACAACTACGGCTTCGAGGTCCACGGCACCAAGGGCGCCGTCTCCTGGGACTTCCGCCGCATGGGCGAACTGGCCGTCAGCAGGGGAGACGCCTACCAGGACCAGGCCGTCAGCACCCTCTTCGTCGGCCCCGGCCACGGCGAGTACGCCGCCTTCCAGCCGGGCTCCGCCAACGCCATGGGCTACGACGACCTCAAGGTCATCGAGGCGTACCACTTCCTCCGCTCCATCGCCGAGGGCACCCCGTACGGCACCACCCTGGACGACGCCGTGCACAGCGCCACCGCACTGGACGCGATGAGCCGCTCGGCGGAGTCCGGGGCGTGGGTGAGCCTCTGAACAACTGCCGTGCGGGGACGGTCAGTTGCGGACGAGTAGCTGGAAGTCGAAGGAGTAGCGCGAGGCACGGTAGATGTGGCTGCCGTACTCGACCGCGCGGCCGGTGTCGTCGTACGCCGTGCGCTGCATGGTGAGCAGGGCGGCGCCCTCGGGCTCGCCGAGCCGCTCGGCCTCGCCGGCGTTCGCGTTCCGGGCGCCGACGGTCTGGTGGGCGCTGTGCAGGGTGATGCCGGCGTTGCGCATCATCCGGTACAGGCCCGTCGACTCCAGCCGTTCGGTGTCGAGGTCCAGCAGTCCCGCCGGGACGTAGTTCGACAGGAACGCCACCGGCTGGCCGTGGGTGAGGCGCAACCGCTCGAACAGGTGCACCTCGGTGCCCTCGGCGATACCCAGGGCGGCGGCGACCTCGTCGGAGGCGGTCCGGACCTCGCTCAGCAGCACCCGGGTCGTGGGCTGCTGCCCGGCCGCCTCCAGGTCGTCGTACAGGCTGCTCAGCTCCAGCGGCCGCTTGACCTGGCTGTGGACCACCTGTGTTCCCACGCCCCGGCGGCGTACGAGCAGGCCCTTGTCGACCAGCGACTGGATGGCCTGCCGTACGGTCGGCCGGGACAGGCCGAGGCGGCCCGCGAGCTCGATCTCGTTGCCCAGCAGGCTGCCCGGGCCCAGTGCGCCGTGCTCGATCGCGGACTCCAGCTGCCGGGCCAGCTGGTAGTACAGCGGCACCGGGCTGCTCCGGTCGACGCTGAGGCCGAGGCTCTGCGTACTCCCTGTGGTCGCACTGGTCACGCTATGAGGGTATCCGTCCGTCTGGATGACAGGAACCCCTGTCATTGCATTGTCCTTACATGTGGCTCCCGGGGCGCGGGCGCTCGGGTCGGTAAGACTTTGTTCTGACATAAAGACCTGCTCGTGAAATGATGTCTTAACAAAGTATTGACAGGCGGGTGTGTCAGCGGTTTGTATCCCGTCCCAACGGAAGAGCCCGACGCGAGAGCCCGACGAAACGGCGCGGTCGGCCTACCGGCACAATGATCCGGACTTTCACGTCCGGGCCCGCGCGGGCACCCCCGCCCGACGCTGTCCCGCTCCTTTCCCCCCGTCGCACAGTGAGGTGCAGGAAAGATGGACCGCACGTTTCACCCCCGCTCGCGCAGAGTGGCCCCCTTCTTCGCGCTGGCCGCGGCATCCGCGCTGCTGATCGCGGGATGCTCCAGCGAATCCGGCGGTAAGGAGGCCGAGGAGGGCGGAACGAACGCCTCCGCGGGTAAGGCCGACACCCCGCAGATGACGGTCGCGATGGTGACCCACGCCGGGCAGGGCGACACCTTCTGGGACATCGTCCGCAAGGGCGCCGAGACGGCGGCCGCCAAGGACAACGTCAAGCTCGTCTACTCCAACGACCCGAACGCGGCCAACCAGGCCAACCTCGTGCAGAACGCGATCGACCAGAAGGTCGACGGCATCGCCGTCACCCTCGCCAAGCCGGACGCCATGAAGGGCGTCATAGCCAAGGCGGAGAAGGCCGGCATCCCCGTCGTCGGTCTGAACTCCGGTATGGACGTGTGGCAGGAGCAGGGGCTGCTCTCGTTCTTCGGGCAGGACGAGACGGTCTCCGGTGAGGCCTTCGGCAAGAAGCTCAACGAGACCGGCGCCAAGCACGCCGTCTGCGTCGTCCACGAGCAGGGCAACGTCTCGCTCGAGGCTCGCTGCGCCGGTGTGAAGAAGACGTTCGAGGGCGAGACCGAGAACCTCTACGTCAACGGCACCGACATGCCGTCGGTGAAGTCCACCGTCACCGCCAAGCTCAAGCAGGACACCTCCATCGACGAGGTCATCACCCTCGGCGCCCCGATCGCGCTGACCGCCGTGCAGTCGGTGGACGACGCGGGCAGCAAGGCGAAGGTCGCCACCTTCGACCTGAACAAGGAACTGACGGACGCCATCAAGGCGGGCACCATCGAGTTCGCCGTGGACCAGCAGCCCTACCTCCAGGGCTACCTGGCCGTGGACTCGCTGTGGCTCTACAAGAACAACGGCAACTACAGCGGCGGCGGTGAGGCACCGGTCCTGACCGGGCCGGCCTTCGTCGACAAGGACAACGTCGACACGATCGCCTCCTTCGCCGCGAAGGGCACCCGGTGATCCGACCATGACCCAAGCAACGGCACCGGCGGCGAGCTCCTCGCCGCCGGCTCCGCCGGCCACCCAGAAGGACGGCCGTACCACACAACGCTCCCTGGGGCGCCGCCTGTTGGCCCGCCCCGAGGTCGGCGCGCTGATCGCCGCCATCGGCGTGTACGCCTTCTTCTTCGCGGTGGCCCCTTCCTTCCGCGAGGCCGGCTCGCTGGCCACCGTGCTCTACCAGGCGTCGGTCATGGGCATCATGGCGCTGCCCGTGGCGTTGTTGATGATCGGCGGCGAGTTCGACCTGTCCGCCGGTGTCGCGGTGACCAGCTCCGCGCTGACCGCCGCGATTCTCAGCTTCCAGCTGACGCTCAACGTGTGGAGCGGCGTGATCGTCGCGCTGGTCGTGTCGTTGGCGGTCGGCGCGTTCAACGGCTGGCTGCTGATCAAGACCGGTCTGCCCAGCTTCCTGGTGACCCTGGGCTCGTTCCTGATCCTCCAGGGCTCCAACCTCGCCGTGACGAAGATCTTCACCGGCAACGTGGCCAGCGACTCGATCGCCGAGATGGACGGCTTCGACCAGGCCAAGAGCGTCTTCGCCTCCGAAGTGTCCATCGGCGGCGTGGACTTCAAGGTCACGATCTTCTACTGGCTGGTCTTCGCCGGGATCGCGACCTGGCTGCTGCTGCGCACCAGGTTCGGCAACTGGATCTTCGCGG
Source organism: Streptomyces capitiformicae (assembly GCF_002214185.1). Taxonomy (NCBI): domain Bacteria; kingdom Bacillati; phylum Actinomycetota; class Actinomycetes; order Kitasatosporales; family Streptomycetaceae; genus Streptomyces; species Streptomyces capitiformicae. Next base: position 1,295,206 of record NZ_CP022161.1, on the reverse strand, counting down.
TCGGCGGCAACAGGGACTCCGCGCGTGCGGTGGGCGTACCGGTCAACCTCACCAAGATCGCCCTGTTCATGGGCGTCGGCGCGGGCGCCTGGTTCGTGGGCATGCACCTGCTGTTCTCGTTCAACACGGTGCAGTCCAACGAGGGCGTGGGCAACGAGTTCCTGTACATCATTGCCGCGGTGATCGGCGGCTGTCTGCTCACCGGCGGCTACGGCTCCGCCATCGGCCCGGTCATCGGCGCCTTCATCTTCGGCATGGTCAACCAGGGCATCGTGTACGCCGGCTGGAACCCCGACTGGTTCAAGGCGTTCCTCGGCGCGATGCTGCTGCTCGCCGCCCTCGTCAATCTGTGGGTCCGCCACCAGGCGACCCGGAGGTGAGGACCCATGACTGACACCAACGGAAGCACCGCCGCGCAGTCCGCGGTCAAGGACGCGGTGCCCGGGCCGGCCAAGCCGGTCGTGGAGCTGCGCGGTGCGGGCAAGTCGTACGGCAACGTCCGTGCCCTGCACGGGGTGAGCCTGCAGGTGCACCCCGGCAAGGTGACCTGCGTGCTGGGCGACAACGGCGCCGGCAAGTCCACACTCATCAAGATCATCTCGGGTCTGCACCAGCACACCGAGGGCGAGTTCCTCGTGGACGGCGAACCGGTACGTTTCGTCACCCCGCGTGAGGCCCTCGACAAGGGCATCGCCACGGTGTACCAGGACCTCGCCGTGGTCCCGCTGATGCCGGTGTGGCGGAACTTCTTCCTGGGCTCGGAGATGACCAAGGGCCCCTGGCCGATCCGCCGCCTCGACATCGAGAGGATGAAGAAGACCGCGGACGAGGAACTCCGGAACATGGGCATCGTCCTGGACGACCTCGACCAGCCCATCGGTACCCTCTCCGGCGGCCAGCGCCAGTGCGTCGCGATCGCCCGCGCGGTCTACTTCGGCGCCCGGGTGCTCATCCTGGACGAGCCGACCGCCGCCCTCGGCGTCAAACAGTCGGGCGTGGTGCTGAAGTACATCGCGGCCGCCCGCGACCGCGGCCTCGGCGTCATCTTCATTACCCACAATCCCCACCACGCCTACATGGTCGGCGACCACTTCAGCGTCCTGCGCCTGGGCACCATGGAACTCTCCGCCGCCCGCGACCAGGTCAGCCTCGAAGAACTCACCAACCACATGGCCGGCGGCACCGAACTCGCCGCCCTCAAACACGAGCTGGCTCAGGTCCGTGGCGTCGACGTCGAGGAACTCCCCGAAGAGGAGGACCTCACCGCCCCCGTGGCGACGTCGAAGGACGGGGCGGCGTGAGGATGCGGGCGATCGCGACCGCAGGCCTCCAACCGTAGGGTGATCGAGCCGCCAACCCTTGGCATCAGCCCCGGGGTTGGCCTCGCCCGCCTCATCCGACCGGCGTACACGCATCCCCCGGCTCCGGCCGGTGCACTCCCCGAGGTCGGTATCCCAGTGCGTCGGAGCGGCCCAGCAGGTCCGCCAGCAGCCAGAGGATGGCCAGCCACATCTCCGTACCCTGCAAACCCGCCTCCGGCCCCGGCCCTGCCGTACCCGGCCCGAACCCGAAGCCCTTTCCATCCTGCCAGCGGGCCAGGGTGGCCGTGAGCTGCCGTTCGGCCCAGGAGCGGATCTCGGCGGACCGGTAGCCGTCGTCCCGTCCACCCCCGCCGGCCGGCTGCCGTGTGCACAGCCACAGCGGATGGGCGACGTCCAGGACGTTGCAGGCGTTCTCGCGGCCCGCACCGAACCAGCGGGTGTCACGGGCATGGTCCAGCACCGCGTCCACGACCCGCTCCGGATGCGGGACGGGCACTCCGAACTGGGCGAAGGAGCCGCGGGTGAGCCGGTAGTAGCCGTTCACGACCTGGAGGCGTCCGGTGGCGGTCGAAGGGCTGCCCCACATGGCGGTCCAGGGGTCCGCTCGGGTCAGCAGCCAGCCGAAGAGGGCTTCGAGGGAGCCCGGGGTCATACCGTCGCCGTCGGTGTGGCGGAGGTTCCAGTGGGCGGCCGTGGCCCAGGTGTCGATCCAGGCGCCGGCGCCCCAGGCGTGGTCGCGCCAGGGCAACCCTTCCAGACGGGTGATGAGTTGATCGGCCGTCATGTTCCGTACGCCGTGGACCGGTTGGGGGAGGGCGGCGCCCAGGAGGTCCAGCGCGTAGCCCACGGACAGTACGTGGTAGAGAGGAGCGCCCTCGCCGATGAAGCCGTCCGCGTCCATCGGGGGAACCCGCTCACCGAACTCGGGTACCAAGCCCGTTTCCTTGTCCTGGAGGGCGCTCAGCCGCTCGATGTGTTCGTCGCTGCCGAGTTGCTCAGGGGCGGTCCCCAGCAGCAGGTCGGCGATCTCCACGGCGTCGCAATGCGCTCGTACGGTCGGCTCGGCGCCTGGGCGGTCGACGTAGCGGTCGCCGGTCCAGCAGCGGGCCAGGAGGTCGGCGGCCTGGGCGCGGGCGGTGTCGGCGAACCGGGCCAGCACGTCACCGTCACCGGTTTCTCTCCTCGTCTCCCGGCGGTCGCGTATCCGGCGGGCCGGGTTTCCGGCCGCCACCGTCCACGCCGGCATGTCCTTCGTGACGACGGACCCCGCGCCGATGACGCAGTGGTCGCCGATGGTGACGCCGTCGACCACGACCACGTGGGAGCCGATCCAGACGTCGTCGCCGACGGTGATGCCGCGGCTGGTGTGCGGTTGCCGGAAGACGGGGCGGTCGGGGGCGGTGGAGTGGTTGAAGCCGAGGAGGGAGGTGTGGGCGCCGATGCGCACGGCACTGCCCAGCTCGACCGTGCCGCGTACCACGGTGAACGGGTTCAGGGTGCAGTCCGTGCCGGTGGTCAGGTCTCCGGTGACATAGGCGTGGGCGGCGATGTACGAGTCGTCGCCCAGCCGTAGGAGGTCGGGGAACACCGCCGCCGACTCGGCCACGTAGCACCGCTCGCCGATCTCGTTGTCCCCGCCGAGCGACCGCTGCCGCTCCCGTTGCGCGGCTCGCTGGTCCTCCGTCGCTTCCTTCTCGAACAGCCAGGGGCAGTGGTCGAAGTGGCTTACGGACGGCGGCTGTCGGTGATCCATGAGCCGCACGTTAGGCTGGGCGGGTGAAGGAGAGCCACCGGCCGGTGCGCCTCGCCTCCTGACCGAGGGCGAGTAATCAATCCTTTTGTCGGATTAATGGGTGGCTTCTAAGGCGGGGTATGCGCATCAGTTCGAACGGCGTCTCGGGTGGCACCCAGACCGGTACGAAGACGCGGGCCGTCGCGTCGGCAGGCCCGTCGGCCGACGTGGCCGCCCGTCTCTCCGTCTTTGCGCCGATCCTCGCCGTGGCCGGCGCGTTCACACTGGCTCAACTCGTCCTCGTACCGCCGTGGTTGGGGCTCGGCTGGGACGAGGTGGTGTACGTCAGTCAGGTCAGTCCGCACGCGCCGGCGTCGTTCTTCAGCGCGCCGCGCGCCCGTGGTGTCCCGCTGCTGGTGGCACCGGTCGCCTCGTGGTCGTCGTCCACCGTGGTGCTGCGCGTCTATCTGGCGGTGCTGGCCGGGCTGGGGCTGTACCTCGCCCTGCGCGCCTGGCGGGGGCTGTTCCCGGTGCGCGTACTGGCACTCGCGGGCGCGCTGTTCGCCACCTTGTGGGTGACCCTCTTCTACGGGCCGCAGGCCATGCCCAACTACTGGGTCGCGGTCGGTGCGCTCATCTGCGTGGGGTGCTTCCTGCGCGCGCGGGCCGACTCCGCGGACCGGGCTGCCTTGTGGGGCGCGGCCGCCGGAACCGCGCTGATGGCGTGGATGCGGCCCACCGACACCGTGTGGGTGACGCTTCCGCTGTTCGTTCTGCTCGTGGGCGTACGGCGGTGGTGGCATCCGCGGCTGCTGCTCGCGATGTCGGCCGGGCTCGGCACCGGGGCCGGGGCGTGGGTCGTCGAGGCGTACGTCCAGTACGGCGGGCTGGGGCAGCGGCTCGCCGATGCCTCGCGGATCCAGGGCGGGCTGGGGTGGAACATCGCCGTCGACGATCAGCTGCGCAGCCTGGGCGGGCGGATACTGTGCCGTCCCTGCACCGGTGACATGCCGCATGTGGTGGTCATGGCATGGTGGTTCGTCCTGCCGCTGCTCGCCGCGCTCGGGGTGGCCGTGGCGCTCAGGGCGCGGCGCGGGACACCCACGCTGGTGGTGCTGGCCTGCGCCGCGACGGCCGCCGTGCCCTACCTCTTCCTCATCGGGTACGCCGCTCCCCGCTTCCTGCTCCCCGCGTACGCCCTGCTCGTGATCCCGGTCGCCGACGCGCTGCTGACGCTCGTCACCGGGCCGGGCGGCGCCTGGCGCCCGGTGGTCGGGACGCTCGTGGCGCTCGGGCTCGTCGGGCATCTGGCGGTGCAGTACGTGGTGTTGTCGAGCACCGTCGAGCGCACGACCTCGGCCCGCCGCGACTGGGATCGCGCCGCCGCCGAACTGCGGCGACTGGGCGTTCGGCCGCCCTGCCTGCTGACCGGTGACACCGCCATCCCCATCGCCTACTACGCCGGCTGTGCCTCCGGCAACACCCGCGGCAACAACGCCAACATCACCCGCGAGGGCATCCTGCGCACCGCCGAGCGCGTCCCGGTCGCCACCCTCGTCGCCCCGGGTGGCCGCCCACCCCGGTACGCCCGCGCCTGGCCCGCCCACCGGATCGCCGGGTTCCGGGTGCATGTGGCGCCGACGGGGCCCCAGGGGGAATGAGAGGCGGCGCGGCGGTCAGGACCCGCTCGTGACGAAGCCGTCCCTCACCTTGTCGAAGACCGGGCGGTAGGTGTCCCACTTCTCGTCGGGGGCCGAGAGATAGATGTCGTACTCGCGCTCGCCCTCCCGGCCGAAGCCGAGGTCGATGGCGCGGAAGGCCCGGGCCCGGCCCTGGAACGTGAACTCCCAGATGGCGGCCGGCTGTCCGCGGAAGGTGGTCTTCTGCATACGCAGCTTCCGGTACGTGTTGGGGTAGTTGACCTTCGTGTTCGCCTCGATGTCGGCGAAGTGGGCAATGGGGTGCGAGCCCGCAGGATCCACGACGCCGATCCTGATTTCGGCCAAGCGGGTCGGGTCGACGTAGGTGACCTGCTCAGCCGTCCGCTTGTTTGGCTTCCAGCCGTCCGGCACGGGGAAGGAGACCCCGAGGCTCTCCTCCTTGACCAGGTGGAAGCCGTCGGGGACGGGGGAGGGGGAGTACGAGGGGGTCGCGGCACCCGCGTTCTGCCGGGAGTCGGAGTCGTTCGTGGTGTTGTCCGCCCGCATGTAGAGCGTGGCCCCGACGACCGTGGCCACGACGGCGAGCGCGACGCCGACCGGCACCAGGACCCGCTTGCCCCGCCCACGCCCAGGCTCCGCGCCCCGGCTCCCACGCCCCCGGCCCCGCCCCGTCTCCGGCGGCTCGGCGCCCGAGCCCTGCGAGGCCGGCTTCGGCAGCGTCACCGTCGTCACCCCGGACACCACGGCGCGCAGCGCCTCCTCCGTCTGCTCCGCCGTGGGGCGGTCGGCGGGATCCTTGGACAGGAGGGCCACGATGAGGGGTTCCAGCGCGCCGCCCTGCTTCAGCGGCTCCAGCGGATCCACGGCGATGGCATACGCGGCCTCCATCGCGGTGAGGCGGCGGAACGGCGGGCGTCCCTCCACCGCCTGGTACAGCGTGGCGCCCAGCGCCCACAGGTCCGAGGCGGGGCCGGGCGTCTGGCCACGGATGCGCTCGGGGGCCATGTAGTGGATGGAGCCGACCATCTCGCCCGTCTTGGTCAGGGTCGAGGCGTCGGCCGTCATCGCGATGCCGAAGTCGGTGAGGACGACCCGTCCCTCGGCGCCGAGCAGGACGTTGCCGGGCTTGACGTCGCGGTGCAGTACACCGGCGGCGTGGGCGGCGCGCAGCGCGGCGACCATGCCCAGGCCGATACGGGCCGAGTCCTCGGGCGGAATGGTCCGGCCGTCCCCGAGGAGATCGGCGAGCGTGGGCGCCGGGACGTACTCCATGACGATGCAGGGCCGCCCGTCGCCGGCCTCGCCGTATCCGTCACCGGCGTCGAGGTGGTCGTCCACGACGTCATGGACGACGATCACGTTGGGATGCGCGATACGGGCGGCGCTGCGCGCCTCACGGCGGGTGCGCTCGTAGAGCCTGACCAGGTCGTCGGGGGAGAGGTGCGGCTGTACGTGCAGCCGTTTCAGCGCGACCTGGCGGTCGAGGACCTCGTCCCCCGCCCGCCACACCGTGCCCATACCGCCACGGCCGATCTGCTCCGTGAGCCGGTAGCGCCCGGCGATGAGCCGCCCTTCGTCCGACACCACGTGCCCTCCGCCAGCCCGCATACGTTCGATTTGCCTCGTCTCGCTCGTCACAATAACCGGCCACCTTTACGGGCCTTTGCGGCGGACCCTGTCTCCGGCCGGCGGTGAGCAGGCCGGATCCGGTCGGCGCGGGGCCCGGGGTGGGATGCGTCACGTGGCCGAGAGGCGTGCGCGGCCGGTCGGCGCGTAACGTCGGGACTGTGGACCTCACGGCTGACGGTCTGGTGTCCCGTGCCGCGGGTGAGCTCGGATCGAGAGCGGACGAGCTGATCGCCGAGGTGGAGCGGTGCCTGCGGCGGGACGTGCCCGAACTGTGGGAGCACGCCGACGCCATGACCTCGGAGAACGTCGCCGGGCACGTGGTCGCTGTGCTCTCCGGTCTCGAACGCGGTGCCGGGCCGGACGGGATCGAGGGGCCGGCCGCCGAGCTGGTGCGCATACGCCGGCTGGCCCGGTACGGCGTCCCCTTCAGTCTGGTGCTGCAGGCCTTCCGGGTCGGGCAGGGCATCCTCCTGGACCGACTGCTCCAGGAGCTGCCCCGGTTCACCGACGACTCCGAGCTGGTCAGCGCGGCGGCGCGCAGGCTGATCGCGGCGGCGACCGGGTATCTGGACCGCTCGTCCAGGCGGGGCTTCGTGGCGTACACCGAGGAGCGGGACCGTCGGCTGCGGTGGCGGCTGTCCCTGGTGAACGAGGCGAGCATGCGCATCGGCACCACCCTGGACATCGGCCGCACCACCCAGGAACTCGCGGATTTCGCCACCGAGTCCTCCGCCGGTTCCATCGGTTCCATCGGTTCCATCGGTTCCCACGGCGATTCCTTCGCCGGCCGCGCCCCCGAACCGTTCGCCGACCTCGTCACCGTCGACCTGCTCGACTCCGTGCTGCACGGTCACGACAGCACCCCGCCGGAGGGCCCGCTCGTAGTGCGTCGGGTCGCTCTGCGGTCGGTCGTGGGGCCCGACCCGGCGTCGGACCGGGCGTCGGACCGGGCGTCGGGCCGGGCGTCGGGCCGGGCGTCGGGCCGGGCGTCGGGCCGGGCGTCGATGACCGCCCCACGGCAGTCGCACACGTTTCCGAATGGGTCGCCGCCGGCCCGCGCCCTGGCCACCGGCCACCCCTCCCGGCACCACCGCGCGGACGGCACCGACCCGGCCCTGGCCCCGGCCCACTCGACCCTGGTCGTTCCGCTGCGTGCGCGGGAGGCCACCCTGGGGGTCGCCCAGTTCTTCCGGCACCGCAACCCCGAGCCGTTCGGCGACGAGGATCTGCTCCTCGCCCAGGAGATCGCGGCGCGGGCGGCGGTGGCCGTCGACAACGCCCGCCGCTACACACACGCCCGCGCCACCGCCCTCACCCTGCAACGCAGCCTCCTCCCGCGCCGTACGCCCCCGCAGTCCGCGGTGGAGGTCGCCTTCCGCTACCTGCCCGCCGGCGACAGGGCGGGCGTGGGCGGCGACTGGTACGACGTCATCCCGCTCTCCGGAGCCCGGGTCGCCCTCGTCGTGGGCGACGTCGCCGGCCACGGCATCCACGCCGCCGCCACCATGGGCCGCCTGCGCACCGCCGTACGCACCCTGGCCGACATCGACCTGCCTCCCGACGAACTCCTCACCCACCTCGACGACGTCGTGATCCGCCTGTCCACCGAAGCGGCCACCGAGACGGAGTGGGAGGAGGAGGCCGGCGGGGACTCCGCGGCCACCTGTCTGTATGCCGTGTACGACCCCGTCTCGCGCCGTTGCACCGTCGCCCGGGCGGGGCATGTGCTGCCTGCCGTGGTGGCTCTGGACGGCACCGTCGACGTTCTCGATCTGCCGCCCGGGCCGCCGTTGGGGCTGGGTGGGCTGCCGTTCGAGGCGGCGGAGTTCGAGTTGGCCGAGGGGAGTCTGATCGCCCTCTACACGGACGGCCTGCTGGAGGCACGCGGCCAGGACGCCGGCGCGGGTCTCGCCGCACTCCGCGACGCCCTCGCCCGGCCCGCCCCTTCTCTGGAGGCCGCCTGCGACGCCGTACTCGAAGCCCTGCTGCCCGCCCGGCCGCCCGACGACGTCGCCCTGCTGCTGGCCCGCACCCGTGCCCTCGGAGCGGGGCAGGTCGTCACCTGGGACGTGGAGGCGGGCCCCGCCGCCGTCGCCGGGGCCCGGGCGAACGTGTCCCGGCAGTTGGGCGTCTGGGGGCTGGAGGAACTCGAGTTCACCGCTGAGCTGGTGGTCAGCGAACTCGTCACCAACGCCATCCGCTATGGCCGCCCGCCGATCAGGTTGCGCCTCATCCACGACCGCACCCTCATGTGCGAGGTCTCCGACGCCGGCAGCACCACCCCGCACCTGCGCCGGGCCCGCGTCTTCGACGAGGGCGGACGCGGACTGTTCCTGGTCGCCCAACTCGCCGACCGCTGGGGAACCCGCCACGCCCGCCACGGCAAGACGGTCTGGGTCGAGTGCGCTCCGGGCAACCGCTCCTGAGGTGCGGTCGACGGCTGTCAGTCGCTGTGGGCCGGTATCCGCAGGCTCACCTCGTAACCGCCCTGTGGTGTGGGGCCCGACTCGAAGGCTCCGCCCAGGAGTTCGGCGCGCTCCTTGAGCCCGACGAGGCCCTGGCGGGAGCCGGGGAGAGGGAGCGAGGGGCGGGTCGGTGGGGTGTTCGTGACGGTGACACCGAAGGCGGTACCGTCGTCGGCCCGCCACAGCCGTACGGTCGCGGAGGCGCCGGGCGCGTGTTTGCGGACGTTGGTGAGGGCTTCCTGCACGGTGCGGTAGACGGCGCGCTGCCCGGTGGTGCCGACGTCCGGCGGGAGTTCACCGGTGAGGGCCGTGTCGATGCCGCTGGTGGCGACGAGCGTCTGGAGGTCGGCGAGCGTGGGCTGCGGGGTGAGTTCCGTGGCGCGGCCGCCGGAGGCCCTGAGCAGGGTCACCATGTGGCGCAGTTCGTCGAGGGTGTCGACGCTGAGGGAGCGGATCGTACGGGCGCCCTCCTTGAAGTCCGGGTCTGCGGCGGCCACTTGGAGGGCACCGGCCTGTACGGCGATCAAACTGACCTGATGCGAGACGACGTCGTGCATCTCGCGGGCCAGCTGGGCGCGTTCACGGGCGAGGACGGCCTGGGAGTGGAGCAGCCGTTCATGCTCCCGCGCCTCCTCGATCTCGACGAGCCGCCGGGCCAAGTCCCGCCTGGCCTGGACGAGTTGGCCCAGCAGGACGGGCGCGGCGGCCGTGGCGAGGGTGTAGAAGAAGTAGACCACCGTCCAGGTCCTGTCCTGCGGGGTGGCGTGGTGCAGCGGCCACGGGGTGGCGGACGCGACGGCCATCACCACCGCGCACACACCGAGCAGACGGCGGTCGCGGGACCGTTCGGCCAGGGTGAACAGGGCCGCGAACGGGGCGAACACGATGTCCAGCATCAGGGCGCCCGGGATCGTGCACGCGAACACCGGCAGCGGGAAGAGCCTGCGGAGTGCGAGCCCGGCACAGCCCGCTCCGGCGATCGCCGTCGCGGTGGGGGAGGCGTCCCACTGGTTCAGCGCGACATCGGCGGCCGCGATCGCCACGACGACACCATCGACGACGGGCTCCGGCACCCGCGCCCACCAGCCCCTGCACCCGGTCACCGGCCGACCCCCGCCGTGGCCCCGGACACCGCGATCGCAGGCCGCTCGCTCCGGGTTGGGGGTGTTGTGTTTGGTGGGTCGTCGGTTCGGGTTGGGGGTGTTGTGTTTGGTGGGTCGTCGGTTCGGGTTGGGGGTGTTGTGTTTGGTGGGTCGTCGGTTCGGGTTGGGGGTGTTGTGTTTGGTGGGTCGTCGGTTCGGGTTGGGGGTGTTGTGTTTGGTGGGTCGTCGGTTCGGGTTGGGGGTGTTGTGTTTGGTGGGTCGTCGGTTCGGGTTGGGGGTGCTGTGCTCGGTGGGTCCTCGGTTCGGGCTCGGGGTGCTGTTGGCGGTGGGTTCTTGGTTTGGGTTTGGGATGTGGTCATCGGTCGTCCCCCGCTCCGGGCTTCGGGCGCTGTTGTCGGTCGTTCTTCCCTCCGGGCTCGGGGTGCCGTCGTCGGTCGTCCCTCCCGGCCCCCGCCCGCTGTCACCGGCCGCCCCTCCCTCCCGGCCCCGCACCCTGTCATCGCCCGGTCCCCGACGAGCGCCGCCCTCCGTCGTCCAGTAGCCCGGCCCGCTGGGCGAGCAGGGCCGCCCGGACCCGGCTGCCCACCCCGCAACTTGGTCAGGAACGCGCTGACGTGGTCCTTCACCGTGCCCGCGCCGAGACGGACACGGTCGCCGACGTCGGCGTCGGCGTCGGCGTTGAGACAACCCCTCCGCTACCAGCACGAGCACCTCGCGCTCCCGCTCGGTCAGCCGTCCCACCCGGGCCGCCTCGACGTCGTCGATCGCCGGGCCCGCCCCGGGATGGCTCTGGCTTTAAGCCGGACCGCACCAGGGCCATTCGTCGACCACCATCACCCGGATCACGCGCGTTCCGCCTCGTCATCCCTGCGTGAACGTCGCCGGCCGCACGTCGTTGTCGCCCACCACCGGGTCGACCGTAGAACGGGAAGCCCTCGTGAGACGGCCGATCGGGACACTCTCCCCACTTGGCGAGAGCGTTCCGGCGTCAAGGGGGCACACGAGAACCGGAGCGCCCCCGCGAGGTGGCGCGCGCCCCGCCGGGTGGCGGGGTCGGACCGGACACCTGCCGGATACTCCGCGCTCGGGCCCCTCCCCAGCCTGAAGGCATGACCCAGAACGCAGTCGACCCGGCGACCGGGAAACCGGCCGCTGTCTCGCCCCATACCTCCGGAACCCCCAGCCCCGGCGCCTCGACAGGCCGGCTGATCGGTGTGGACCTGGCCAGAGGGCTCGCGGTGTTCGGGATGTACGCCGCGCATGTCGGGCCCGACCCCTCGGAGGGCGGAGCGGTCGGCTTCGTCATGGAGCTGTCGCACGGCCGGGCCTCCGCGCTCTTCGCCTTCCTGGCCGGCTTCTCGATCATCCTGATCACCGGTCGGCACGCCCCGAAGACGGGCCGGGCGGGCCGGCAGGCCGTCGCCAAGGTGGTGATCCGGGCGCTCGTCCTGCTCGTCGTGGGCACCGGACTCACCCTGACCGGCACCGCGGTCGAGGTCATCCTCGCCTTCTACGGCCTGTACTTCCTGCTCGTCCTGCCCCTGTACCGGCTGGGCGCCCGCCCGCTGGCGATCATCGCCGGAGCCGCCGCGCTGGTCCTGCCGCAGATCCTGTACGTCGTCCATCGCGCGCTCGACGCCGACGAACCCGGCGGCATTTGGACCTGGCCCGCCGACGCCGACGGCCTCCTGTCGCTCCTCTTCACCGGCAGCTACCCCGCCCTGACCTGGATCCCCTTCGTCGTCGCCGGCATGGCCGTGGCCCGCCTCGATCCGGCCGCCACCGCCGTACGCCTGCGTCTCGCGCTCACCGGTGCCGGTCTCGCCGTCCTCGGGTACGGCGGCTCCTGGCTGGCCCTGCATCTGGTTCCCGGCGCCCTCGCGGCGGTCGCCGAGTCGGGTGGGGAGGACGGCGGTTCGGCAGCGTCGGCCTGGTGGTCCGACACCTGGGGCTACCCGAGCGGTGACAGCCCGGCCGAGCTTCTGGTGGCCGCGCCGCACAGCGAGACGACACTGTCCATCGTGGGCAACTCCGGTGTCGCGGTCCTCGTCCTGATCGCCTGCCTGGCCGCCGTGGACGCCTTCCCGCGTCTGCACCGCCTCGCCCGACCGGTCATCACCGTCGGCACGATGTCCCTGACCGCGTACGTCCTCCACGTCGTCGGCATCCAGGCCCTCGGCATCGAGGAACTGCCCGGTTCCCCGCCGCACGTGCTGCTCGGCTTCCTCGTCGCCGTGACGGTCTTCGCCACGCTCTGGTCCCGCTTCTTCCGGCGCGGCCCCCTGGAGTGGCTGCTGGGCAAGGCCGCCGAGCCCGCCCGACTGGTCCGCTGAACGCCCGTGACCGGCCGTGGCCCGGCCCGGCTCAGCGCGCCGGGACCGTGTCCAGCAGCTCGCGGGCAACGTCCCGGGCGGGCTCCGTGACCTGTTCGGCGACGCGTCGGAAGGTCTCCTGGGCCGGGCGGGCCGGCCAGGACGGGGGAAGGTGCCGGGTGGGCAGCCGGGGGTCGGTACGGATGGTCCACAGCCATTCGCTGACCAGCCGCAGCCGGGTGCCGATCGGGTCGTCCCCGACGCCCCCGCCCAGGTGGGGCGTCCACCGCTTGCCGAAGGTGACATAGCGGGCGGCGATGGATTCCAGGTCCCAGGTGTCACGGACCATCAGATCGATGTCGGTGGACACCTCGGCCTGAGCATGGAAGATCTTGACGTGGTCGGTGAGCCCGAGCTCCGCGACGACACCGGTGACGTCGACCTCACCGGGAGCGATCCACAACCCGCTGTACAGCGCGCCGAATCCGGACCAGGTGAGCCGTGAGCGCAGATCGTGGCGCTGGCGCTTCCAGGAGTCGGGCAGGGAGAAGCCGAGCAGGGTCCAGGTGCCGTCCCAGTCGTCGTTGACGGCGCCCTGTTTCCAGATACGGGTGCGGCCGTCCAGCAGGACGCGCGTCGCCTGCCGGGTCAGGCCGAAGTACATCTTGCGGCCCTCGCGTTGGCGTCGCAGCAGGCCGCGGTTGACCATGCGGGTCAGCGTGGAACGTACGGCCTGTTCACCGACGCCGACGCGGCCGAGCACGTCGATGATGCTGCCCGAGTACACGCACAGGTCACGGTCCTCCTCTTCGACGACGTGGTTGCCGAAGAAGGCGAGCATGAGCGACCGCGGGCGCGGCGACGGCCCGTCCGAGGCGTCGCTGTCCGGCGTGTCCAGGATGTCGTAGTCCTCCACGGAGGCAAGGGTACGGCCGCCCACCGACGCTCCGGCGGGCGGCCGTACGACCTCGTCAGCCCTGGTCGGCGCCGGTGTTGCCAGTCACCAGGTCCAGCGCGATGTCCGTGATCATGTCTTCCTGGCCGCCGACCATGCCGCGCCGGCCGACCTCGACGAGGATGCTTCGGGTGTCCAGGCCGTAGCGGGTGGCGGCGGTCTCGGCGTGGCGCAGGAAGCTGGAGTACACGCCCGCGTAGCCGAGGCTGAGGGTCTCGCGGTCCACCCGCACCTCGCGGTCCTGCAGCGGTCGTACGAGGTCGTCGGCGGCGTCCATCAGCGGGAACAGGTCGCAGGCGTGAGCCCAGCCCATCAGGTCGGCGACCGCGACGAACGCCTCCAGGGGCAGTTGCCCGCGCCCGCGCCCGCGCCCTGCCCGGCGAGCGAGGCGTCGACCCGGGCCGCGCCGCTCTCGACGGCGACGACGGTGTTGGCCACACCGAGGGCGAGGTTGTGGTGGGCGTGGATGCCGAGTTCGGTGGTGGGATCGAGTACGTCGCGGTAGGCGCGGAAGCGGTCGCGGACGCCGTCGGCCCCGAAGTCGGGCTGATCCACGCCCAGTTGGCGCTGTACGGCCACGGAGGTCAGACCGATCTTGCGGCCGACGATCCGGCGGCCCGTGTCCTGGCCGCGCCGGACGCCCAACTGCTGCACGGCGTAAGCGGTCTCCAGGTCGCCGCCGCCCTCGATCAAGGTCCGCGCTACGCACCGGTGGACCGTCGCACCCGGCGTGGCACGCGACCACGGCGGCGGCACTGTTGTGCATCCCCGCCACCGTCCTGGGGCTTCACGGCGGTGATCCGATCGTCCGCGGGGCGGGGGCGCGCCGGTGGGTGTTCCGGTGAGTCGCATTCCCCGCCTCGCGGGCGATCGGATCACCGGGGTCGTCAGTCGATGCCCCGCCAGATGTGCGGCTCCTCGCGGCAGGCGTCCTCGTCCTCGCCGGCCAGTAGGACCGGCTGCTGGGCGGTCCTGGGCTCGGGCTCGTGGGGCCGTGGTCCGCGGGCCGGGGTCTCGTGGGCATCACGGTCCTGCCGTGCGTGCCGTTCCCGCTCCGGTGCCGGAGCGATGGTTGCTGTCGGTACTGTCAAGGCGAACACCTCCAGGGACAGGTCTGGGACAGGGGCGCCGGGGCGGTGGTCACACGCCCAGCCGCCGGCCCAGCGGCCCGCGGGCCAGTACCAGGGCCACCGCGGCCGCCAGCGTGACCAGGCTCAACGCGAGGAAATAGCCGGCGGACGGCGACTCGTCGCCCGACACCTTCAGGGCGTTGCCGCCCAGGCCGCCGCCAAGCGCTCCGGCCAGCCAGAACAATCCCACCATCTGGCTGACGAAGGTCGCCGGTGCCACGGCGGTGGTGGCGCTCATCCCGACCGGGGCGAAAGCCACTTCCCCGGCGGCCAGCAGCAGGAACGCGATCACCAGCCACCACGGTGACACCAGGCCGCCCTCCGCCGACGCGGCCCGCCACGCGGCCAGCGCCATCACACCGAAGGCGACCGCGGTGCACGCCATGCCGATACCGAACTTGACGGCGGTGCCGATCCGGTCCCCCGCGCGCTTCCACAGCGAGGCGAACAGCGGGGCGGTGAGCAGCACGAACAGCGGTGTCGCGGACTGGAACCAGCTGGTGGGCACGGTGAAGCCGAGCACCGAGCGGTCCGTGGACTCCTTGGCGAAGATCGAGAAGACGGAGCCGCCCTGCAGGAACATCGCCCAGAACAGGGCCGAGGCCAGGAACAGCCAGATGTAGGTCTTCACCCGGACCCGCTCCGGCGGGGTCAGCAGCGGGTTGCGGATCAGCCGCCAGAAGAAGACCACAGGTACGACGACGGTCAGCAGCCCGATCAGCCCCATGACATGAGCGATCCTGAAGGACCCCGCGGCCGCGTCCGCGCCGTAGGCGATGACGACCACGGCCAGCGTGAGACCGCTGGCCCGCAGCACCCGGGTCCGCTGGGCGGGGGTGGCGGCGCGTTCGGGTGCCCGGCCGGTCTCACCGAAGTGGTGCGAGCCGCGCGCGTACTGGAGCAGCCCGATGGCCATGCCGACGGCCGCGAGCCCGAAACCCAGATGCCAGTCGACGGTCTCGCCGACCGCCCCGACCACGACGGGCGCCACCAGCGCGCTGACCTGGACGCTCATATAGAAGATCGCGAATCCGGCGTCCCGGCCGGCCCGGTCCCCAGGAGCGTAGAAGGCGCTCAGCAGATTGGCCATGTTGGGCTTGAGCAGCCCGGTGCCGCCCGCGATCAGCAGCAGCCCCGGATAGAAGAACGCCTGTCCGGGCAGGGCCAGCGACAGATGCCCGAGCCCGATCAGAACGCCCCCGTACAGGACGGCGCGAGAGGAACCGAACAGCCGGTCGCCGAGCCAGCCGCCAGGTACGGAGCAGAGGAACACCGAGGCCATGTACAGGCCGAAGAGCAGCGTGGCGTCCTCGTTGGTCATCCCGAGCCCACCGTCGGCGGTCGGCTCCGTGGCGTAGAGGACGAGGATCGCGGTCATCCCGTAGAAGCTGAACCGCTCCCAGATGTCGGTGCCGAACAACGTGGTGAACCAGCGAGGCCAACCCAGGGGACCTCGTCGGCCGGTACGTCCGGACGGACCCGACGGCTGGACGGTGGGGGACTGGGCCGGCGGCGCGGTCATGGATCCTCCAAGGGGTCACTGGGAGAGCACGGGGAGAGAAGGAGAGACTCCCGCCGCGGTGTCGGAGACCGGTCGAGGACGAGTCGAGGTGTCCCTCGAGCTGCCGTCGAGCCGAGTCACGGAGACTGGGCGCCCCGAGTCGACCCCGTCACGCGTCGGAGGCCAGTCAGATGCCGGATTCCCTTCCTTTCCGTGTGATGCTCCGCATGGAGACAGTCCCTGGCCGGGGCGCCGAGTTCGAGAAGGTGTGGCAGGAGGTGGGCAGGGGCATCGCCGCCCAGCCGGGCAATCTCTGCCAGTCCCTCGCCCGGTCGGCGGACGAGGAGGACGTCTACTACGTCGTCACCGACTGGGTCGATGCGCCCAGCTTCCATCGGTTCGAGCACAGCGAGGAGCACGTCGAGAACCGGCGCCTCCTGGCCCCGTACCGGCGCGGCGGAGAGATGCGGCTGACACAGACCGTATGCCTGCTGCAGGGCACGTCCGCCCGGTAGGGCCCTGAGTCCGCCGGTGTCACCAGGGCCTGTCGTCACCTTCCCGTCGTCGCCCGGAGGGCGGCCCCGCGCCCGCGGCAGCGGCTGATGTCCGCGTAGTTGCGTGCCCTCGGTGTGCCGGGCATACACCCTCGCACTTGGATGTACTTGGGTGTGTGCCCGGTGCGGCGGTGGGGGTCCCTCCCGCTCGAGCGGAGCCGAGAGCGGGGGAGCGTGCATGGCGTCGCGGGGCAGACGGGACTTTCGCAACACGCCCTAGCGAGCCGCCGGGACGCGTGGGGCGTCCCGGCGGCTTCCTCGTGACGCCGGACCGGGGTGTCAGCCCGGCAGGGTGAGCTCGTGGTGTTCCAGCCAGGTGTTGAGCTTGAGCGCCAGTTCCAGCTCGGTGCGGCTGAGCCGGGGCTCCCCGGCCGGGTCCCGCCGCAGTCCGCGCACCACGTCCATGTCCAACAGCGGCAGCACCGGCGCGTCCGGCCGGTTGGCCAACTCGCCCAGTTCGGTGCGGAGCTTCAGGTCGTAGCCGTCGTCGTGCGTCATGGGGTAGCCGGACTTCCGGCGCTCCAGCACCGACGCGGGCAGCAGATCCGCAACGGCGGCGCGGAGCACGCTCTTCTCCCACCCGTCGAACGTCTTGGTGCTCCAGGGGATGTTGAGGGCGTACTCCACCAGCCGGTGATCGCAGAACGGCAGCCGTACGTCGACTGCGACCGCCGCGCCGAACCGGTGGGCCCGATCCAGTTGCTCGGGCAGGAAGCGGGTGACGAACAGATAAGTCAGCTCGCGCATCCGCCGCTCCAGCGGCTCCTCCCCGGGCAGGCCGGGAATCTCCGCGAGGGCGTCACGGTAGTGGTCGGCCCGGAACGCGAGGACCTCGAGTTCCTTTATCGCCGGGGCGAACAGCGTGCCGACCAGCTCGTCGGTGGTCGGCGTCCACGGGAAGTCGGGAGCCTGCGCCCGGCGCGGATGGTGGAACCACGGGAAGCCCCCGAAGAGCTCGTCCGCGCCCTCACCGCTCAGCAGGACCTCGACCCGCCCCCGACGGCCCGGTACAGCAGGGCCATCGAGGGCTCGGTGTCCGCGAACAGCCGTGGCTGGTCCAGCTCCGCCACCAGGCGGGCCCATACCTCGGCGCGGGTGAGGTCACCGGTGGTGAGGACCACGTCGGTGCGGTCGGTTCCCAGATGGGCGGCCATGTCGCGGACGAACGGGCTGTCGGGTTCCGGCCGGACGATGTGCGGCCGGAAGTTCTCCTCGTACCCCTGGTAGTCGACCGCGAAGGTGGGCACCGGGCGGTTGTGCCGTCCGGCGAGCAGCGCGGCGAGCGCGCTGGAGTCCAGCTCACCGGACATCAGACTGCCGACGCGGCCGTCCGGGCAGCCGCTCTCCTCACCCACGGCGTCGGCCAGCAGTTCGCGGACCCGCCGGGTGGTGGTGGGGATGTCGTCGTGGTGCTCCGCCGCTGTCGGCCGCCAGTACCGGTGCTCGGTACGGCCGGACCGGGAGAACCGTACGAGGTGGCCCGCCGGGACCTCCCGGATGTCCCGGAACACCGTCTTTCCCGGCACGTTGATGCCGGCCAGCACCATGCGCGGGGCGTCCTCGTCCAGCCGCGCACGCACCAGCGGATGGGCCATCAGGGCGTCGGGCCGGGAGGCGAAGAGCACGCCGGTCGCCAACTGGACGTAGTGCAGCGGGCGGGTGCCCATCCGGTCCCGGACCAGGGTCAGCTCCGCGCGCCCCGGCTCCCACACAGCAAGGGCGTAGGAGCCGCGCAGCCGGTCTACGGTGCCGCGGCCCAGCGCCAGCCAGGACCGCAGGACAGCTTCGGCGCCCGAGGCGGCCGTACCGGGACGGGACCGCGGCAACTCGGCGCGGTTGTCGCATACTCCGGCGAACGACACGACGGCCGAGACGGGGGCGCCGGGGCCCTCCCCTCCCGCCAGCGGTCCGGGGGCCGCGTCCAGGGCGCCGGCCGGCGACGGGCGCAGGCCGAGGACGGGCGCAGGCCGAGGACGGCTCCGGGCCCCGTCCAGAACCGGGCGCCCGCGGCGTCGCCCGCGCGCAGCGCGCGGACCATCGACGCGATGGCGTCCCGCCCTTCGGGGAGCGCATGCTCGAACTCCACCCATCCTGCGAGCTCTGACACGGAACACGACCTCCTTGGACACGCTTCGGTGGCTGGGGCCCTTCGTGCTTCCCGGACACGGTCCGGGCTCAGGGGCTCGGAACCCTGTGTGGCCGCGGCATCCGCCGGCCGCGGCATCCGCCGGCCGCGGCATCCGCAGGCCGGGGTATCCGCAGGCCGGGGTATCCGCAGGCCGGGGTATCCGCAGGCCGGGGTATCCGCCGGCCGGGGTATCCGCCGGCCGGGGTATCCGCCGGCCGGGGTATCCGCCGGCCGGGGTATCCGCCGGCCGGGGTATCCGCCGGCCGGGGTATCCGCCGGCCGGGGCATACCCGGTCGACGACCTCGTCCAGGCGGGTCCCCCGGGCGATCTGCTGCCCGGGCTCGCGTTACCCGTGCCTCTCATGCTGGTGCTGGAACTCCTCGGAGTTCCACAGCAGGACAGTCCACAGCTGTGCGCGTGGACGGACACCGCTTTCAGCATGACGAGGCATTCCCAGGAAGAGATCAAGGCCGCACGAGGCCACCTCGAGGAGTACGTCGCCGGCATGATCGGTGAGCGCCGCGAACGCCCCGGCGACGATCTGCTGGGCGCCCTGGTCGCCGAGCGCGACGAGGGCGGAAGGCTGACCGAGAAGGAGCTGATCGGCTTCGCCTTCCTGCTGCTCACCGCCGGTTACCTCAGCACGGTCAACGCCATCTCCAGCGGGATACTGACCCTGCTGCTCCACTCCGCCGAGCTGGACCGGCTGCGCGCCCGTCCCGAGCTCGTGCCCACCGCGGTGGAGGAACTGCCGCGCTACAACCCGTCGGCGATCAGCGGAGCGCTGCCCAGGGTCGCCCTGGAGGATGTCGACCTGGGCGGCGTCACCGTACGGGCGGGTGAGGCCGTGGTCCCCGCGATCGGCTCGGCCAACCACGACGCGTCGGTCTTCCACGCACCCGAGCGGGTGGATGTGGCCCGCGAGGCCAATTCCCATCTCGCCTTCGGCTACGGCGTTCACCGCTGTCTGGGCGCCCAGATGGCCCGGATGGAGCTCCAGGTGGCCGTGGCCACCCTGCTCAGGAGGCTGCCCACGATCCGGCTGGCCGTCCCCGAGCACGAGCTGCGCTGGAAGGACCACCCGGTCTCCCGCGGACTGCTCTCGTTGCCGGTCACCTGGTGATTCCCGCCGCACCCGCGCGGTCCCGCGCCGGTGCGGCTGTTAGGTACGTCCTGTTCGGTACGTCCTGTTCGGTACGTCCTGTTCGGTACGTCCGCCCGGCGGCCGCTGCCGCCGGGCGGACGCGGCTCAGTGCTTCTCCACCTTCACCTCCGGAAGTGCCCTGGCCAGCACCCGCGGCAGCCACCAGGCGTGGCGGCCCATCAGCCGCATGGCCGCCGGCAGGATGAGACAGCGGATGACGACGGCGTCGATGAAGATCGCCACCGCGAGACCGAAACCGAACTGCCGCAGCATGCGGTCCTGGCTGAGCATGAAGGCGCCGAACACCACGATCATGACGGCGCCGGCCGCGGTGACGACCGCTCCGGTGTGCGCCAGCCCTTCCCGGACCGCCTTGGCCGCGTCCTTGGAGCGGAGCCACTCCTCGCGCATCCGGGAGACCAGGAAGATCTCGTAGTCCATGGACAGACCGAAGACGATGGCGAAGATCATGGTCGGCAGGAACGCCTCGATGGGGCCCGGCTCCGCGCCGAACCAGCCGTGCTGGAACACCAGGGCGACCGCGCCCAGCGCGGCACCGACGCTCAGGAGATTGAGCACGGCGGCCTTCAGCGGGATCAGCACCGAGCGGAACACCGCCATCAGCAGGACCACCGAGAGTCCGATCACGATCACCACGAACAGCGGCATGCGTCCCTCGATGGAGTCGGAGAAGTCCACCACGGACGCCGTCGCCCCGCCGACCAGGTAGGTGACGTCGGTCCGCTCCGTCACCTTCGGCAGCACATCGTCGCGCAGCCGGTGCACCAGCTCCTTGGTCGCGGTGTCCTGCGGAGCGGTCTTCGGGACGGCGATGACCATGGCGGCCGCGCCGTCCTCGGTGGGGAACGGGTCGTTGACCATGGCGATGCCCGGGGTGTCGCCGAGCGTGTCCGCGGCCGCCTGGGCCGCCCGCACGGCGTCGCCGCCCTCGCCACCGTCGGCCACGATGACCAGAGGGCCGTTGAATCCCGGGCCGAACCCCTCCGCGAGCAGGTCGTACGCCACGCGGCTGGTGGTGCCCTCCGGGTCGTTGCCGGCGTCCGCGAGGCCGAGCCGCAGATCCGCCACGGGGACCGCGAGAGCGCCCAGCGCCACCACGGGCACCACCAGCGCGGCCCACGGACGCCGCTGTACGGCCTGTCCCCAGGCGCGCCACCGGGCGCCCTCCTCCGCCCTGCCCTTGGCCGCACGCTTGCGGGCCCGCTCCGTGAACTGCCGGGCGAACCGCTTGCCGAAGATCGCGAGCAGCGCGGGCAGCAGCGTCAGCGAGGCCAGCATGGTGAGCAGCACGGTCAGCGCGACCGAGAGCGCCATGCCCCGCAGCGCGCCGAGACCGAGCGCGACCAGGCCGAGCAGGGCGATGATCACCGTGCAGCCGGCGAAGAGGACGGTCCGGCCGGCCGCCTCCAACGCGCCGCGCGAGGCCTGGTCCGGGGCCACGCCCTTGACGAGCTCGGTCCGGTAGCGGGCGAAGATCAGCAGCGCGTAGTCGATGCCCACGCCCAGGCCGACCAGGGTCATCACATAGGGGGAGTAGCTGGCGATGGTGAACTGGTGCGAGGCGAGCACGATGATGCCCAGCGTGGTTCCGACCGCGAACACGGCGGTGATCACCGGAAGGCCCGCGGCGATGACCGTGCCGAACATGAACAGCAGGATCACCAGCGCCGCGAAGATCCCGGCTCCCTCCGCGCCGCCGCCCTGACCCTCGGCCAGTTTGCGCGCGGCGCCTCCGCCCAGTTCCACCTGCAGCCGGTCCGTCTGTATTTCCCGCGCGGTCTCCAGGAGCCGCTCGGTCCGCTCGGCAGGCACATCTTCGGCCGGACGGTCCAGGACCACGGTGGCGTACCCGATGGTGCCGTCGGACGAGATCGCGGACTCGTCCTCGTAGGGGCTGCGGACCTGGACCACGCCCGGCAGCTCGGCCACCTGCTCCAGCATCCGGGCCACATCGGACTCGGTTCCGGAGCCGCGGAGCCCGTTCTTGTCGTGCAGCACGATCTCGACGGTGTTCCAGGCGTTCTGCGCACCGTGTTCCCGCAGCACCTCAAGGGCTTGCTGGGTCTGGGTGCCCGGCAGTGAGTAGTCGTCGCGGTAGTGGTCGCCCGCTCGCGAGGCGCCGACCCAGACGCCGACGAGCACAACCAGCCACAGGATCAGAGCTGTCCATCGGTGCCGACCGGCGAACCCCGCCATTTTGGAGAAGACACCGGCGTGTTCGGACCGCTCAGCGGAAACGGAGTCGGGCGGACGAGTAGACATGATGGTCGCGATCCCCTTGTCGGACGATGGGGGGTCATCAACTCACCGGGCACTCGTGCCGGTATACAGCCTGACTAGAATCACGCGGTCCGCCCCGGCCACCGGGGTTTCACCACGGAATGGTGGTGTCCCTGCGCAGGAAGACCCCCGAAGGCCCGTCGTCCGGCAGCGTGGCGGCGTCGGCGATGTGCCGCGCGGCCTCCTGGGGGGACTGTTCGGCGTCCGGGCGCATCCGGGTCCTGACCATCCCCGGGTTGATGGAGTTCACCAGCACCCCGGTGCCCTCCGTCTCCTTCGCCAGCATCACGGTCAGCGCGTTCAGCGCCGTCTTGGACGCCGAGTAGGCGGGGCACTGTGCCGCGGGGCCGTACGCGAAGGACGCGGCGCCACTGGAGACGTTGACCACCCTGCCCCAGCCGCGATCCACCATGCCCGGCAGGAACGCCTGGGCCATCCGCCAGGCGCCCAGTAGGTTCACCTCGAGGGTGTGCCGCACCCGGTCCAGGTCGACGGCCGAGGGGGACTCCCCCCAGTCCAGCTGCACACCGGCGTTGTTGATGAGGACGTCCACGGCTCCGGTGTACTTGACCGCCCGGTCCACCGACTCCTGGTCGGTGACGTCGAGCGCGAGGGGGACGGCTTGGCCGCCCAGTCGATCGGCGGCCTCGGCCGCCGCGCGCTCGTCGCGTGCGGCCAGCAGAACCCGGTGTCCCCGGGCGTGCAACTGGGCGGCCACCGCGAGGCCCAGCCCCCGGTTCGCTCCGGTCACCAGTGCGGTACGGGAAGGGGGCACGTCGACTCCTGATCCGGTGGCGGGCACGGGGACGTACGGGAGCATGCGGGGCACCCCTCGAGAACCGCTCGAGCGGGTCGAAAAGCGGGAGGGTGTGGCCGGCGCGAGGCCACGGAATTGAGCCGGAGTCGAGCAATATTCAGGCAAGACTCCAGTGGGCGACCCGATGATTGCCCCATGACTGGTAGCCACAGTTCCACGACCGACCATCACAAGGGAAGCGGGGAGGACGAATCGGCCGTGGTGCGCGGCGGCGAGAGCGGACCCGGCCAGAAGGCGCCGACGAAGCGCCCACGGACGATCCGACGCAGGATTCTGCTGATCACGGGCGGTGTCATGGGCGTCGGCCTGCTGGGCGCCGGCGCCTACGCGGCCAACTTCGCCGTGGTCTACAACGGACGCAAGTTGAGCAATGTCGGTGAACTCTCGTTCGCCAACAAGGTGCGGATCCCCCCGCTGTTGGAGGGGAAGCCCGACGGATCCGGACGCCGTGTGTTCCGGCTGACCGCCCAGACCGGCGAGAGCAAGCTGCTGCCCGGCAAGCAGACGCCGACCTGGGGGATCAACGGCGCCCTCCTGGGGCCCACGCTACGGGCGCGCCGCGGACAGAAGGTGTCGGTGTCGCTCACCAACAGCCTTCCGGACGCGACCACACTGCACTGGCACGGCATGCATCTGCCCGCCGAAATGGACGGCGGCCCGCACCAGATGGTGCGGCCCGGAGCCGACTGGAACCCCGAGTGGGAGATCAGCCAGCCGGCCGCGACGCTCTGGTACCACCCGCATCCGCACGGAAGCACGGCCGACCACGTACTGCGGGGCCTCGCCGGCATGTTCATCATCGAGGACGACGAGGCGGACCGGTCCGGTCTCCCCAACTCCTATGGTGTGGACGACATTCCGCTGATCCTGCAGGACCGGCAGTTCAACGACGACGGCACCCTCGATCTGAGCGGGGCCACCTTCATGCAGAGCCTGGCGGGCGTGGGCAGTCCGGGTGTGCTCGGTGACACCATCCTGGTGAACGGCACCTATGACCCGCACGTCCAGGTCTCCACCACACTGGTGCGGTTCAGGCTGCTGAACGGCTCCGGCGCCAGGACCTACAACCTGGGATTCACCGACAGCCGGGAGTTCCACCTGGTCGCCCAGGAGAACGGGTTGCTGGAGAAGCCCCTACCGCTGCGACGGCTGCAGCTCACCCCCGGTGAACGCGCCGAGATAGTGGTGGCCTTCAAACCGGGGGAACGGGTCGTGCTGCGCAGTTTCGAGCCCGAGCTCGGTCTGCAGTTCCCGACCGCCCGACTCGGCGGCCAGGAGGACACCTTCGACATGATCGAGGTGCGGGCGCGTGACCGGCTCACCGAGTCCCGCCCACTGCCCGACACCCTGCGCGGGGCTCCCTCCGCGATCAGCGTTCCCGAGAAGGCGCGCACCCGCAGCTTCGCGTTCAACAGCTTCACGATCAACGGCAAGAGCATGGACATGAGCCGCATCGACGAGGTGTGTCCGGCCGGGGAGGTCGAGATCTGGGAGGTGACCGGCGACGCGGAGGTGGTGCACAACTTCCACGTCCACGGAGCCACCTTCAACGTCATCGAGTACGCGGGGAAGAAGCCCGACGCGTGGCTGCGCGGGCCGAAGGACACCGTGCGCGTGCCTCCGGGAGACACCGTGCGGCTGGCGGTCGCGCTGCCGCCCCACACCGACGCGAAGACCCCGTACATGTATCACTGCCACATTCTCCGTCATGAAGACCTGGGCATGATGGGGCAGTTCACCGTTGTGGAGCCGGGTACGGAGAGCGGCGCCCCGCGGACGATCGACAGCGCCCACCACTGACGCCCCTCGCTGGAGTGCCCCCGCGCAACGACTCGGGCCCGGACTTCCCGGCCTTCACTTGACAATCAAGTATCTCGACCCTCAAGATAAAGAAGTGCCTTGACGGTCAAGGGAGTTGGCCCTCAAGGAGAGTTGCCCTTTTCGAAAACGGGAATGTTGCCCGGGTTCCAGGAGGAACACTGTGATGAACACCCCGCACAGCGCAGCCGCACTCCAGCAGATTTCGACCGGAATCCCCACAGAGCGTTGCTACGGTCACGCGCCAGTAGTGCCGCGCCGGCCCGCGGGCCGATCCAAGACGACGAGGTGGACTGATGCGTGACGTGGAGACGACCCGGACAAGGAGTGCGGCCCTGATCGGCTGCGGTATCGCCGGGCCGGTCTTGGCCATGTTCCTGCAGAAGGCGGGAATCGAAGCCGTCATCTACGAGGGAAGTGAAAAGCCCCGTGACGACGTCGGTGCCTTTCTGAACCTGGCACCCAACGGACTGGCCGTACTGGACACCCTGGGTGTCCGCGAAGACGTCGAACGCGTGGGAAGCCAGACCACCAGCACCGCCTTCCTCAACCATCACGGCAAGAAGCTCGGCGAGAACCCCGCCGAGACCCTGCTGCTGAAGCGGGGCCTGCTCAACCAGGCCCTGCGCGAGGCCGCGGTGAACCGCGGAATCCGGGTGGAGTACGGCAAGTTCTTCGAGAGTGTGGAGGAGGTCGGCGACGGTGTCCGGGTGCGCTTCGCCGACGGCACCACCGCCGAGGCGGACATCCTGATCGGCTGCGACGGCATCCACTCCAAGACCCGGTACACCGTGATGCCCGACGCTCCCCACCCCGAGTACACCGGTGTGATCGGCACGGCCGGGTACACCCGTTCCAAGGACGCCGCGCCGGCCGACGGGGTCATGCGGATGTCCTTCTGCTACAAGGGCTTCTTCGGCTACCAGACCATTCCGGGCGGAGAGGTCTACTGGTTCGAGAACTACCACCAGGCCAAGGAACCCGCGCGGGGCGAGACGGAGCGGACTCCCCACGAGGAGTGGAAGTCCCGGCTGCTGGAACGCCACCGCAAGGATCACCACCCCGTCTCGGCCATCATCGACTCCACGGCGAGCGGCATCATCGGCTACCCCATCTACGACATGCTCACGTTGCCGCTGTGGCACCGGGGCAGGGTCTGCCTCGTCGGCGACGCCGCCCACGCCACCTCGCCGCACGTGGGGCAAGGGGCCTCCATGGCCATGGAGGACGCGATCGTCCTGGCCAAGTGCCTGCGCGACCTTCCCACCCCGCAGCAGGCCTTCGCGGCCTTCCAGTCCCTCCGCCAGGAGCGGGTGGAGAAGATCATCAAGGAGGGCCGCAGGACCGGCAACCAGAAGGCGGCGGCCAACGGCTTCCAGCGCTCGGTACGGGACCTGGTCCTGCCGTTCTTCCTGAAGCTCGGCGTCAAGGCGACCGTTCCCGTGTACTCGTACCGGGTTTCCTGGGAGGAGCGGGTGACCGAGAACGCGACGGCCGCCGCCCTGTGACGGACGGCGGCCGGTGGAGCCGGCAGGGCACGCGCCCTGCCGGCTCTCTCTCGTCGTGCTCCTGAGCGCTCGTGATCAGCCCTCGGTGTGCGTGATCAGCCCTCGGTGTGCGTGGAGATCTGCACGAGGTTGCCCTCGGGGTCACAGATGTAGGCCTGACGCTCGCCCCACGGCTGGTCCTTGGGGGCCATGAGCACATGCGCCCCGGCGTTCTTGGCCTTGGCGAATGCCTGGTCGACGTTGTCGACGAGCACGGCGATGTCCGACTGCTTGAACCCGGACTTCTGGATGTGCTTCAGGCCCGTGTACGTCCGGATCGTGTCGTACGTGGTGAAGGTGATGTAGTAAGTGCCCCCCTTGCTCACGGTGCCGAACACCGCGGGTCCTTCCGCCGGGAACCGGTGATCCACCGTGAAGCCCAGCGCCTTGCTGTAGAAATCGAGCATCTTGTCGACGTCGCTGGTGTACAGGTTCGGCTGCCCGTAGCGGGTCGCCGCCGCGACTACGTCACCCTTGTCCTTCTTGGCTTCGGTGGCGTTTCCGACGCTTCCCAGGCCGACTACCAGCAACGCGGATGCCGCGGTCCCCGCAGCCCATCTACGCGCGTTCAACGACGTCCTCATCGGGTCACTCCTTTTGCTTGTGGTGAGCGGGGCCCATTAGGCCATCAGGTGGCCGAATCCAGCTCGTGTCCCGCTGGAGGGGCGCATCGAGCCCACCTCCACCCCTCTTCCAGTGGCCGAAGCGACGGTGGTCAGCGGCATCCCATCCCGCTACCGCGTCCCGGGGACGCAGAGATTGGAGAGCTCATGCGCGACTCCACCCAGATTCTTGTCATCGGGGGAGGTCCCGCCGGCTCCACGGCGGCCGGTCTGCTGGCCAAGGAGGGATTCGAGGTCACGCTGCTGGAACGGGACAAGTTCCCGCGCTACCACATCGGCGAGTCGATCCTGCCCTCCTGCCGGCCGATCCTCGAATACCTCGGTGTCTGGGACAAGGTGAACCGTCACGGCTTCCAACCGAAGGGCGGTGCCTACTTCTTCTGGGGCCCGGAAGAGTGGGAGGTCAACTTCAGCGGTCTCGGTACGGACGGCACCAACGCCTGGCAGGTGGTGCGTTCGGAGTTCGACGAGATCCTGCTGCGGCACGCGGCCGAGCTGGGGGTGACGGTGGTGGAGGAAACCACCGTCAAGGAGGTCCACTTCGAGAACGGCCGGCCGGTGGCCGCCAGTTGGGTGGGCACCAAGGACCCCGGCCGGTCCGGCCGGATCGCCTTCGACTACGTGATCGACGCCTCCGGCCGCACCGGGCTGATCGCCGCCCGGCAGCAGCGCAGCCGGAAGTACCACGAGGTGTTCCAGAACGTGGCCGCCTGGAGCTACTGGAAGGGCGTCAAGCGGCTCGACCGGGGCCCGGACGGCGCCATCGCGGTGTGCTCGGCTCCCGACGGCTGGTTCTGGGTCATCCCGCTGCACGACGGGACCACCAGCGTCGGACTGGTCACCGGGCGCGACATCTTCAACGAGAAGAAGCGCGCCCAGGGCGGCATCCAGGAGGTCTACGACCAGGTCGTCGCCGAGTGCCCGACCGTGGCGGGACTGCTGGACGGCGCCGAGCAGGTGTCCGGAATGAAGGTGGAACAGGACTACTCGTACACCGCCGACCGCTTCTGCGGGCCCGGCTATCTGCTCAGCGGTGACGCGGCCTGCTTCCTGGACCCGCTGCTGTCCACCGGGGTCCACCTGGCCACGTACAGCGGGATGCTGAGCGCCGCCAGCCTGGCCAGCGTGCTGCGCGGAGAGGTCGCGGAGGAGGACGCCTGGGAGTTCTACCAGACCGTCTACCGGCACGCCTACGAACGGCTGCTGGTCCTGGTGTCCGTCTTCTACGAGAGCTACCGCGGCAAGGAGCACCACTTCTACAACGCCCAGCGGCTCACGCAGAACCAGCGCGACAACCTCAACCTGCAGGAGGCGTTCGACCGCATCGTCACCGGCATCGCCGACATGGACGACGCACAGGACGTGTACGCCAGCGTCCACGCCCACCTCAACGGCGCGGAGAGCGGTGACCCGAACCCGCTGGCCAACCTCAACAAGGTCCACGAGCAGAAGCAGGCTCCGATGAGCCCGGCCAACGCCGTGGGCGGGCTGTATCTGTCCTTCGGGCCCCGCCTGGGCCTGCGGCGAGCGGAAGGAGCGCCGGTCCGATGACGAGTCAGAACACAGCGGTCTCCCCTGAGGACATCACCAAGATCAGCGGCCTCGGCCACAGCTTCACCGTTTCCAAGCTGCTGCTCAGCGCTCTCGAGGTCGGCGTGTTCACCGCGGTGGCGAACAGCGCCGAAGGCAGCGCCGAGACCGAGGAACTGCGGGCCGCCACCGGGCTGCACGCGCGGGCCGCCACCGACTTCTTCGATGCCCTGGTGGCCCTCGGGCTGCTGGAGAAGAAGGACGGCCGCTACCACAACAGCACGCTGGCCCAGACGTGCCTGGTGCGCGGCGAGAACTACCGGGGCGGCTTCCTGGACGGGGCGAACTTCGTGCTCTACCCCGCCTGGGGACGGCTCACCGAGGCGCTGCGCACCGGCAAGCCGCAGGCCGAGGGCGACTTCGAGGAGATGCTGAACGATCCTCGGGCCCGGCAGACGTTTCTCGCCATGCAGGACGCCCTCAGCTCCCCGCTGGTGCCGCAACTGCTGGAGGCGGTCGACTTCAGCGGGTTCCGCACCCTGGCGGACATCGGCGGTGCGCGCGGCAACCTCGCCGGGCTCATCCTCCAGGCGAGGCCGGGGCTGACCGGCCAGGTCTTCGACCGCCCCCAGAACGCCGAGCCGTGCGCGGAGCACGCCAAGGCCCTGGGGGTGGACGGCAGGCTGGAGTTCACCGGCGGGGACTTCTTCGCCGACCCGCTGCCCGCCGCGGACGTGCTGGTCATCGGTCATGTGCTCGCCGACTTCTCGGTCGACGAACGCAAGCAGCTGGTGGCGAAGGCTTTCGAGGCCGTCAACCCGGGTGGTGCGCTGCTGGTGTACGACCCGATGCCGGGGGACGAGCCCCACCTGCCCGCGCTGGTGTCGAGCCTGCACATGCTGGTGATGACTCCGGCCGGGGCGGGTTACCACCCCGGCGACTGCGAACAGTGGATGCGCGTGGCCGGGTTCAGCGAGGTCACCCGCCATCCGCTGCTGCTCGGCAACACTCTGCTCGTCGCCCGCAAGCCCGTCTGAGGGAAGGGAGCCCGCCATGGAGATAGGAGTGGGGCTGCCCACCACCGTGCCGGACGTCGACGGGCACCGGCTCACCACCTGGGCCAGGCAGGCCGAGAACCACGGCTTCGCCAGTCTGGGCGTGCTGGACCGGCTGGTGTACGACAACTACGAGTCCCTGACCTCCCTCGCGGCCGCCGCCGCGGTGACCGAGCGGATCCGGCTGACCTCCAGCATCCTGATCGCCGCCTACCGGCCGGGCACGGCGGTGCTCGCCAAGCAGGCGGCCACCGTCCACGCGCTCTCCGGCGGGCGGCTGACGCTGGGAGTGGCGGCCGGCGGCAGGGAGGACGACTTCCAGGCCACCGGCGCGCCCTACCGGGACCGCGGCCGACGGCTGGACGACATGATCACCGAGATGAAGGCCATCTGGGCGGGCAAGGGACCGGTGCCCGGCATCGGTCCGTTCTTCCCGGACGACAACGGCCCCGAGCTGATCGTGGGCGGGCACACTCCGGCCGCCATGGCCAGGGCCGCCCGGCACGCGGACGGCTGGATCGCCGGGGGCAGCTCGGCCACCGGGTACGCGGAACTGGCCGACCGGGCCCGCCAGGCCTGGCGGACGGCGGGGCGCGCGGAGAAACCCCGGCTGGTCGCGTTGATCTACGCGTGCCTGGGCCCTGGCTCCCGCGAGGTGGCTGAGCGCTACCTGCGGGCGTACTACGCCTTCATCGGCCCCAAGGCCGAGATGGCCGCCAAGGCCGTCATCACCGGCGCCGAAGGGCTGCGCGAGACCGTCTCGGCGTACGCGGAGGCGGGCTGCGACGAGCTGCTGATCTTCCCCTGCACGGCGGAGTCGAGCCAGCTGGAGCTGCTCGCGGAGGCCACGCTGGGCTGAACCCCCGCTTCCCGGCACGAGCCGGGCGGACCGGCTACCGAAGCCGGCCCGCCCGGCTCGCCGTGCGCGCCGGGTATGCGCGCAGAGCGTGTGGTGGGGGATACGGGTGTGGCGTACGGGTGTGGCGTAGGGGTGTGGCGTACGGGTGGGGCGTACGGGTGGGGCGGTACGACTTGAGCGTGCAGGCGCTTGGGGGGTGCTGTGCGGGACTTTCGCGACCCTGGGCCTTGGCCGCCGCGGCTGTCCTGCCAGAGAGGCCGCCCACGGCCGGGGACGGGGTTGGGCATGCCCGGCCGTGGGCGGCCTCTTCAGCCGCGTCGGGTGGAGGGTGGGACGGTTACCTCTCGGGGAGCGGTGGGCGGGAACGGGACAGCGTTGACGTGTCGTCCGCGGTGGCGGTCCCGTCGGGGTCCGGCGCGTGCGGCGCGTGGTCGCGGGCGGCCAGGTCCTGACGTATCCGCTCATCGGGATACACGAACGGCAGCAGGATGCCGGCCATGCCGGTCGTGACCAGGGCCATCACGACCATGAGCGAATAGAGGGGCTGATCCAGCACCCCGATCTGCAGTCCGACCGTCAGCACGATCAGCTCGGTGAGGCCGCGGGTGTTGATGAGAACGGCCAGCACGACCGAGTGCCGCGGTCGCACGCCATTGAGCCGGGCCCCGAGGAACGCGCCGACGAACTTGCCTCCGATCGCCACCAGGAGGATCAGGCCCAGCTCGCCGAAGGCCGTGGCGTCCATCGACGACAGGTCGACCTTGAGGCCGGCGACCATGAAGAACACCGGGAGCAGCAGGGTCGAGCAGATCCGCTCGACCCGGGGCAGGGCGTGCGCGCGCAGCCTCGAGGCACCCTGACGCGGCATGACGATGCCGAAGAGGAACGCTCCGAAGATCAGATGCAGGCCCATCCATTCGGTCGCCTGGGCCGACAGCAGCAGTCCGGCCGCGACGGCGAGCAGTACGCCCGCGTCGGCCGGCCACCCGGTGGGCCGACCCGCCGCCGCACCGCGCTCGGCCAACCGGGCCAGCAGCGGTCGTACGACCCACAGCATCGCGGCGGCGTAGGGCAGGACGAGCAGGACGTGCCAGGGGGCGCCGCCGGCTCCGGCCAGCGCCGCCACGACGGCCAGCATCGTCCAGGCGAGCACGTCGTCGACCGCCGCGGCGGCGAGTGCCAGTCCGCCGATGGGGGTGTCGATAAGGCCCTTGTCGGTCAGGATGCGGGCGAGCACGGGGAACGCCGTCACGGACATCGCCGTACCGAGGAACAGTACGAAGGCGAGCCGGTGCCCGGTGGGATGGTCGTCCACGAGGTGCAGGGCGAGCAGCGCTCCGAGGGAGAACGGCAGGACGACCGCGCTGAGCGACACGCCTGCCGCGATGCGGCCCTGACCGCGCAACAGATCGCGGTCGAACTCCAGGCCGACGAGGAACATGAACACACATACGCCGATGCTCGCCAGCATCGTCAGGGACGGCCGGACCTCGGCGGGGAAGAGGAAGGCGGTTATCCCGCCGTGGAACAGCGTCGGCCCGAGGAGGATCCCGCCGAGGATCTCGCCGATCACGGCAGGCTGCTTCAGGCGCCGGGCCAGCGCACCGAGCAGGCGCGCCAAGACGACGATCACCGTCAGATCGAGCAGCAGCGTCACCAACGTGCTCAGTTCCACCGGGAGCCCCCTTCCCTGTCGACAGGGGCCGGGGCGGGTGCCGACGTCACCGCGAGGCCGGCGAATGGCGCTTCAGTCTGGTCCTGGGGCATCGAATGGCTCCCTCTGTATGACGTGGCCTGCCCGCCGGGGGTGTACGGGCAGGCCACGAACCTAGGGGGAGCCGCTCAAGACTCTGTCGAAGGCCGTCAGACGTCGCCGAAAGCCGTCAGACAGGCCGTCAGACAGGCCGTCAGACAGGCCGTCAGGCAGGCCCTCAGACGTCGTCCTTCGGCCGCGGGCCGGGCAGGGACGGGTCGGGGAGAGCGGGGTGGTCGCCCTCGCGGTGCGCCCTGCGGGCCTCCTCGACGAACTCGCGGGTGAACATCGTGCTGAGGTTGGCCATGCCGCCGCGGGAGATCCTGATCTCGCTGTGCTGCAGCCGCCCGGTGAGCCGGATCCGCCGTCCGTCGTCGGCGGCGGGGGCGTGCCGCTGGGCGTCCTTGACCTTCGAGCGGTCCGGCAGTTCCAGTTCCGTCTCGTCCACGACGGCCCCGTCCGGGACCAGCAGCTTGACCGTGGAGCGCTCGGCGTGCAGGTGCACCACGATCTCGCCCTCGGGGATCCGGTGGGAACGCAGGTCGAGATGGAGGGAGGACCGCCTCGCCCGGACATCGATCCGGCGGGCCTCGGTCCAGTGGCCGAGCTTCTTCTCCGTGGTGTAGAAGGCCTCCACCTGGACGGTGTCCTCGCTGGGCGCGGTGGCGTCGGTCGCGGTGGCGTCGGTCGCGGTGTGGTGCGGTTCGGTGTGGTGCGGGGTGTTCATCACAGTGTTCCTTCCTGGAACCCGGGCAACATTCCCGATCTGATACGGCTTGATTTTCCTTGGGGGTCAACTATCTTGACTCTCAAGGTGTACCTCTATCTTGAAGGTCGAGATACTTGAATGTCAAGTGAAGCTGCGGACGGCCTGAGCAAAGAGGCGCTGTGCTGGGAACTCGCCGGCGAGATCCGTGCCCTGCAGGGCGCGGTGGAGGCGGTCGACGCGGCGGCCGCCGCCCGGCTGGGAATCAACCAGACCGATCTGCGCTGCCTGGATGTGCTGCTGCAGCGTGAGAGCGCCGCACCCGGGGAACTGGGTGCGGCGCTCGGACTCACCACCGGCAGCGTCACGGCCATGCTGGACCGGCTGGACCGGCTCGGCTATCTGACCCGGGAGCCGGATCCGGCCGACCGGCGCAGGTCCGTCGTACGGGCCAGCGACCGCACCCGCCAGGCCGCGGACGAGATCTACCGGCCGCTCGCCGAGGAGGCGAACGAGGGGCTGCAGCGCTACTCGGCGGCGGAACTCCGGCTGCTGCTGGACTTCGTCCGCGGCAGCCGCGAGATCCAGGAGAAACACGTGTCCCGGATCCGCGGCTGAGCGGCGCGGGCCCCGGGCGCCTGCGACGCCGAAGCGGCGCGGGCATCCGGCGCCGGGGAACGCGCGGCCGCGGGTCACTCCTTCCTGGCGATGACCAAGGTGACGTCGTGGCCGAGCGAGGTGTGGCTGACGGACGCGAAGCCGGCCGCCCGCATCCACTCGGCGCACTGGGCCAGGTCGTACCCGGTGCCGTGCGGCGTCATCAGCTGGAGGTTGAGGCTGCGGATGAGGTTCCTCAGGTAGCTGTCCTCCCCGTCCACGATGACCGGGTCCCACACCAGGAACGCCCCACCGGGTCGCACCGCCGCGAAGGCGTTGCGGACCAGTCGCTGCCGCTGCTCGTCGTTCCAGTCGATGAGCGAGTGGCCGATCATCAGCACATCGGCCTCGGGCAGCGGACCCGCGAAGAAGTCCCCGCCGTGGAACCCGACCTTGCCGGTCATCCCGATCGCCGCCATGTGCGCGGTGAAGTCGGACTCCAGCTGTGGCAGATCGAACACGCGGGCGTCCAGGTGCGGATGGGCCCGGACCAGCCCGGCCAGCACGTTGCCGCGACAGCCGCCGAGCTCCAGCACCGAGTGGTGGGCCGCCCAGTCGAAGCCGGCCGCCAGCGCGGGGATGAGCGGACGGCTGGCGTCCTCGGCCATGCCGACCAGCCCGTCCTTCTTCTCCTCGCTGTCGTACAGCTCGCCGAACATGTCCTCGCCGCTGAAGGTGGCGGCCTGCGGCGCGCCGGTGCGCAGCGACTCGGAGAGCCGGCCCCAGGCCGGGTACATCACCCGGTCCGCGGCCCGCAGAAAGCCGCCCAGGTAGCCCTCGCCGCCCGGCACCAGGCAGCGCCGGGTGGTGTCCGAGTTGCGGTACCGCCCGGATTCCTCGCGCTCCAGGAATCCCAGCTCGGTCAGGGCCGCCAGGAAGTGTCCGGTGCCCCGGGGATGGAGGTCGAGCCGCTTGCGCAGCTCCTCCTCGTCGCCAGGCTCCTCGGCCAGCGCCTCGAACAGGCCCAGCTCCATCCCGGTCAGGACGAGTTTCGCCGACTGGAACGCCATGGCCTGGCCCAGCACGGCCGCCGGTCCGGCGGCGGTGTCGGTGTCAGTCATCTCGGGCATCTCGGGGGTCCTTTCAGACCGTGGCCGGCTCATGGCCGGACACACGGGCGATCACATCGGACAGCACCGCCAGCGGGTCGGCCACGGACTCCGCCGATCGCCAGGACACGAAGGCGTCCGGGCGGACCAGCACCGCGCCCGCCGGGCCCACCCCGTAGACCTCGGTCCACTCGCGGTCGGTGGGCCGCAGCTCCTCGTCCGGACCGATCGCATGGGTGCGCAGCGGTATCCCGAGTTTCTCCGCGACCTTCGTCGCCGCCTCGGCCCAGGGGGCGCCGTCGGGGCCGGTGAGCAGCACGTACGAGTCCCAGAACAGGTCGATCGTGGAGATCGTCTCCTCGCCCCGGCGCAGCCACAGGTGGGGAGCGCGGGTGCCGGGCTCGCCGGTGAGCTCCAGGTCGGGGGTGAGTACCTTGGCGTCCGCCGGAGCGAGCACCGACGAGGAGCGGTAGCGGTAGCCGAGCGTGATGATGACGTCGTCGACGAAGTCGGCCCTGTCCTGCTCGGTGGCGTAGCCGTGCCGGATCCGGTTGCGGACCAGCGCCTGCTCGGACATGGCCGTGCCCAGGGGGCGGCGCTCGGCGTCGTACGTGTCCAGCAGGGCGTCGGTGCCCCAGCCCTGCAGCTCCGCGGCCAGCTTCCAGGACAGGTTGTGGGCGTCGTGAATACCGGTGTTGGCGCCGAACCCACCGGCCGGCGGGTGCACATGCGCGGCGTCACCGGCCAGGAACACCCGGCCCACCCGGAAGGTGTCGGAGACCAACTGGGCGCCGCGCCACGGCACCTTGGCGACGACCTCCACGTCGATGTCCTTGCCGGCCGAGCGGCGCACGATGTCGACGCAGCGCTCGTCGGTGTAGTCCTCCGGCTTCTCCCCCTTCTCCGGGTAGTAGAGGGGAGTCGCCAGCCAGGGGTCGCAGCCGTGCAGCCGGGACAGACCCATCAGCGTGCCGCTGGCACTGGCGTAGCAGAGGATGAACTTACGGTCCTTCAGCAGCTTTTCCAGCTCGGGCGCCCGGAAGTAGATGCTGAGGGCGTTGAAGACGGTGCCGCGGCCGCTCCGCTCGACCCCGAGCGACTCCCGGGTGAGGCTTCCGGCGCCGTCCGCGCCCACCAGGTAGTCGGCCCGGATGGTGTACCGCTTGCCGCCGTTCTCCTCCGCGACGGCGGTGACGCCGTCCTCGTCCTGCTCGAAGGAGATCAGACGGGTGCCGAAGCGGACGTCGGCGCCGGCCTCCCGCGCCTTCTCGGCCAGGACCTTCTCGTAGCGGTCCTGACCACAGCCCATGACCCGCTCGGGGCTGACCGTCGGCCCGTCCAGCGAAGGGGCTTCCAGAAGCTCGGCGTCATCGATGCCGGCGAAGGTGTGCACCTTGATGATGCCGCCCTCGAAGTAGGAGTGGGAGTCGCCCATCTCCAGGGCCCGGATGTCCTGGCCGAGACCCGCTGCCCGGAACAGTTCCATCGTGCGGGCCTGCAGACCCGGGGCGCGCGGCAGGGTGGAGGTGCTGTCACGCTTCTCCAGCAGCATCGTGCGCACACCACGTCGCCCGCTGAAGAGGGCGGTGGACAGGCCCACGGGCCCTCCACCGATGATCAGTACTGGGATCCTCACGTCGTACATGCATGTCCCCTCTGGACGATCCGGTCGTTCGGACGGACGCGAGATGAATAGCTGCGCCGCCTCAAGGGGCGGTGGAGGCGGAGCGGTCCGGGGTACGCGGCCAGGGCCTGTGCGACAGCGGCCTCGTCGCCCCGAGGGCGGCTGCGCGGCGGCGTGGGGGAGCGTGCTTTCGGAGTGCCGGCCGAAAGCCCTAGCTAGTACTGGGTGTACTTGTGCTTTCGGGTGGTGCGGCGATGAGGGCCCCTCCCGCTCGAGCGGAGCCGGGAGTGGGGAGCGTGCCGGGCGTCGCGCGGCAGAGGCCACTTTCGCAACCGGCCCTGGCTAGCCCCCTTGGGCAGCGTCCGGGGCGCGTGCCGGGCGCCTTTGAACAGCGATCCGGTGTGGGGACTTCCGGAACAGCGATCCGGTGTGGGGACTTCCGGAACAGCGATCCGGTGTGGGGACTTCCGACCGTCCCGCCGGTCCGCCCCTGTCTCTGTTCAAGGCGCTCTCGACTCAGCCGTGTGACGGTCGGCCGGCCGCGTGGCACTCGGCCACGGCAGGCGCTGGAAGGAGCAGAAGCGAATGACGCACACCATTCCCGACGTCAGTACTCCTGCCGGGATCATCCGGCTCGGCAACATGTTTTGCGACGCCAAGGCGCTGCTGACCGCTGTCGAGCTGCGCCTGTTCACGGTGCTCCACGAGAAGGGCCAGGCCACCGAGGAGGAGATCAGGTCCGCGCTGGAGCTGCACGGGCGTGGCCTGTCGGACTTCCTGAGCCTGCTCACGGCCCTCGGCCTGCTGGAGCGTGAGAACGGGCGTTACCGCAACACCACGGGCGCGGACACCTACCTGGTGCACGGCAAGAAGAGCTACGTCGGCGGCTTCCTGGAGCGGTCGAACCGGAACCTCTACCCCGCGTGGGGCCGGCTCTCCGAGGGCCTGCGCACCGGGAAGCAGCAGTCCGGCAGCGACTTCGACGCCGTCACGAAGAACCCGCACATCCTGCGCCAGTTCGTCGGCATGATGGACGCCCTCACCCACGTCGTCGGACCCGAACTCGCCCAGAAGTACGACTGGTCGGGCCACGCCTCCGTGCTCGACGTCGGCGGCGCCCGGGGCAACCTGTGCTCCATCATCACCAAGCACCACCCTCACCTCACGGGCCACGTCTTCGACCTCCCGGCGATGGAACCGCTCTTCGACGAGCGGGTCGCCGAGGACGGCCTCACCGAACGCGTCACCTTCCACGGCGGCAGCTTCTTCACGGACCCGCTGCCCACCGCCGACGTCGTCATCCTCGGGCACGTCCTGCACGACTGGGACAAGAGCCAGCGCGCCGAGCTCATCGCGAAGGCGTACGACGCCGTCAACCCCGGCGGGACCCTGCTGATCTACGACCGGATGCTGGAGGACGAGTCCACGCACATCGAGAACCTGGTGATCAGCCTCGACATGCTGCTCGTCACGGACGGCGGTGAGGAGTACCCGATCTCCGAGGCCGTGGCGGTCGCCAAGCAGGTCGGCTTCTCCACCGTCG
Organism: Streptomyces capitiformicae; assembly: GCF_002214185.1. Lineage (NCBI taxonomy): Bacteria > Bacillati > Actinomycetota > Actinomycetes > Kitasatosporales > Streptomycetaceae > Streptomyces > Streptomyces capitiformicae. The sequence goes on along the minus strand of NZ_CP022161.1, from coordinate 1,257,687 downwards.
AGGTCTCCCCGCTCAGCGAGTACGACACGCTCGTTGTCTGCCGCAAGAAGGCCTGAACCCCACCAGAGAGGAGTCTCCCCATGAGCAAGGCGCCTTCCGAGGTGCAAGTGCTGGTCGTCGGGGGCGCTGTCACCGGCCTGTCGACCGCCGTCTTCCTCGCCCGGCACGGGGTCAGCACCCTGGTCGTCGAGCGGCACCCCGACACCCTCAGCCATCCCCGCTCGCGGGGCATCAATCCCCGTACGGTCGAGGTCTACCGGCAGGCGGGGCTGGAGTCTCGGATCTGGGCCGAAGCCAGCCTGGCCACGGACTTCAGCAAACTCCAGATGATCAAGGCGGAGACGCTGGCCGCCGAGGAGCACTTCAGCGGGCCGACGGACAGCCCGGACCCGACCGGCGAGGTCAGCCCCTGCGAGTGGGCACCCATCGACCAGGACCGGCTGGAGCACCTGCTGCGCGAGCGGGCCACCGAGCTCGGCGCCGAACTCGCCTTCGCCACCGAGCTCGTCTCCTTCGAGCAGGACGACGACGGCGTCACCGCCGTCCTACGGGACCGTGAGGGCGGGGCCGAGCGCACCGTGCGGGCCCGGTACCTGATCGCGGCCGACGGCGGTCGCAGCCCGGTCCGCTCCGACCTGGGCATCGAGCTCGACGGCCCCGGCGAGTTCGCGACCACGGTCTCGGTGCTGTTCGAGGCCGATCTGAGCGAGGCGGCCCGCGGCCGTCCGGTCGGGGTCTGCTACCTCGACCGGCCGGCACCCTCGACGATCCTCTTCGCGCACGACGGCGATCAGCGCTGGATCTTCGCCACGCCGATGCCGCCGGACACCACCTTGGAGACGGTCACCGAGGAGCAGGCGATCGAGCTGGTGCGGGCCGCCATCGGTCTGCCCGACCTCAAGGTGCGCATCGTCGCGCAGCTGCCGGCGGGCGGCGCCAAGTGGCTCAGCTTCATCATCGGCGCCCAGGTCGCCAGGGAGTACCGCCGCGGCAGGGTCTTCCTCGTCGGTGACGCCGCCCACCTGGTCCCGCCCACCGGCGGGTTCGGCGCCAGCCTGGGCATCCAGGACGCGCACAACCTGGCCTGGAAGCTGGCCGCGGTGCTCGACGGCACCGCGGGGGAGGCGCTGCTCGACACCTACCAGGCCGAGCGGCAGCCGGTGGCCTGGATGACCCTCCAGCAGACCATGGCGATGATGCAGGACCGCACCGGCCAGGACGGCGGCGAGGACGGCGGGCTCAGCCCGGCCGAGAGCTACAGCACCACCGTCTTCGGCTACCGCTACTCCGACGGCCCGCCGGTGCCGCCCCGGCAGCTCAGTGGCGAGGCCGGCACCAGGGCCCCGCACGTGACGCTGGAGCGTGACGGGAAGACCATCTCCTCGCTCGACCTGTACGGTTCCGGGCCGGTCCTGGTCACCGCCGCCGGCGGCCAGGCCTGGGAGGCGGCGGCCGCCGCCGTCGCCGAGCGCCTCGGCGCGCCGCTCGTGGCGCACCGGGTCGGCGGCGCGGGGCTCACCGACCCGGACGACGCGCTGCCCGCGCGGTACGGCATCGGGGCCGAGGGCGCCGTCCTGGTCCGCAGCGACGGCTTCGTCGCCTGGCGTTCGCAGGGCGCCGCGGCCAAGCCGGAGGAGGAGCTGACGACCGCGCTGCTGCGTTTGCTGGGCCGCGACTGAGCGTTCCCCTTCCCCCCCAGGCGCCGGACGGGCTGGTCACCAGCCCGTCCGGCGCTGTTTTCACGGGGATCGCCCCGTCCGGTTCCACGCGGGACCCACGTCCGAGCCTGGCCTGGCCCCGGCCCCGGCTCGGCCCGGTTCCGGCCCCGGCTCGGCCTGGCCCGATCCCGATCCCGGCCACGGCCCGGCTCCGGCCTGGCTCGGCCTGGCTCGGCCTGGCCCGGTCGGCTTGGCTCGGTTCGCTCCGGCCCGGTCGGGTCTGGCTCGGGCTCGGGCTCGGGCTCGGCCTGGCTCGGCTTGGCTCGGTTCGACTCCGTCCGGCTCGGCTCGGCTCGGCTCGGTTCGGTCCGGCTCGGCTCGGTCCGGCTCGACCTGGCTCGGTTCGGTCTGGCTCGCCTCGGTCTGGCCCGGTCGGGTTCGGCTCGGTCCGGTTCGGTCTGGCTCGGCTTGGCTCGGTCCGGCTCGGCCTGGCCTGGTCGGGCTCGGTTCGGTCTGGCTCGGCTTGGCTCGGTCCGGCTCGGTCTGGCCTGGTCGGGCTCGGTTCGGTCTGGCTCGGCTTGGCTCGGTCCGGCTCGGTCTGGCCTGGTCGGGCTCGGTTCGGTCTGGCTCGGTTCGACTCGGTCCGGCTCGGCTCGGTTCGGTCCGTGAGGTTCCCCCGGTGTGCGGGAGGCGCTGATCAGCTGGTCAGGGCGGGTTGACGGGGTTTCAGGTTCGTTCGTTCGGCCGTTGTCTTCGGGGAGAGCGAGTCGGGCAAGACGAACCTGCTGCGCCTGATCGCGAAGCAGATCGCCGAGCGCTACACCCCCTCGGAGGCCCGGATCGTCGTCGGCGACTACCGCCGGACGATGCTGGAGGCGGTCTCCGAGGACCATTTACTGGAGCACGCACCGATGACATCCGCAAATGGGGACGGAGTCATCCGGGAGGATCATCTATGAAAGTACGCGTTGGGTTGACTGTGATGGTCGTCGCCCTCGCTACGGGCTGCGGCGTGCTGGGAGATAACGGCAGCGAAGGTAAAAACATGTCCGACATGACAATGCAACAAGCAGCTGAAAGAGCAGACAGCATCCTGACCGAAACGATGACGGCAATCAAGCCTCAAGTGCAGTGGGAGCACGGGATCTTCACGGACTTGACTTGCTCTGTATCTCGGAGAGTGTCCGTGACGACGATTATTTCCCCAGAACGAAGGGGTAGTTTTTTGGGTGTTGTGGAACGCTACTGGGAGAAACAAGGATTCACCCATCGCACCGCGAACAAAAGCACCACGAATCCGGCAACCTACTTCATCACACCGGATCAGTTCCAAATTCGTTTGCTCTTCGGCTATCAGGGGCAGGCCCACTTTGAGGTTACAACTCCTTGCGTCAAGAAATCCGCGGTAGCACCACCGCAGCCAGTTTCCGGCGTTCCAGAATATGACGGAAGCGAGCCGCCGCTCCCTAGCGAGAATTCAGATTTCTGGTCGGCAAACACACCAGTTTCGTCTGCCTCGCCCAGCTCATAAGAACTTGGGGGTGTTCCAGCGAGTCCGGTGGCAGGAAGGCCCTGGGCATCAAGGTGCTCCTGGGGCTTGTTGTCAACCTGGCTGGCGCTCAAGGAGCAGGAGGCGTTGTCGGACGTCCCTGGACGGATAAGCGCGGGATGCCCGAGCGCCTGAATTCTTAGAATCGCGGTTATGACCATGAAGAAAGAAGTGAGAGTAGCGACGCTAGGCGGAGCAGGCCTCCTCCTCGCTTTCGGATGCTTTTCCGGTTACAAATACTTTTTCACTATGGGGCTTAATCGATTGCCAGCAGAAGTCTGTTCGGGTGCTGTCGATCGTGCCACAGTGGCGAGTGCTCTCCCGGACACCCGTGAGGCTCAAGCCGGGGAGAGTCAGACCGCCCCGGGTGAGGACTTTCTCTTTGCTTGCCGTATCACGACCAGTAATAACTCGATAATTTCTGGCGAAAGCGAGGTTAGTGACGCCTCCATCACCAGTTGGACTCGCCATTTCGAGGAAAAAGGCGACGGCAAGGTGATGAAGGTATCGAGTGGTGATGTCCGTGCTCTCACAGTGTCAGGCCTCGCCACCGTATACGTACCTTGCACTCCTCCTGGCAAGGAGTCGAATGAAGCAGTTGAGTCTTACGCACTCGTAACCCAGGCAAGGGTTATCGGGGACAGTCGCGTCAAAGGACACGCCTTGCGGAAGGCATTGACCGACTTCTCCTTCCAGATGACGAAGCATGCGTACAAAATTGGCAAATGTCAGGAAGTGAAAAATCTCCCCAATGAGATTCCGGCCATGGATTCAGGATCTTAATACTCGATATCTTTCTTTCTCCCACCGAGCTTGCAGCACGCACTGAGTTCTTTCCATGCATTACCCTTCAGCGTGGCACCTATTTGTATCCAGGGGCAGTGACATGGTTCCTCGGCGCGAACAGGCGGCTCGACGGAAACCGAAATCGATCGCGAGAATCGACAGGGTATCCGTCTCCAAACAGGCTGCCTAAGAAACCACTGCAGGCATATGTGAGCCAGAACGTAAAGCTGTCAGGCCATTCTGCCGCTGGACCTGTTCTTCAGGCTGGCAACAAATGCAGCGAACGCGTCTGAGCCAACGGTAAATCCTCTCCGGTCAATGGCTTTGGAGTCACGTATACCCACGCGTTGCGCAGCATGTGAAACCTCCACGCACTCGTTGTCCGCCGCGCTGTAACTGCTCTTGAACCAATCCGTTGCTGCGAGTCGGTCGGTTATCTGTGTCTCGTTCATCGGTTGAGCTCCTGTCGCGCTTCGGCCAACAGCTGGAGGCTGGCCGACGTGTCGGCTGCTTGTGATCGCAGGTAGTCGAACATGAGCTTGTAGCTCTGCACATCGGTGGGGGCGTCGAGATAGAGCCCCCGTTTGTGGAGTTCCAGATAGACCACACTCACATTGCCGAGCGGGTCGCCTGTGTCGTCACGGCCGAGGATCAGGAAATGACCGCCCGAGCCGGCCGCGTGGGCGCCTGCGGTGAACTGGAGAATCTGGATGTCCACGTTGGGGCGTTGCGCCATGGCGTACAGATGATCGAGCTGTTCGGCCATGACGTCAACGCCGCCGACGCGTCGCCGGAGGACCGCATCGTCCAGCACCACCCACAGGTGTAGCGCCGGGGCCCGCTCCAGAATCGCTTGGCGCTTGACGCGGGCGTCCACTTTGCTCGCGATGGCATCGGCCCCCGTTCGGACGTCCTGTGCCTCGTGGAGAGCGAGGGCGTAACGCGGTGTCTGAAGCAGGCCGGGCACCAGAGCGTTGGCGAAGACGTGTTCGTACTCGGCGACGTCCTCAAAGGACATCAGCGGGTCCAGGACCTCTGGTACTGCCGGATGGTCCATCCACCAGCCGTTCTCCTGGTTGCGGACGAGTTGGATCAGCGTGTCCAGCTCCTCCGGTGTGGCACCACACGTATCGGCGATCGCTCTCACCGTCGGGATCCGGAGCTTCGCGCGGTCCTGCCACGTCTCGTACCGGTTGACGGTACCGACGGAAACTCCAGCATGCTTGGCCACTTCGGACTGTGTGAGGCGGGCTCGGGCTCGCAGCGCTTTCAGCCCGCGGGCGATCTGCATGCGACCAGCAGGTCCCGCTGATCCTCGTACGGTCACCGTCTCGTCTCCTACTCGGCCGTCGTAGTCACCTGCCCTCGGACTGCGGAGCGCCAGGCAGAGCGTATGCGGTACCCGGAGCTCGCACCTCCCGCCCTGAAGTTCACCTTGTCGAGGGAGAGTTGAGCCAATCGAGTATCGACCATTGAAATTCAATGGCAGCATACTCAACCAGCACGCTGCGTACTGAAGCTGTCACCAAACGCGGTGGTCTGACGTGTGCGTGTACATCCGCCTTGCCAGCCGCACCTCATCAAGGGAGTGCTCATGCGACGACTGGATCCACTACCGAGCCAGTTTGGGGTTCCGCGCCCCGCAGCGCACCGTGGGCCTGCAGCCCCCACCGTCCGCTGCTGGTACGAACCCCTCGACGGCACCTCGCAAGCCCTCGCCCACCGCTACCTCGCCGCGTATGAGCACGAGGAGGAGGCAGGGGTCCAGCCGCTGCGCCGCGATATCCACACCCACCTGGGGACTGCGTCATGAACGACGAGGGGAAGCATGTACGGCTCCTGCCCTGGACCGGCTCCCACGGCCAGCCCTGTCTCCTCCTCACCGACGGCGAGGGCACGGCCTCTCGGGTGGCCGACCGGATCGAGCGCACGCAGCTCGGACTCGCGGGCCGGCTTCTGGGGCGAGCGCGGGCCGTGTTGCCGGATCAGAGTGCGGATGGCAGTCAGTGGGCGCCGCTGGCAGGTCAGTTGACCGATGCGCTCCACGATGTGTTGCTCATCGCCGAGTCTCGTGGTGCTCGGCTCGGCGGGGTGCCGGCGGAGCATCGACGCTTCGGCCGGATCGCCCTCCCCGGTACCGATCTCACCTCCGCGTGCTTCGCCCGGCGTCACGTCCGCGACACGGCCGACTCGTGGGGACTGCCCCAAAGTGTGATCGACGACCTGGAAACGATCGCCGGAGAGCTCGTCGCCAATGCTCTGGAGCACAGTGACAGCCACACGATTACCGTTGACTGTGGCCTCACCTCCCGCACCGCTGTGATCAGCGTGACGGACGAGGGTGGAAGGCCGACATCCGCGGATCTGCCCGCGTCGGCGGAACTGTTGGGGTTGGAGCAGGAACGCGGACGCGGGCTGGTGATCACCCAAGCGCTGGCCGTCCGGTGGGGGACACTGCGGGACGGCGGCGAGCTGACGGTCTGGGCCGAGGTTCCCATGGAGTCTCCGGAGTCTGCCGGGTGACCTTCACCAGCACAACGGGGGAGGCAGCGTATCCCGCCGACTCCCCCGCCCCTCAGCCGTGTGTCAGCCCATCAGCATGCGGAGGCGCTTCGCGCCGTCCAGGTCCGTGCCCTGGTAGCCGACGACCGACCTGTCCAGCAGGGTGGCGATGAAGTTGAGCTTTTCCGTCATCGCCTGCATCTCGGTGGTGTTCTTGCGCTGGATGTCTCCGTACGCCGTCTTCGCCTCGCCCTCCCAGGTCTCGGCGACGCGCTTCACCTCTTGCATGAGGGCTTCGAGTTCCTGTGTGAGGTCGGTGGCGGTCTTACGGACGTCGCTCGCAGCCTGGGTGACTGTGGCGTAGCTGATCGCTGTGCGGTCGTAGCTGGTGCTCATCGTGGGTCTCCTCCGTGGCTCAGGCGAGGCTGGTGATGCGGTCGGTGGTGTACGTCTGGCCCCTCATACCCGCCTCGGCCTGGGCCTGGGACTCCCCGGAGTTGTCCACCCTCCGGATCTCCGCGATGCGCTCCTGCTCGTGCTCGTCGAACCCGTTGACGGCCATGCGCATGACGTCTTCCAGGTCGACGAGGTTGTCCTGGAGCTTCTTCAGGTGAACGTTCACCTCTCGCTGCACCCTGTCGTACTCCTGGCTCGCCGCGCCCTGCCAGCCGCCCTGGATCATGTCCACCACGGTGTTGAGCGACGTCACACGACGGCTCACCTCGACGTGGAAGTTCTGGATCTTGTTGGCCAGCGCGATGAGTTGGTCATTCTCGCGTTTCTGGTCCGCGGTCCCACTCACAGGTTCTCCACCCTCCTCTTGATGTGACGGCGGTATCGACCGCCGCGACGCGTCCATCGAGGCCGGACGCCCAGATGGTCCAGGCGGGCAAGAACCACCGTGATCGTCGCGCGCCGCGCGGCCACAGTGTCAACCGCCCCCGTGCCGTACCACCCACGTGATACCGCATACCACTCTAGTCACTTGACGTGACGCTTCCAACTGCAAAGTGGTAAGGGGCGGTTCAGGGGCCGGGCAGGTGTCGGACCAAGGGCCGCACAGGGACTCCGGTTGCCGACGGGGGGTGATGCGAGGATTGCGGGGTGTGACACAGCGCTGTTCTGTTTGTCGGTCACGGGCATGCCACCGCGCAAGTACTGTGACCCCGTAGCTCGTTCGTACGTCGGGAAGGGATCGCGCCGTCATGGCCGATGAGCTGGACAAGGATGCTGAGAAGGCGCTCAAGGAACGCAAAGAGCGCGAGAAGGACGAGCTGTATGCGCTCGACATCTCGGGGGTGGAGTGGCACAGCGCGCCGGGGACCGAGGAGCATGAGGAGCGGGTCGAGATCGCTTATCTGCCGGAGGGTGCCGTGGCCATGAGGTCGTCGCTCGATCCCGACACCGTGCTGCGGTACACGGAGGCCGAGTGGCGCGCCTTTGTGCTCGGGGCGCGGGACGGGGAGTTCGATCTGGAGCCGGCGCCTCACAACGGCGGGCTGGAGCAAGGGGCCGACGCCCCGCAGTGAGAGTGCGGCAGTGAGAGTGCGGCGGTGGAATGGAGCCACGAGTGTGGTGATGGCAGCCCGATGACCGCTGCGTGGTAGCCATCGTCCCGGGGTTCGGTGCTCGTCTCACCGGACCCCGAGCAGTCACCTCACGTGCCGGGTCTCACGCTCTCGCTGCCCGGCAAGTGCCAATCCCACATGCCGCATGTCCGCCAGTCGTACGAGAGGCTTCTCAACCGATTCCCGACTGATTCCCCGCTGATTCCCGGACGTCGGGTCATGCTCGGGCGTCCTTTCCGCGGTGCCGACGGCGCAGATCGCGCAGTACGACCGCCGTGCCGGTGATGACCGTGACCACGGCCGCGGTGAGGCCAAGGGTGTAGGTGGCGTAGCGCTCGTCGCGTTCGTGGGGTGTTTCGGCCAGCGAAAAGGCTTCCGTGTCGGGGGCCGGGGCCTTGGACACACCGGGGTCCGGAGTCGGCGACGAGGGTGGGTCGGCGACGTCGGAATCCTGAACGGCGCGGACCGGGTCGACGACGCCCCAGCCGACGAAGTTGTCGTGGCCGTTGACGGAGCGTTCGGCCGTCTGCTCGATCTGGGTCACGATCTGGGCCGTCGACCAGTCCTCGTTCTTCTCCTTCAGGAGTGCGGCGACACCGGCGACGAACGGGGCGGAGAAGCTGGTGCCGTTGTCCGTGCACTGGCCGCCGCCCGGGACCGTGGACACGATGTCGACACCGGGGGCCGCCACGCCCACGAACTCGCCCGCCTGGGAGAAGGAGGCTCGTTCGTTGTTGCGGTCGGAGGACGCCACCGCGAGGACGCCGGGGAAGGCGGCCGGGTAGGTGTTCTTGTACGTGCCGTCGAGGCCGTCGTTGCCCGCGGAGGCGACCACGACGACGCCCTTGGCGATGGCGGCGCGTACCGCCTGCGCAAGCGTGGACGTGCCGGACAGGGGTTTGGTCGTGTCCTGGGAGATGTTGATGACGTCGGCGCCCTGGGAGACCGCGTAGGTGATCGCCTCCGCCATGGAGTCCGAGTCGCCGCTATTCTCGGCGTCGTTCTGACGGATGGGGATGATCGTGGCGTTGGGGGCGAGGCCCACGAAGCCCGTGCCGTCGTGCGGTCGGGCCGCGATGATGCCCGCGACCTTCGTCCCGTGCCCCTCCCGGTCGTTCGTGGGATCGGCGCTCTTGCCCTTGGCCAGGAAGTCGCGTCCGGCCGCCTTGTCGACGGCCGCCTTCAACTGCGGGTTCTCGTCATCGACTCCGGTGTCGATGACCGCCACCCGGATGCCCTTGCCCTTGTCGGTGCCCTGCCAGAGCTCGTCGAGGAGCACACGCTGCAGCGACCAGGGAGTGCCCTTGACCTGCTTGGCCGGGAAGGTGCACTCACCACTGCCGTCGATCCGCACACGCGCGTGGAGCCCATCGGACACGGTGCGTACGTCGGACACGGTGCGTACGTCGGACACGGTGCGTACGTCGGACGCGTCGAGGCCGGTCCCTGGCGGTGCGGTGCTCAGCGCGGTCAGCAGCACGGCCGCGGCCGGCAGAGTTGTCTTCTTCGGCGACACCTGTACGTCGCTCCCGTCCTTCTGTGGTGTGGAGCCGCTGCGGAGATGGTGCGCGGACGCGCGCGTTCAAGAACCCTGCGGCTGGCGAGCGCTGTTGGTGTCGAGGCGGGGGCCCTTGGCCAGGAACTCCGACCAGACCAGCGGGACCTTCGCCGGGCGGACGTTCTCGTAGCCGAGCTTCACCTGGGCCTCGCTCGGCTCCGGCGTCCCGTCCGACGTCTTCCGCTTGCCGTCCGTGCCTACGCCGGACCGCTCGCTGTCGCTGTCGCCGTTCGCCTGAACGGCGTACCTGAGGCCGGTGTCCGTCACGAGGAAGAGTGACCCCGAATCGCTGTCGGTGCCCTGGATCTGTGTGTAGAGCAGTCCCGTTCCCGGGGTGACGTACGTGCTCGTCCCGCCTGCGGCGATCTCCGCGGGGTACCCGGTGCCCGCCCAGGTCTGGAGCGTCGTGCCGTTGTCGTCGTCCACGTCCCTCAGGACACTGCACACGGTGTCGCGGCCCGAGTCCGCGGAGGCGGAGTTGACCATGGAGGCGCGCCGCGTCGGCCAGTCCGCCGGCTGGCCGTCGAACGGGGCGCTGTCGGCGGTGAAGTCCTGGAGGCCCACCTTGACAGCCTCGCCGTTCATGTTGAGGACGGCGGTCCTGGGCGAGTTGATCAGCAGCCAGGCGGTGAACTCGCTGATGGGTTTCACCTGGCCCGGCAGCACGACGAAGTACCTCTCGCCCTCGCCTGTCTCCGTCACCAGCACCATGCCGACCCTGCTCTCGTCGTCGGAGAGCTGGCCCTGGATCCCGGCCGGTGCGCCCACGCCGGAGGGGAGTTCGGGGAACGAGATCGGGTCGCCCTTGTGCAGGGTGTCGATCCATTCCTTCGTGACGAGCTGAGGCTGTTTGGAGCCCACGAGCGCGTCCGTCAGCTTCCGGTCGTCCTCCTCGGTCGCTTCGCCCGCGACGGGGTACGCCTTTCCGGCGGCGTCCACCAGAAAGCGGTCTCCGGCGCGGGTCCTGACATAGAGGACCTCGCCGCCGGAGAGGCGTTCGGAGCCGTCGGTCCTCTTCACGTCCCGGTCGGCCAGGACGAACGTCGCCTCCTGGACCGTGCTTCCCTCGCCACCGGGCTGCTCGCACACCGCCCACCGCTTGGCTTTGCCCGCCTCGTCGGCGGTCGGCAGCCGGTCCGGTGCGTAGGGGATGCCGAGGATGGGGCCGCGGGGCGGCTTGCCCGCGTCGAGGATCTTGTCGCTGATCTGGACGACCTGGTAGTCGGCGCCGTTCATGAGAAGCCGGGCGGAGGCCAGGTTGAGGACGGGGTGGAGGCGGGTGGTCCCGTCCGTCTTGAGCACGACATAGCGTGTCGTGGACTGCTTGCCCACGATGACCCGGGTGCCCGGCTGGTTCCACTCCTTGGGCGCGGTGGGCTGGAACATGCCCCAGGCACCGAAGACGCCCAGGACCAGGGCACCGGCGATCAGGCTGGGCACGACGGCCCGCAACGGCTTGGGAGCCCCCTCTTCCGAGCCCCAGGGGGACGGCTGGAGAAAGGCCGCGAGAGTGCGTCGCTTCGCGAACGTGTAGGCGTTGAGTTCGTCCCGCCGTGATGCCATGAGTGCCTGTTTCTCCCCGTACCGCGCCCGGGGGCCGACGCCCCCGCCCTCCGCTGTCAGACCGCCCCTACTATGCCCGTTGAGCCGTTGTGCGTGTGGGGCGGGTAGGGTTCGTTCCACATCGAGGCCGCTGTCGAGTGGGTCGTTTCAGGTGACTACGGGGGGTTTGCAGCAATGGCTTCCGCAAGCCGGACGCGATCACGATCGCGGACAGACGCGGCCGACCGGCGTTCCGCTCCCGCTGTCACGCCCCCGTCCGCGCCCGCGGTGACGACTCCCGCTCCCGGTCCGTTCACACCGCATCTCAAGGCGGGCTCCGGGCACTTCGGCGCGTTCCGTTTGCAGCAGGTGCTCCTTGTCGAAGCGGCCGCCGCCGTGTTGCTCGTCGGCTGGGCCGTGCACCCCCTCGCGCTCGTGCCCGCGGCCGTCGTCGCGATCGTGCTCGTACTGCTCGCAGCGGTACGTCGCCGGGGGCGCTCGCTGCCCGAATGGCTGGCCACGGTACGGGCGTTGAAGGCGCGGCAGCGCAAGGCGGCCGAAGCGGTCATACCGCCCGGGACCGAGCCGGGGCTCGCGCCCGCGGTGGAGTGCGACCCGACCCTGCGGACCTACGCGTACGGCGGACGGGACCGGCGGAGCGTCGGGATCATCGGGGACGGGACGTTCGTCAGCGTCGTGTTGCAGGTCGAGGCGGACGCGACGGCGCTGCGGGCGGACAGGAGCCGGCAGCCGTTGCCGCTGAGGCTGGTGCGGGACGCGCTGGAGGTGGACGGCATCCGGCTGGAGGGTGCGCAGATCGTGCTGCACACCCAGCCTGCTCCCGCGATCCAGCTCCCCCAGCAGTCGGTGGCTGTCAGCAACTACGCGCCGTTGCAGGCCCAGACGGGTACGCCAGCGATCCGGATCACCTGGATCGCGCTGAAGCTCGACCCGGAAGTGTGCCCGGAGGCCGTGGCCGCGCGCGGGGGCGGTCTCCTGGGCGCACAGAAGTGTGTGGTGCGGGTCGCGGACCATCTGGCCAGTCGGCTGACCGGGGCCGGGTTTCGCACGACCGTGCTCGACGAGCAGGAGTTGATCGCTGCCGTCGCCACCTCCGCCTGTGCCAATCCCCTGGTGACAGCCGAGGCGGGACGTACGGAGACTCCACAACGGCGGACCGAGGAGTCCGGGCGCAACTGGCGGTGCGACAACCGCCGGCACACGACCTACTGGGTGCGGCGGTGGCCGCAGTTGGGCGGTCGGGGCCCGTCGCTTCCGCAGCTCGTGGGGCAGCTGACGGCCGTGCCCACGCTCGCCACCACGTTCAGTCTGACCTTGGCACGCGGAGTGCGGCAGGAAGTGGCGATCACCGGACATGTGCGGGTGACGGGGCGCAGCGACGACGAACTCGTCGCCGCCCGGCGGGCGTTGGAGCACGCGGCCCGGCAGGCCGGAACCGGGCTCGCGCGGCTCGACCGTGAACAGCTGCCGGGTGTCCTCGCAACGCTGCCTCTCGGAGGTGTCCGCTGATGACCATGACCGGTACGGGCCCCTACGCGCCCGATTCCAGCGCCACCGCCCCCGGTTCAGCCGCCCCGGGGCCTTCCGTGGGTGAGCGGGTGCGCGAGCGGCTGCGTTCCGGGTTCGGGCTGATCGGGCCCCGGCACGGACGGCACGCGCTGTCGGTCGAGCAGTTCGACTCGCTCGCGCTGCCTGTCGGGGACGACGGCGTCGTCATCGGCGTCGACGCCGAGAGCCGGCCCGCTGTCCTCGGGATCAACCGGCCCACCCCCTACGACGTCGTTCTGATCGGCGGGCTGTGGACTGCCCAGGTGCTCGCCCTGCGCGCGGCGGCCACGGGGGCGAGGGTCGCCGTGGAGACCGGGCGGGCACCGGCCTGGATGCAGTTGGTGCACGCCATGGGCGGCGGACAGAACGGCCTGGCCGTGTACGACGTCGGGCGAGTGCCGCCGCAGGGCGCCTCGGCCGGCGGTCCCGTGCTGGTCGTGCGGGACTGCGGTATGCGTCCGCCGCGCGGACGGGTCGTCGCCGGCCCCTGGCAGTCCGTCCTGACGCTGCTGCCGTACCTCAGCCCGGCCGCCCCCCGGCTCATCCGGCAGGCCCGGCTCGTCGGTGTGCAGCGGGTCTCGCCCGACGAGGCGGCGGAGTTGGGGCGCACCATGGCCCTGCCCCGCGCGGACATCGATTCGCTGCCGACGCTCGCCGACGGTGTCACCCTCTGGTGCGCCGACCGTGACCGGCAGTACGTGATGACCCAACCGACCGACGTCGAGACCGGATTGCTGGGTACGCCCCGGCGGATGGACTGACGGGCGTGGCGGCCTTCGGCGATCCGGCCGGCAGCCGTTCAGTACGTTCCATACCGGCAGCGTTCGGTGCCGGTAGCCGCCCGCGCCCGGGGACCGTCGTACGCCGGCGGTTCAGTCTCCCTCCCCTTTCGAGTTGTTCACCGGCAATGACCGGTTTGTTCATCCTCGTTGGGGATATGTGCGCCATCTCAGGGCAGGGTGCGACGGAGCGGGCGGGTGCTGAGGGGTGGGCGGGCCTGCCGTCGTCGCGCTCGTGGTGATTAGGCTGGACCCGGGGGCGGATGCCACGACGTCACGACGACACGGCTCGAACGACAAGAACGGTCGGCCCCGGCACGGCTTTGAGGGTGCTCGACCACACCAGGAGGAATTGTGAACAGCGATCGGGACGGGATCCGCGGGGGCTGGGCCACGCCCGGCGATGACCAGTCCGACGCCGAGTCCGCCATCGAGACGACGGGCGAGTTCACCATCGACTATGCGCCGCCTGCCTGGTACACGCAGAACGCCTCGTCGGGAGGGGGCGGTTCGGATTCCGGTAGTGCTGGACCCGCCGCCGGTTCGGTGACGCCACCGCCGCCCGCGCCGCCGGTCGGTCCGCCTGTCGACATGGCCGGCGGGGCTTCGGGGGGTGCGGCGTCGGGGGGTTCCTTTCCGCCTCCGTGGCCTCCGGTCGCACCCGCCCCGGCGCCCGTGCCCGAGCAGGCCGGTGCCGACAGCGGGGACATCGAGAGCGGCGCGACCATGCGGATCTCGGCCACCGCGCTGAAGCGTGAGATCGCGGAAGTGTCTTCGGCCAAGGCCCCGGAGGGTGACGCCGACGCGAGTGCTGGTACTGGTTCCGGTGGTGAAGCGGGTGGGGCCGACTTCGAGTTGAACGCTCCGCAGGCGGAGGGCGAGGCATCCGAGGGTGCCGCTGTGCCCGACGCGGAGGCCGGTCCGGATGCCGAGGTTCAGGGCCAGGACAGCGCCGAGTCCGGCGCCGCCGACACCGAGGCCGCCGAGCCGTCCGCCGATGCAGCGCCTGCCGACGCGGAGCAAGGCCAGGAACAGGGCCAGGTCACACCGGACGCGCAGGACAGCGAAGCCGATGCCGTAGAGGGTGAGCAGACCGGGCACGCGGTCGCCCCGGACGGTGCCTCCGGCGAGGCGGAGCCGACGGATGCCGCACCTCAGGACACGACTCCTCAGGACGCGACTCCTCGAGACACGACTCCTCAGGATTCCGTTCCGGGCGCCGACGAGCCCGCCGACCCAACCCCCGCCACCCCCGAGCCCTCGGACGCCGTCCCGCCGAGCAGCACGGCGCCCCAGGACGCCCCGCCCGCCGCGGACTCGCCCGGTGGCGAACCGCAGACTCCCCCCGCCTGGGCTCCGCCGCCGGTGCCGCAGGGCGGGCTTCCGCCGTTGCCGCCCGCGTACCAGCCCGCCGCGCCCGCCCCGGCGGCGCAGTGGCCCCCGACCGGGCCGTCGGCCCCGCCCGTGCAGGCCTTCCCCGGGGCGCCGCAGCCGGCTGCCGCACAGGGGGAGCCGCCATTGCCGCCGCAGCAGCCGTTCCAGCCGCAGGCTCCCCAGGGCGCGCCTGCGGCCTGGGGCAACCCTGCCGACGCCGCGCCCGGTACGCCCGGTATGCCTGGCACGCCAGGTGCTCCCGGTGCGCCCTCTACGCCGCCGACCCCGAGCCCCACGCCCCAGCAGGCCACCCCGGCGGGCTACGGCTTCCCCCAGCCCCCGGCCCAGCCCGGCCAGCCCACTCCCCCGGCTCCGCCCGCCCCCGGCTACGGCTTCCCGCCCCCCGGCGCCCCCGCGCCCCAGGCGCCCGTGCCTCCCCAGGGCGGTTACGGCTTCCCTCAGCCCCCAGCCCAGCCGGGTCCCCCGAACGCGCCGCAATCCCCCAATCCCCAGCCTCCCGCTCCCCCCGCGGGTTACGGCTTCCCGCACCCCGGCGCCCCCGCACCCCAGCAGGGCGTCCCCGGCGCACCGACCCCGAACCCCCAGGGCCCGCCCAACTCCCCCACTCCCCAAGGCGGCTACGGCTTCCCCCAGCCCCCGGCCCAGCCCGGTCAACCGCAACCCCAGATCCCCGGCCAGCCCAACCATCCGGGCCACCCGGGCCAGCCCGGCCCCGCAGGCGCCCCCGGTCAGCCCGGTCATCCCCAGGCCGCCGCGCCCGTCGACCCCCGTACTGGTGCCGCCTGGCCGCAGCCCGTGCAGCACGATCAGCGGCAGCCCACCAACCCGGGTGTGGCGCCGCTCGGTTACACGGCGGCGGTGGAGCTGTCCTCCGACCGGCTGCTCAACAGCAAGAAGCAGAAGCAGAGGAGCAGTCGGCCGGCGTCCGGCGGTGGGCTGTTCAAGCTCGGTGGTAAGAAGGAAGAAGCCGAGCGGCAGCGGAAGCTGGAGCTGATCAGGACCCCGGTGCTGTCCTGCTACCGGATCGCGGTCATCAGCCTCAAGGGCGGTGTCGGCAAGACGACGACCACAACGGCACTCGGCTCCACGCTCGCGACCGAGCGCCAGGACAAGATCCTCGCGATCGACGCCAACCCGGACGCGGGCACGCTCGGCCGCCGGGTGCGGCGCGAGACCGGTGCCACCATCCGTGACCTGGTCCAGGCGATCCCGTACCTCAACTCGTACATGGACATCCGGCGGTTCACCTCCCAGGCCCCCTCCGGCCTGGAGATCATCGCCAACGACGTCGACCCTGCCGTCTCCACGACCTTCAACGACGAGGACTACCGGCGCGCGATCGACATCCTCGGCAAGCAGTACCCGATCATCCTGACCGACTCGGGTACGGGTCTGCTCTACAGCGCGATGCGCGGAGTGCTCGACCTCGCCGACCAGCTCATCATCATCTCGACGCCGTCCGTGGACGGGGCGAGCAGCGCCAGTACGACGCTGGACTGGCTCTCCGCGCACGGGTACCAGGACCTGGTGGCGCGCTCCATCACCGTCATCTCCGGTGTCCGCGAGACCGGTAAGACGATCAAGGTGGAGGACATCGTCGCGCACTTCGAGACCCGGTGCCGTGGCGTGGTCGTCGTGCCCTTCGACGAACACCTCGCCGCCGGTGCGGAGTTGGACCTCGACATGATGCGGCCGAAGGTGCGGGAGGCGTACTTCACGCTCGCGGCGATGGTCGCCGAGGACATCGCCCGGCACCAGCAGTCGCACGGCCTGTGGACGTCCGACGGCAACCCGCCGCCGGTCGCCGCCCCGCCGATGCCGGGCCAGCCGTATCCGGGCCAGCCCTACCCGCCGCAGCAGGCCCAGCCGTACCCCGGTCAGCCCTACCCGGGCCAGGCCGCCCCACAGCCCGGCCAGCAGCCCCAGCAACCGCCGCAGCCTTACGGCCACCCCGGGCAGCCGGCGCCGGGGCAGCCCTACCAGCAGCCGTATCCGCCCCAGGGCCAGAACCCGCCGCCCCAGCAGTAGCGGACCTAGCTGACAGCGCAGAGGGCCCGCACCGTTCACGAACGAACGGTGCGGGCCCTCTGCGATTCCGAAGCGCAGTGGGGCTACTCCCCCTCATACGCCGCGATCAACTCCCGGCACTTCTTCACGTCCTCCCCCATCGCCACGAGCAGCGCCTCCAGCGAATCGAACTTCGCCTGCCCGCGCACGAACGCGAGGAAGTCGACGGCGACATGGAGCCCGTAGAGGTCGAGCCCCACCCGGTCGATGGCGTACGCCTCCACCGTGCGCTCGGTGCCGTCGAACTGGGGGTTCGTGCCGACGGAGATCGCGGCCGGCATGGCCTCGCCCTCGACGTGCAGCCACCCGGCGTAGACGCCGTCGGCGGGGATCGCGGTGTGCGGGAGGGTCTCGACGTTGGCCGTGGGGAAGCCCAACTCGCGGCCGCGCTGGGCACCGCGTACGACGACGCCCTCGACGCGGTGCGGGCGGCCGAGGATCTCGCGGGCGCCCTCGACATCCCCCTCGGCGACCAGCCGCCGGGTCAGGGTCGAGGAGAACGGCTCGCCGCCGCCCGCCTCGCCGGTGACGAACAGGTCCACGACCTCCACCTCGAAGTCGTACGTCTTGCCCTGCTCGGCGAGGAACGCCACGTCCCCGGCGGCCTTGTGGCCGAAGCGGAAGTTGGGGCCCTCCACGACGGCCTTGGCGTGCAGCTTGTCGACGAGGACCTTGACGACGAAGTCGGCGGGCGACAGCCGCGAGAACTCGGTCGTGAAGGGCAGGATCAGGACCGCGTCCACACCCAGCTCGCCCATCAGTTCGGCGCGGCGGTGGTGCGGGGCGAGCAGCGGGGGGTGGCTGCCGGGGCGCAGGACCTCGCTGGGGTGCGGGTCGAAGGTGACGGCGACGGTCGGAACGCCCAGCTCATGGGCGCGTTCCACCGCGTGCCGGAGGATCAGCTGGTGCCCCCGGTGCACCCCGTCGTAGGAACCGATGGTGACGACGCTGCGCCCCCAGTCCTCGGGGATGTCCTCCAAGCCACGCCAGCGCTGCACTGTGACCGCTCCTCATCGAACCCGTGTCCGTGGTTGCCTCATACGCAGGTCTAAGGGTGCCATGCCCGGTGTCCTCTGCCCGCATCGGCATCCGGCCTGTGACCCGGAGCACGAAACCCGCCGCCGCGTTCCTCCGCGCACTCGTCCTCGCTTCACGCCGGCACCAGCACCCCCGAAACCCCTCGCCAGGTTCTCGATCATGCGGCGGGTGCTCGGCCCGACGACCGCCGCCCACTCCTCGGGCGTTCCGCTCAACCAGCCCGCGACCAGTCTCTCGAAGCCCGCGACCAGTCTCTCGAAGCCCGGAACATGCCGGGCCAGGTCGGTGAGCGCCCAGCCGAAACGGGTCGCCTTCCTCCGGCGTACGGACGAGCAGTATCCCGATCCGGGGACGACGGGGCCGATGCGGTGGCGGGGCACGGGGAGGTTGCCGGTGGCCTGCCGGGACCTGGCACCGGACGCGGGCCTCCGACGGCATCGTGCCCCAGCCGTTGGTCGCGCCGAGCCGCCGCCCCGACACCTGCGCGGCGAGCCGCCGTACAGCCGTGCCCCGCATCCCGTTCGCGGCGGCGAACCGGACGGCGATACGCAGGCACTTCAGGTCGAGGTAGGCGCCAAGCACCTCGTCGCGGTCGGGGTATCCCGGAGCCCCGGCCGGAGACCCGGCCCCGCCCGCTCCGAAGCCCCCGGCCCGTCGCGTCCCGATCGGCCGTCCTCGCCAGACGGCGCCCTCCGGCAGCGCCTGCCCCTCACCGGCAGGCGGGTTCCAGGGCGCCGAACAGCAGAGGAGAGCCGTCGGTCGCGGTGTAGGTGACGTCCGCCGCGCCCAGCGCCCGGGCCTCGCGCCGGCCGGCGGCGGCGACACGGACGTACGCCCCGGTCTCGACCTCGTCCCGCGGCGCGAAGGGCAGCGGGGTCACCGTCATCGCGTCGGAGGTCGCCGCGCAGCTGCGGTCCCCGGCTGCGTGCAGAACGATGCGGGCCAGCCCCCGTCCACCGCCTCATGGCTGGTGACACCCGTGCCGTGGTGAGCGGCCACGAAGCCCGTGCCGCACGGCCGCCGTCGCCCGTTGCCCGACGGCCCCGTACCGCCCTTCCCGACCTCCCCGTCGTACCTCTGCTCCGACGGTAGGCATGTGAAGATCAGCAAAACAGGTGCCCTTGCGAACGCGCCCCCTTCCGCTCCCTCGGTTCACTCCGAGCGCCTGCACGAAGGGGTGAATAGCCGTCAGCGGATGGATACACCTTTGTGTGGGGGAACCGGGGGGGGGGACCGTGGAGCGGCGGGAACAGCGAGCCCCGTGAACGCCGCTCCACGGCGAAAGCCGGTCAACCGAAAACGGTCAGCCGAAGACGGCCAGGCTCTTCGCCTTGCCCTTCTGGTTCTCCACGAGGGCAAGGAAGCGCCCGGTGGGGTCGAAGACCGCCACGGGCCCGCGCTCCGCGTACTCCTCGGGCATCTCCAGCCGCACCCCGTTCAGCAGCAGCCGCGCGCGCCTGTCGTCCACGTTCCAGCGCGGGAACGCGGCGGCGGCCGCTTCGGCGATCGGCATCACGGTCAGCTCCTCCTGGAGCTGGTCGAGGGTCCGCGCGGAGTCCAGCTTGTACGGCCCCACGCGCGTCCGGCGCAGCGCGGTGAGGTGGCCGCCGACGCCGAGGTCGGCGCCCAGGTCGCGGGCGAGGGCCCGGATGTACGTCCCGGAGGAGCACACCACCGAGACGACCAGGTCGAGGACCGGGGTGCCGTCCTCGGCGACGGCGTCGCGGACGTCGTACACGGCGAAGGAGGAGATGGTGACGGGCCGGGCGGGAATCTCGAAGTCCTCGCCGTCCCGGGCCCGCTTGTACGACCGCACGCCGTTGATCTTGATGGCGCTGACCTTGGACGGCACCTGCATGATGGCGCCGGTCAGCTTGGCGATCCCGGCGTCGACGGCCTCCCGGGTGACCTTGGAGGCGTCCACGGAGGACGTGATCTCCCCCTCGGCGTCATCGGTGATCGTCGTCTGTCCGAGCCGGATGGTCCCCAGATACTCCTTCTCGGTCAGCGCGAGATGGCCGAGGAGCTTGGTCGCCTTCTCGACGCCGAGGACGAGGACGCCGGTGGCCATGGGGTCGAGCGTGCCCGCGTGCCCGACCCGCCGGGTCCGGGCGATGCCCCGCATCTTGGCGACGACGTCGTGCGAAGTGAAGCCCGACGGCTTGTCGACGATGACAAGGCCGTCGGGCGTGGTGTTCTTCTGGCGCTGCTGGGTCATACGGCGGCGTCGTCCTCGTCGTCGCCCGGCTTCTTGTACGGGTCGGCGCCACCGGCGTACTCGGCCCCCGACGCGCTCTCGCGCACCTTGGCGTCCGAGGTCCGCGCCTTGTCGAGGAGGTCCTCGATGGTCTTGGCCGTGTCCGGGAGGGCGTCGGCCACGAAGGTGAGGGTCGGCGTGAACTTCACACCCGCGGCCCGCCCGACCTCGGAGCGGAGGATGCCCTTGGCGCTCTCCAGCCCCGCGGCGGCTGCCGCCCGCTCCTCGTCGTCCCCGTACACCGTGTAGAAGACGGTCGCCTCCCGCAGGTCCCCGGTCACCCGGGTGTCCGTGATGGTGACGTGTGAGCCGAGCCGCGGGTCCTTGATCCCGCGCAGCAGCTTCTGGGCCACCACCTCTCGGATGAGGTCCGCCAGCCTCTTGGCACGCGCGTTGTCGGCCACTGGTCCGTCTCCTAGCTCGTTCTGCGTTACTGCTGTTTCTTGAATTGTCTCTGCGGTCGGGCAGTCGGGCGGTCGTTCAGTCGGTCAGTCGTCGTCGCCGTGCAGGCGCCGTCGGACCGAGAGCAGTTCCACCTCGGGGCGGCCGGCGACCATCCGCTCGCACCGGTCCAGTACGTCGCTCAGGTGCCCCGTGTCGCCGGACACCATGGCCACTCCGATGCCGGCCCGGCGGTGCAGATTCATGTGGTCGACCTCCGCCGCGCTCACCGCGAACTTGCGTTGGAGTTCTGCCACGATCGGGCGGACGACGGAGCGCTTCTCCTTCAGCGACCGTACGTCGCCGAGCAGGAGATCGAAGGACAGAGTCCCCACGTACATGTGTGTGTCCGGTTCACCCGCCGGTACGGGATAGGTGGCCCGTCCGGCGATGTGCCTGGGCGGGAACATCAGAACCGTACAACGAACCCTGCGGGCGGCTCGACGGGATTGTTTCGCCCCCGCCGCCCACCCGTCCCATCCCCAGGGGCTGCGCCCCTTCGCCCCCCGATTCCGGGTGCGGGTCGGTGGGGGCTTGTCGCGCAGTTCCCCGCGCCCCTGAAGGGGCGCGGCAGCCCCAGATACGGCCACACCGGCCGGGGGTGAACCAGTCACCCCCGGCCGGTGTGAACCACCGGCTTACGCCCGCGGCTTCTCGCGCATCTCGTACGTCGCGATGACGTCGTCGACCTTGATGTCGTTGAAGTTTCCGAGGTTGATACCACCCTCGAAGCCCTCGCGGATCTCGGTGACGTCGTCCTTGAAGCGACGCAGGCCCTCGATGTTGAGGTTCTCCGCCACGACCTTGCCGTCGCGGATGAGGCGGGCCTTGGTGTTCCGCTTGACCTCGCCGGAGCGGATGAGAACACCCGCGATGTTGCCCAGCTTGGACGACTTGAAGACCTCGCGGATCTCCGCCGTACCGAGCTCGACCTCTTCGTACTCCGGCTTGAGCATGCCCTTGAGGGCCGCCTCGATCTCCTCGATCGCCTGGTAGATGACCGAGTAGTAGCGGACGTCCACGCCTTCGCGTTCCGCCATCTGCTGCGCACGGCCGGCTGCCCGGACGTTGAAGCCGATGACGATCGCGTCGGAGCCCATCGCGAGGTCGATGTCGGACTCCGTGACCGCACCGACGCCGCGGTGCAGGACGCGGATGTCGACCTCTTCGCCGACGTCCAGCTGGAGCAGGGAGGACTCCAGAGCCTCGACCGATCCGGACGCGTCGCCCTTGATGATCAGGTTCAGCTGCTGGACCTCGCCGGCCTTCAGCACCTTGTCCAGGTCCTCCAGCGACACACGGCGTGTGCGCTTGGCGAACGCGGCGTTGCGCTCGCGGGCGGCGCGCTTCTCGGCGATCTGACGGGCCGTACGGTCCTCGTCGACGACGATGAAGTTGTCGCCCGCACCCGGGACGTTGGTGAGACCCAGGACCTGCACCGGCGTCGCGGGGCCGGCCTCCAGCACGTTGTTGCCGTTGTCGTCGTGCATGGCGCGGACTCGGCCGTAGGCGTCGCCGACCACCATCGTGTCGCCGACCCGCAGCGTTCCTCGCTGGACGAGGACCGTCGCCACGGCACCGCGGCCGCGGTCGAGGCGGGACTCGATCGAAATACCCTGCGCGTCCTGCTTCGGGTTGGCCCGCAGGTCGAGCGAGGCGTCGGCGGTGAGGATGACGGCCTCGAGGAGGCTGTCGATGTGCAGACCCTGCTTGGCGGAGATGTCGACGAACATCGTGTCGCCGCCGTACTCCTCGGCCACCAGGCCGTACTCGGTCAGCTGACCGCGCA
The DNA here is from genome assembly GCF_002214185.1 of Streptomyces capitiformicae. Classification (NCBI taxonomy): domain Bacteria; kingdom Bacillati; phylum Actinomycetota; class Actinomycetes; order Kitasatosporales; family Streptomycetaceae; genus Streptomyces; species Streptomyces capitiformicae. The sequence continues at coordinate 1,235,189 of NZ_CP022161.1, read as the reverse complement.
CCTTGGTCGGGTCCGCGCCCTCGACGTCGATCTTGTTGACCGCGACGACGATCGGGACGTCGGCCGCCTTGGCGTGGTTGAGCGCCTCGACCGTCTGCGGCATGACGCCGTCGTTGGCCGCGACGACCAGGATCGCGATGTCGGTCGACTTGGCACCGCGGGCACGCATGGCGGTGAACGCCTCGTGACCCGGGGTGTCGATGAAGGTGATCTTGCGATCCTCTTCGTTGACCTCGGTCGTGACCTGGTAGGCACCGATGTGCTGGGTGATGCCGCCGGCCTCGCCCGCGATGACGTTCGTCTTGCGGATGGCGTCGAGGAGGCGCGTCTTACCGTGGTCGACGTGACCCATGACGGTGACGACCGGCGGGCGGACCACCAGGTCCTCCTCGCCACCCTCGTCCTCGCCGAACTCCAGGTCGAAGGACTCGAGAAGCTCGCGGTCCTCCTCCTCGGGGCTGACGATCTGAACCGTGTAGTTCATCTCGTCGGCGAGGAGCTGCAGCGTCTCGTCGGAGACGGACTGCGTGGCCGTGACCATCTCGCCCAGGTTCATCATCACCGCGACGAGCGACGCCGGGTTGGCGTTGATCTTCTCGGCGAAGTCGGTGAGGGAGGCACCGCGCGACAGGCGAATGGACTCGCCGTTGCCGCGAGGCAGCATCACGCCGCCGACCGACGGGGCCTGCATGGCCTCGTACTCCTGGCGCCTCTGCCGCTTCGACTTGCGGCCACGACGCGCGGGACCGCCGGGACGGCCGAAGGCGCCCTGCGTGCCACCACGGGCACCCGGACCGCCGGGACGGCCACCGAAGCCGGGACGGCCACCGCCGCCCGCGCCCGCGGGACCACCGGGACGACCGGCGAAACCGCCGCCACCGCCACCGGGACCACCGGGACGACCGGCGAAACCGCCGCCACCGCCCGGACGACCGGCGAAACCGCCGCCACCCGGACGACCGCCGCCGCCACCGCCACCGGGACGACCGCCGCCGCCGGGACCGCGGCCGCCGGGGCCACCGCCGCCGGGACGCGGGCCGGCAGCAGGACGCTGCGGCATCATGCCGGGGTTCGGACGCGGGCCACCGGGGCCGCCGCCGGGACGGGGACCGCCGCCCTGCGGGCGGGGCATGCCGCCCGGGGTCGGACGCGCGCCGCCCGGAGCCTGCGGACGGGGACCGCCCGCCGCGCCCTGGGGACGGGGACCGCCCTGACCGGCGCCCTGCGGACGCGGAGCGCCGCCGGGAGCACCCGGACCACCCGGGCCACCAGGTCGCGGAGCGCCGCCCGGACGGGGCGCCTGCGGGCGACCCATGCCGGTGGAGCCACCGGAGGTGAAGGGGTTGTTACCCGGACGCGGACCCGCGGGACGGGCACCGCCGGGCTTGGGCGCACCGGCACCGCCACCCGGACGCTGACCGCCGGGGCGGGGCGCCTGGCCACGGTCCTGACCGGGGCCGGCGGGACGCTGGCCACCGGGACGCGGCGCACCGGGGCCTGGACGGGCGCCCGGTCGCGGGGACGGGGCGGCCGGAGCCGACGGGGGCGCCTGGAACTCGGGCACGCTCGGGGCCGGGGAGGCCGGAGCGGGCTTCGGCGTCGGCGGCTTGGGGCCGGGCGTCGGGCGCGGGCCCGGCGTCGGGGCCGCGGGCCGCTCGGCGGCGGGCGGCTTGGGTGCCGCCGGACCCGGGCGCGGGGCGGCCGGACGTGCGGCCTGCGCGGGAGAGGGTGCCGCCGGACGGGCCGGGGCAGCCTTGCGGGGGGCGGCGGGCTTGCCGCCTCCGTTGCCCTGCTGGAGGGCGTCAGTCAGTTTGCGTACAACGGGCGCCTCGATCGTCGAGGACGCCGAACGGACGAATTCACCGAGCTCTTGGAGCTTGGCCATGACGACCTTGCTCTCAACCCCGAACTCCTTGGCGAGTTCGTATACCCGGACCTTAGCCACTTCGCTCCTTTTAGGTCCGGGTTGCGTCCGGACCGTCGCTACTTCATGGGCGTACTCATCGCGTGCTCATCGAGTGCTCATCGCAATCTCGACCTACTTCCAACTCGCGGGGTACCAGGGCCGCACGGAGGTTCCGTGCGACACGTCTTACTGTGTTGCCTGCTCGACGGTGAGGCGCAACGCCACTGTGTCGAGCGGTCCCGGGGCACGCAGCGCCCGTGGGAACGCCCGGCGGCGAACCGCCAGGTCGAGACAGACCGGGGCGGGGTGTACGTACGCACCCCGGCCGGGCAGCGTACCGCGATGATCGGGGACGCATTCACCCTCGATCGCCACGACGCGCAGCAGCTCGGTCTTGGCCGCTCGCTGCCTGCACCCCACACAGGTGCGCTCAGGGCATGCGCGGGCACGCGTCCGGCCAGACACTGCTAAGTCTACCTCCCCGCACCGACCTCACCCCTTTGGGGCAAGAATCGAACAGTTGCCGCGCATATAACTGACGTGATCTCAACGACCTGCGGCTTGTATCTATTCCCGATCAACCGCCGGTCGCACTTCGGGGACTATTCGGACGGCTGCTCGGTGTCCGGGCGGATGTCGATCCGCCAGCCGGTCAGACGGGCGGCGAGACGGGCGTTCTGGCCCTCCTTGCCGATCGCCAGCGACAGCTGGTAGTCGGGGACCGTCACGCGCGCGGAGCGGGCCGCGAGGTCCACCACGTCGACCTTGGAGACCCGGGCCGGCGACAGCGCGTTCGCCACCATCTCGGCCGGGTCGTCCGACCAGTCGACGATGTCGATCTTCTCGCCGTTCAGCTCGCCCATGACATTGCGCACACGACCGCCCATCGGACCGATGCAGGCGCCCTTGGCGTTCAGCCCGGAGCGGGTGGAGCGGACCGCGATCTTCGTACGGTGACCCGCCTCACGTGCGATGGCCGCGATCTCGACCGACCCATCGGCGATCTCCGGCACCTCAAGGGCGAAGAGCTTCTTGACCAGGTTCGGATGCGTGCGCGACAGCGTGACGGACGGACCGCGCACGCCCTTCGCCACTCGAACGACGTACGACCGCAGCCGCATGCCGTGCTGGTACGACTCCCCGGGGACCTGCTCCTGCACAGGCAGGATGGCCTCCAGTTTGCCGATGTCGACGAGCACGTTCTTCGGGTCGCGGCCCTGCTGGACCACACCGGTGACAATGTCGCCCTCGCGCCCCGCGTACTCACCGAGCGTGGCGTCGTCCTCCGCGTCCCGCAGTCTCTGCAGGATCACCTGCTTGGCGGTGGTGGCGGCGATACGGCCGAAGCCGGACGGGGTGTCGTCGAACTCACGCGCCTCCTGCCCCTCCTCCAGGTCCTCGGGGTCCTCCTTCGCCCACACGGTCACATGGCCGGTCTCCCGGTTGAGCTCCACGCGCGCGTGGCGGCGGCTTCCCTCGGTGCGGTGGTAGGCGATGAGGAGGGCCGCCTCGATCGCCTCGACGAGCAGGTCGAAGGAGATCTCCTTCTCCCGAACCAAGCCCCTGAGGGCACTCATGTCGATGTCCACGGCTACGCCTCCTCCTCTTCCTTCATGTCCTTCTTGTCCTTGCGGTTGAACTCGACCTGGACGCGGGCCCTGTCGATCTCGTCGAAGGCGAGCCTGCGGGTGGTGGCCTTGCGGCCCTTCACTCCGGGCACCTCGAGGTCGAGGCCGTCGTCGTCCACGGTCAGGATGCGGGCGACCAACTCGCCGCCGCCATCGTGAAGCTGGAACTTCACCAGCCGGTCCACCGCTCTGCGGTAGTGGCGGTGCTCGGTGAGGGCGCGCTCGGCGCCCGGGGTGCCGACTTCCAGGGTGTACTCCGCCTGGCCCATCATGTCCGTCTCGTCCAGTTTGGCCGAGAGCGCGCGGCTGACGTCGGCGACCGCGTCCAGATCGGCACCCTCGTCGGAGTCGACGACCACGCGCAGCACCCGCTTGCGTCCGACCGAGTCCACTGCGATCTCTTCGAGATCCAGGCCCTGGGAGCGTACGAGCGGTTCCAGCAGTTCTCGCAGCCTCTCGCTCTGGGTGGTGCTCATCCGGGTGACTCCTCGGCCGCGTGTGCTGTTGTGGGTAGGGCGCGTGTCAGGTCAAAGGGTAGCCGCTCCGCTGGGGTGTTGCCGTCCAAGTGGGTTCCCGTGGGGCGCGGTGGTGGCGGCCTTGGAGCAGATGCGCGGGTACCGTGATCACACCGCTTCTTTGTTCGTACGAATCCCCTAGGACGTCTGTCGTGTCGTTCACCGTGCCGTCGCGTACCCCTTCGGGTCCGCGTAGGAGGAGTCTGCTGGTCGGGGCCGCGGGTGCGGGTCTGCTCGTGGGGTGTTCGGCCGGGGGTGAGGGGTCGGATGCCGCCGGTGGCGGTCCGTCGGTGGTGGAGAAGGCGCGGGCCCGGGCGGCGAAGGACAGTGGAGGGCTCGTGGAGCGGTACGACGCCGTGATCGCGGCGCATCCGGATCTGGCCGCGCTGCTGACGCCGCTGCGGGCGGAGGTCGTACGGCATGTCCAGGCGTTCGGGGGTGGGAAGGGTACGGCCACGGCGAGCGCCTCCCCCTCGGGCTCACCCTCCGCTTCGGCCTCCCCCTCGCCCGTGCCCGCCGACCCGAAGGCCGCCCTCACCGAACTGGCCGCTGCCGAGCGGAAGCTTGCCGACGGGCGGGCCAAGGCGCTGCTGGAGGTGCCGGGTGAGGTGGCGCGGTTGATGGCGTCCGTGGCGGCGGCGGGGGCCGGGCACGCGTACTTGTTGGTGGAGGGTGCGAAGTGAGCAGCGAGGAGCTGAAGGCGGTGCAGGCGGCGCTCGGGGCCGAGCATGCCGCCGTGTACGGATACGGGGTCGTCGGCGGGAAGATCGGCGAGCCCCGGCAGAGCGAGGCGCGGGAGGCGTACGACGCGCACCGGGCCCGGCGGGACGAGCTGACGCGGACCGTACGGGACCTGGGCGGCAGGCCCGAGGCCTCGGCCGCCGCGTACGCGCTGCCCTTCCCGGTGACGGACGCCGACTCCGCCGTACGACTCGCCGCCGAGTTGGAGGAACGGGTGGCCGGGGTGTACTCCGACCTCGTACGGGCATCCGAGGATGGTCGGCGTGCCGCGGCTGCCGAGGCGCTGCGCGAAGCGGCGGTGCGGGCGGTTCGGTGGCGGGGAGGAAGCGTAGCCTTCCCTGGTCTCGCCGAGCGGGCGGCCGGTGCGGTGTCTTCGGCGGCGCCGGCGGCCCCGCACACCTGATCGCTGCTTGGAAGGAACGACTCGCGCATGACTCGCAAGGCTTTCGAGGCGTCCGAGGCGTTCGAGTCCTTCGAACCCCCGCAGCGGCTTGTGCGCGCGCTCGCCGAGAGTCGGCTGGGTGGGGGCGGCGGGGCGGACGAGTGGCTGGAGGCGCTGCCGCATCTCGTTCAACAGGCCGTCGCTCTACGCGAGTTGACCGTGGAGCGGGTGCAGGCGCCCGGCGGGCGCAGCAGTCTGGTGCTCCTCGTACGGCAGATCGACGGCACTCCGGCCGTGCTGAAGCTGGCGCCGGAGCGGGCGCGGCCGGAGAGCGAGCGGGCGGCGCTCGCCCACTGGGACGGGCGGGGTGCGGTGCAGTTGCTGAATCCCGGTGACAGTCATGGCGTGCTGCTGTTGGAGCGACTGCATCCCGATCTGTCGGTGCGGTCGTTGCCGGAGGCGAAGGCCCTGCTGGAGGCCGCCGCGACTCTGCGGCGGCTGTGGGTCGAGCCGCCCGCGGCGCATGTGTTCGAGACCGTGGCGGAGCGGACGGGGCGGCAGGCCGAGGCGATGCGGGGCGGCTCCGCCGGGGACAGCGAGGTACGGGCCCTGGTCGACGCCGCCCTTGCCGCACGGGAGGAACTGCTTGCCGCGGCTCCCGAGGAACGGTTGCTGCACGGGACCTTCCGGCAGAGCAAGGTGCTCGCCGGGGAGCGGTTGCCCTGGTTGGCCGTGGGGCCTGATCCGGTGATCGGTGAGTGTGCGTTCGATCTGGCTCGGCTGGTTCGGGATCGGGTGGAGGATCTGATCGCTTCGCCGTCGGGGGCCGCGACCACTCGGCGGCGGGTGAGGAAGCTTGCCGAGTCGTTGGATGTGGATCAGGAGCGGTTGCGGGGGTGGACGTTGTTCCGGGCTGTGGAGTCGGGGGTGCGGGCGCGGAGGGTCGGACGGCCGCGGGATGCGGAGTTGTTGTTGGAGTTCGCGGGGTGGCTTTAGTCGGGGGTGTGAGGGGCGTTGCACCGTAGGGGGGATGGTCGTTGTGCGGCAGGGGCCGGGTAGCCGCCGATCAGGGCCGCGCTCGTGTCCTGGAGAGGGAGCAGGCGGATCTCGTAGCTCATGAGGTGAGCTCGGCGTCCGGGCTGGGAGTGGCGGACGGCCGGCCCGGGGTCGTGACGACCGTGCCGTCGTGCGTGACCAGCCTGGCCGGCAGGCCCAGCCGCGACAGCCGGCGGACCGCGTGCTCGCCCTTCACCAGGGCCGCTGTGCTCGCCGCGTTGGCGTCGGCGCAGGTGGCGGCGGCCACCGAGACGGTGCGCCAGGGAGTGGCGGCGGGGGTGCCTGTGCGGGGGTCGACCATGTGGTGGAGGTGTCGGTCGCCTCGGCGACGGCGGCGGGCGGTGGTGCCGGAGGTGGCGAGGCCGCCGCTGCGGATGCCGACCGTGGCGTACGAGCCGTGGGCCGGGAGGTCGTCCACCGGGCCCGTCTCGTCCTGGACGCGGATGCGCCAGCCGCCGGCCGGGGGTTCGCCCGCGACGGCCGTGTCGCCGCCGAGGCCGACCAGGATGCCGCAGTCGGCGGCGCGGGCCGGCATGTGTGCCGCCTTGTCGGCCGCCCAGGCCTTGGCCGTGGCGCCCAGGTCCAGGCTGACACCGGGCGGGAGGGTCACCGTGTTCGTGGCGCGGGCCGGCTCGACCAGGCTCCAGCCCGGCACAAGCTTCACCGTGAGCCGCACCGGGCGGTCGTCCTCCTGGACCAGGGTGAAGTCGCGGTCGTAGCCGAGGGCCTCCATCGCCGAGCCGACCGTGGGGTCCACGGCGCCGTCCGTCGCCCGGGCGGCGCGCAGGGCCACCGCCAGGGCCTCGGCCGGCAAGGGGCTGACCTTGACCGGTCGGCCTTCGGCGGCGTTCAGCGCCGACAGCTCCGAGTCCGCGCGGAGCCGGCTGCACGCGGCGTCGACCTCGGCCAGGTGGCGGGCGAGGAGCAGGTTGCAGGAGTCCAGCAGGGCCGGGTCGGTCGTGACCAGGCGGACCCTCGTTCCAAGGGCCCGCCAGTCCATGGCGGCCGTGGGTCGGTCGGTCGTGGACACGGTCATCACGACGCCCCCGAGGTCGAGTCCGCCGCCGAGTCGTCCGTGGCCGAGGTCATGCCGTCGGAGGAGGACTGGAGGTCCGAGGAGGAGTCGGTCGAGCTGTCCGAGGAAGAGCTCGACGAGTTCGTGCTGCTGTCCGTACCGGTGTCGCTGCTCGAACTCGACGAACTCGACGACGCGGAACCCGAGTTGCTGCCGCTCGCCGTCGTGTCCGCGTCCGCCTGCACCCTGCCGATCAGCGCGAACATCCCGGCCGCGGCCGGGAGCGTCACCGCCGCGGCCGCGGCCGCCGTACGCCGAGCCCCTCCGCGGATGCCCGCGACGGCACCTCGTTCTCTGGTCGCCATGACCGTTCCCCTCCGTAGTGACGTTCTGTCACGCCCTACGGTCGGGGAACGGTCTGAGAGAAGCCTGTGAGGTACCTATAGGCCTCGGGAGAAGATTCTGAGGGTTTCCTCAGGACGCGGTGGACGCGGTGGACGCGGTCAGGCGGGCGATCGCCTCGTCGACCGTCAGCTCCTCGCGCTCGCCGGTGCGGCGGTCCTTCAGTTCCAGGACGCCCTCGGCTGAGCGGCGGCCCGCGACCAGGATCTTCGGTACGCCGATGAGCTCGGAGTCGGTGAACTTCACGCCCGGGGAGACACCGGCGCGGTCGTCGACCAGGACACGCAGGCCGGCCGTGCGCAGCTTCTCGGAGACGTCGAGGGCCAGTTCGGTCTGGAGGGCCTTGCCGGCGGCGACGACGTGCACGTCGGCCGGGGCGACCTCCTCGGGCCAGCACAGGCCCTTGTCGTCGGCGGTCTGCTCGGCGAGGGCGGCGACCGCGCGGGAGACGCCGATGCCGTACGAGCCCATGGTGACGCGGACGGGCTTGCCGTTCTGGCCGAGGACGTCGAGCTTGAGGGCGTCGGCGTACTTGCGGCCGAGCTGGAAGATGTGGCCGATCTCGATGGCGCGGTCGAGCTTGAGGCCGGTGCCGCAGTTCGGGCAGGGGTCGCCCTCCTGGACGACCACGACGTCGACGTACTCGCCGACCTCGAAGTCACGGCCGGCGACAACGTTCTTCGCGTGCGTGGCGTCCTTGTTGGCGCCGGTGATCCAGGAGGTGCCGGGGGCCACGCGCGGGTCGGCGATGTACGTGACCTTCTCGCCCAGGCCCTGCGGGCCGACGTAGCCGCGGACCAGGTCGGGGCGGCCCGCGAAGTCCGCCTCGGTGACCATTTCGACGACCGCCGGGGCGAAGTGCGCCTCGACCTTGCCCATGTCGACCTCGCGGTCGCCGGGGACGCCGACCGCGACGATCTCGCCGTCGACCTTGACGAGGAGGTTCTTCAGGGTGGCGGAGGCCGGGACGCCGAGGTGGGCGGCGAGGGTCTCGATGGTCGGGGTGTCCGGGGTCGGGATCTCCTCGGCGGCGGGCACCGCGGAACCGTCCACCGGCTTCAACTCGTACGTGATCGCCTCGGTGTTGGCCGCGAAGTCGCAGGCGGGGCAGTCCGCGAAGGTGTCCTCGCCGGCGCCGGCCGGGGCCAGGAACTCCTCCGACTTCGAGCCGCCCATCGCTCCGGCCGTCGCGGCGCAGATGCGGTAGTCGAGGCCGAGGCGCTCGAACACCTTCTGGTAGGCCTGGCGGTGCAGGGCGTACGACTGGGCGAGGCCCTCGTCCTCGGTGTCGAAGGAGTACGAGTCCTTCATCAGGAACTCACGGCCGCGCAGGATGCCGGCGCGGGGGCGGGCCTCGTCACGGAACTTGGTCTGGATCTGGTAGAGGATCACCGGCAGGTCCTTGTAGGAGGACGCCTGGTCCTTCACGATCAGCGTGAAGATCTCCTCGTGGGTGGGGCCGAGGAGGTAGTCGCCGCCCTTGCGGTCCTTCAGGCGGAACAGCTCCGGGCCGTACTCGTCCCAGCGGCCGGTCGCCTCGTACGGCTCCTTCGGCAGCAGTGCGGGGAGCAGGACCTCCTGGGCGCCGATCGCGTCCATCTCCTCACGGACGATGCGCTCGACGTTGGCGAGGACCTTCTTGCCGAGCGGCAGCCACGTCCAGACGCCGGCCGCCGTGCGGCGCACGTAACCGGCGCGGACGAGCAGCTTGTGACTGAGGACCTCGGCGTCGGCCGGGTCGTCGCGCAGCGTCTTCGCCATCAACTGGGACATGCGCTGGACCGGTGGGTTCGCCATGATTCTCGTACTCCTGCTGCCGTTGACTGATGGCAGGAGGTTAGCCGGGTGGTGCGGGACCGTGGAAATCGGTCAGCGGCGGCGCAGCGGGAGGGGGGCTCCCATCACGGCGTACGGCCTGGGGGCGCTGGGGAAGACGACCTGGCGGGCCAGGTCCTCGTAGCCAAGGGAGCGGTACAGGCCGCGGGCCGGGCTGTCGACGTCGATCGCGGAGAGGATCGAGCGGGGCTGCGTCGCGGTGTCGGTGATGGCGGTGATCAGGGCGCGGCCGATGCCCTTGTTCTGGTAGGCCGGGTGGACGTGCAGTTCGGTGATCACGAAGGAGTCGTCCAGCCAGGCCTCGTGGCCGAGGGCGCGCAGGTAGGGCTCCACGACGGTGGACCACCAGTGTGTGCGGTCGTTGGGCATGCCGTAGACGAAGCCGATGAGTCTGCCTGCGGCCGTTGTTGCTCCGAGGGCCCTTGCGCCGAGGTAAGTCATGTGGCGGAGGACGATCTGGCGGCGTACGGCTACCTCGTCGGGGCCGAGGCCGAAGGCGAGGGCTTGGACGGCGAGGGCCTCGTCCACGTGGGTGGAGAGGTCCAGGGGGCCGATCACGATGTCGTCGGGGCGGGGGCGATGGCCGTGTCCGTGACCGGGTAGACGCATGGGGGGAGATTACAGGGGACCGTGGGGAGTTGATCGGCTGCGGGTCGTGGGACTGGTCGCTCCCTCACTCACGGCTTCTCCCCCACTCTCGACTTCGCTCGAGCGGGAGGGACCCCCATGAGCGGGGGGACCCCCATCGCGGCGGAGCCGCGTATCGGTACAGCCCCGCGCTCAGAACAGGACGCTCATGAACGCGCCCACTTCCTGGAAGCCCACCCGTCGGTACGTGCGCCTCGCCGCCGTGTTGAAGTCGTTCACGTACAGGCTCGCCACCGGGGCCACGTCGGCCAGCGCGTAGCGCAGTACCGCTGCCATGCCGGGGGCCGCCAGGCCCCGGCCTCGGTGCTCGGGGGCGACCCATACGCCCTGGATCTGGCAGGCGTGGGGGGTGGCCGCGCCGATCTCGGCCTTGAAGAGGACTCGGCCGTCGGCGTCGAGGCGGGCGAAGGAGCGGCCGGAGCCGACCAGTTCGGCCACTCGGGCCTGGTAGAGGAGGCCACCGTCGCCGGCCAGGGGGGATACGCCGACCTCCTCGGTGAACATGGCCACGCACGCCGGCATGATCGTCTCCATCTCGTCCTTGCGGATGCGACGGACGTAGGGGTCCGGGGTGACGTCGGCGGGGTCGGGGAGCCGGTCGGTGACCATCAGCGGCTGGTGGGTACGGACCTCGCGGGCCGGGCCCCAGCTGGGTTCGAGCAACCGCCAGAGCTGGGCCGTGGATTCGGCGGGGCCGACGATGGAGGAGCAGCGGCGGCCTGCCCGGCGGGCGCGGTCGGCAAAGGCGCGGACGGCGCGGGGGTTGGCGCAGATGGGGACGAGGTTGGCGCCGGCGTAGCAGAGGGAGGTGAGGGCGCCGTGCTCGTACCAGCCCCACATTTCGCCGCCGAGCCGCCAGGGGTCCAGGCCGGCGACCTGGACGCGGGACGTCACGAAGGCGTTCGCGACCGGCTCGCGGTCGAGGACGGCGAGCGCGGCGTCCAGGTCACTCGGTTCGAGGACCCTGGTGGTCGTCTGGGTCAACACGTGCGGGGGCCTCACCCTGGGGGTATGCGCTGATTCCCGCACGATACCCCGCGGGGCTGTGGCCGGTCGCCTTGTAGCTCGGGAGGAACTGTGCTTGGGCGGCTGCGGGTTCGTTGTGGCTGGTCGCTCCCCTCAGCCTGCCACCGCCACCGTCGGTTCGCCCGACTCGATACCCTCGGCCTCCATCTGTTCGGCGATCTTCATCGCCTCCTCGATCAAGGTCTCGACGATCTTGGACTCGGGGACCGTCTTGATGACCTCGCCCTTGACGAAGATCTGTCCCTTGCCGTTGCCGGAGGCCACGCCGAGGTCGGCTTCGCGGGCCTCGCCGGGGCCGTTGACGACGCAGCCCATGACGGCTACGCGGAGGGGGACCTCCATGCCGGTGAGGCCGGCGGTGACTTCCTCGGCGAGCTTGTAGACGTCGACCTGGGCGCGGCCGCAGGAGGGGCAGGAGACGATTTCGAGGCCGCGCTGGCGGAGGTTGAGGGATTCGAGGATCTGGGTGCCGACCTTGATCTCCTCCACCGGCGGCGCGGAGAGGGAGACGCGGATCGTGTCGCCGATGCCCTCGGAGAGGAGGGCGCCGAAGGCCACGGCCGACTTGATGGTGCCCTGGAACGCCGGGCCCGCCTCGGTGACGCCGAGGTGGAGGGGGTAGTCGCACTGGGCGGCGAGCTGGCGGTAGGCGTTGACCATGACGACCGGGTCGTTGTGCTTGACCGAGATCTTGATGTCCCGGAAGCCGTGCTCCTCGAAGAGGGACGCCTCCCACAGGGCCGACTCGACCAGGGCCTCGGGGGTGGCCTTGCCGTACTTCTGGAGGAGGCGGCGGTCGAGGGAGCCGGCGTTGACGCCGATGCGGATCGGGGTGCCGTGGTCGCTCGCCGCCTTGGCGATCTCCTTGACCTTGTCGTCGAACTGCTTGATGTTGCCGGGGTTGACGCGGACGGCCGCGCAGCCCGCCTCGATGGCGGCGAAGACGTACTTCGGCTGGAAGTGGATGTCGGCGATGACGGGGATCTGCGACTTGCGGGCGATCACCGGGAGCGCGTCGGCGTCGTCCTGCGTGGGGCAGGCGACGCGGACGATCTGGCAGCCGGAGGCCGTCAGTTCGGCGATCTGCTGGAGCGTGGCGCCGATGTCCGACGTACGCGTGGTCGTCATGGACTGGACCGACACCGGGGCGTCTCCGCCGACCGCCACGGACCCGACCTGGATCTGCCGGCTCTTCCGGCGCTCGGCGAGCTTGGTCGGAACGGACGGCATGCCGAGAGAAATCGCAGTCATCTGCTGTGCAACCCCAAGTTGTGGATCAGGATCGATCGGGTCCCGGTACGGGCGGGCTCCAGGCTTCGAGATTACGGCACCGGCTTGGCCCCGAGCACATCGCGGGCCATGCACCCCAGCCGCCCCAGCCGCCCCACCCGTGCGGAAGGCGGTCCGCCGGAACGGGAAAGCGGCCGGGCACCCAGGGTGCCCGGCCGCCGTGAACGCCGTGTGACTAGGAGATGCGCACCGGGTTCACCACGTCCGCGATCAGTACCAGGAGCGTGAAGCAGATGAAGATTCCGGCCACCACGTACGCGACCGGCATCAGCTTCGCCACGTCGAACGGGCCGGGGTCCGGGCGGCGCAGCACCTTGGCCGTGTTTCGGCGGACCGACTCCCACAGGGCGCCCGCGATGTGCCCGCCGTCGAGGGGGAGGAGCGGGAGCATGTTGAACAGGAAGAGGGAGAGGTTGAAGCCGGCGAGCAGGATGAGGAAGCTCGCGAGCTGCTGGGTGGCGGGGATGTCCAGGGTGAAGATCTCGCCGCCGACGCGGGCCGCGCCGACCACGCCCATCGGCGAGTCGGCCTCGCGCTCGCCATCGCCGAAGGTGGCGTCCCACAGGGCGGGGATCTTGGCGGGCAGGGAGATCAGGGACTCGACGCCGTTCTCCATCATGTCGCCCATGCGGTTCACGGACTCGCCGAAGGAGAGCGGGAGGACGTCGGTGGCGGGGGTGAAGCCGAACCAGCCGGCGTAGTCGTACTTGCCCTCGACGTAGCCGCCCTCGCCGTCGGTCCTGCTGACCAGGTTCTTGACGAGGGTGGCGGTGAGGTCGAGCTTCTCGCCCTCGCGCTCGACCGTGACGGTGACTTCCTTGCCGGGGTTGGCGCGGATGTCGGTCTGGAGCGCGGACCAGTCCTCGACGGGGGTGCCGTTGAACGCGACGATCTTGTCGCCGGGCTTGAGGCCCGCGGCCTTGGCGGGGGCCGTCTCGTCGCCCTTCTCGCACTTGGAGCGGTTCTCGCTGGCCTCGATCACGCAGTCCGAGACCTTGCCGACCGTGGTCGTCGTGGTCTGGGCGCCGAAGGTCATCATTACGCCGAGGAAGATCACGACGGCGAGGACCAGGTTCATGAACGGGCCCGCGAACATCACGATGACGCGCTTCCACGGCTTGCGCGTGTAGAACAGGCGGCTCTCGTCGCCGGGCTGGAGCTCCTCGAACGAGGCCGCGCGGGCGTCCTCGATCATGCCGCGGAACGGGGACGTCGAGCGGGCCTCGATCCGGCCGTCGGGGCCGGGCGGGATCATGCCGATCATGCGGATGAAGCCGCCGAGCGGGATCGCCTTGATGCCGTACTCGGTCTCGCCCTTCTTGCGCGACCAGATCGTCGGGCCGAAGCCCACCATGTACTGGGGTACGCGGATGCCGAACATCTTGGCCGTCGACAGGTGGCCCAGCTCGTGCCAGGCGATCGAGAACCCCAGGCCGATCACGAAGACGACTATGCCGAGGATGAACATCAGGGTCGTCATGCACGGGCCTCCGCGGTCGTCCGCTCGGTGGGTTTGTCGGTCGGGGTGGTCAGTTCCCGGGCCCGGGCGCGGGCCCACGTCTCCGCTTCGAGGACGTCCGCCACGGTGAGGGAAGTTCCCGTTCCGGGGGTGCCGTGCTCCTCGACCACGCGGGTCACGGTCTCCATGATCGAGTTGAAGGGCAGGGCGCCCTTCAGGAAGGCGTCCACGCATTCCTCGTTGGCCGCGTTGAACACCGCCGGGGCGGTGCCCGCGAGCTCTCCCACGTGCCGGGCGAGAGCGACCGACGGGAACGCTTCGTTGTCGAGCGGGAAGAACTCCCAGCTGGAGGCCTTGGTCCAGTCGAAGGCGGGCGCGGCGTCGGGGACGCGCTGCGGCCAGCCGAGGCCGATGGCGATGGGCCCGCGCATGTCGGGGGGCGTCGCCTGCGCCAGCGTCGATCCGTCCGTGAACTCAACCATCGAGTGGACATACGACTGCGGGTGCACGACGACCTCAATGCGATCGAAGGGAATGTCGTAGAGCAGGTGTGCCTCGATGACTTCCAGGCCCTTGTTGACGAGGGTCGCGGAGTTGACCGTGATGACCGGGCCCATGGCCCAGGTGGGGTGCGCGAGCGCGTCGGCGGGCGTCACATCCGCCAGCTCCGCCTTCGTACGGCCGCGGAACGGGCCCCCGGAGGCGGTCACGACGAGCTTGCGCACGTCGGCCCGTGTGCCCGAGGCGAGGGCCTGGAAGAGGGCCGCGTGCTCGGAGTCGACGGGGATGATCTGGCCCGGCTTCGCCACGGCCTTGACCAGCGGGCCGCCGACGATGAGCGACTCCTTGTTGGCGAGCGCGAGGGTGCGGCCCGCCTCCAGGGCGGCGAGGGTGGGGGCGAGGCCGATGGAGCCGGTGATGCCGTTGAGGACGGTGTGGCAGTCGGAGGCGGCGAGTTGGGTGGCCGCGTCCGGGCCGGCCAGGATCTCGGGAAGAGCCTCCCCCGCCCCGTAGACGGTGGCCAGGGCCTCCTTCAGCGCCGGTACGACGTCCTCCCGGGCCACGGCGACGGTCCGTACCCGCAGACGGTGAGCCTGCTCGGCCAGCAGCTCCACCCTCCCTCCGGCGGCGGAGAGCCCGGTGACGCGGAAGCGGTCCGGGTTGCGCAGGACGAGGTCGATGGCCTGGGTGCCGATCGAGCCGGTCGATCCGAGGATCACTGCATCCCGTACGCCGTCGACCGGGTCGAAGACGAGATGCGGATCGGCGAGAGGGGCTGGACTGTCACTCATCCCCCCATTGTGGCCGCATCCGGTGTCCGGCAGGACCGCGCGTCCCCCTGTTGACCCACTTCGTGCCGTGTGTGGCCAAGCGTGGTTGACGAGTGGATTTCTCCGTTTGTGAAGCACAAGTGAAGGCGGAGGTGGTATGACTTCTCCCCTGAACTGATCCGATAGTCGGATCAACCGATCGCCGGGCCGGTGGTTGATGGCGATCGTGAACGAGGATCCTGGGGGGATCTCCATGTCTGTGCGCATACGCGCCCGCGCCGCCCTGCCCGCGCTCGCCGGAGCGGTCGCCCTGACCGGCACGCTGCTCAGCTCTCCTGCAGAGGCCGCCGGGCGCGTCTACATCTACGAGGTGTACTACGACAGCCCCGGGTCGGACCGCGGCTCCAACGCGAGCCTGAACGCCGAGTGGGTCATCATCAAGAACACCAAGTCCACGACGGTGTCGTTGAAGGGCTGGAAGCTCAAGGACAAGACCGGCTACACGTACACCTTCGGCGATGTGAAGGTCAGCGCGGGCAAGTCCAAGAAGGTGCACACCGGCAAGGGGACCAACACCGCGTACGACAAGTACTGGGGTCGCTCCTGGTACGTGTGGAACAACACCGGCGACACGGCGACGCTGTACAACTCCGCGGGGGCCAAGGCCCACACCTGTTCGTGGTCCTCGATCGGCAGGGGCTACAAGTACTGCTGATCCGCGGCCACGCGGCGGAGCCGCACCTCGATACAGCCCCGCGCCCCTGAAGAACGGGGGCGCGGGGAGTCGGGAAGTCAGCGGACGGGGCGGTGGACGTTCTCCTTTTCGCTTGGGCCCGGGGTCGCGTCCGCGATCCAGGGGCCTTCGCCGGACGGGTCGATCACTCCCCGTTCCAGCCACTCGTACGCACCGGCCAGTACGCCCTTCACCACCTTGCGGTCCACGGTGTCGGTGTTGGTCCACAGGCGGGCGAAGAGTTCCTCCACCCGGATGCGGGACTGGCGGCAGAAGGTGTCGGCCAGTTGGTAGGCCTCGCGGCCGTGGGCCTCAGTGGTGCGGAGGAGTTCGGCGCGTACGACGGCCGCGCTCATCGCGAAGAGTTCGGCGCCGATGTCGACGATGCGGCCGAGGAAGCCCTGCTTGGTCTCCATACGGCCCTGCCAGCGGGACATGGCGTAGAACGTGGAGCGGGCGAGCTTGCGGGCGTTGCGTTCGACGTAGCGCAGATGGGTGGAGAGGTCGGGGTGTCCCGGCGGGTGGAAGTCGCCGTAGGCGCGCGGGAGTTGGCCGGTGCCCGTGACCAGCTTCGGCAGCCACTTGGCGTAGAAGACGCCCGCGCCCGCCCCCGCCTTCGCCTTTTCGGAGAGGGATTTCTCCGGGTCGATGAGGTCACCGGCCACGGAGAGGTGGGCGTCGACGGCCTCGCGGGCGATCAGCAGGTGCATGATCTCCGTGGAGCCCTCGAAGATCCGGTTGATGCGCAGGTCGCGCAGGACCTGCTCGGCGGGGACGGCCCGTTCGCCGCGTGCCCGCAGGGAGTCGGCGGTCTCGAAGCCCCGGCCGCCGCGGATCTGGACCAGTTCGTCGGCGATGCGCCAGCCCATCTCCGAGGCGAAGAGCTTGGCGAGGGCGCCCTCGATGCGGATGTCGTTGCGGTCCTCGTCGGCCATCTGGGACGAGAGGTCCAGGACCGCCTCCAGGGCGAAGGTCGTCGCCGCGATGAAGGAGATCTTCTGCCCGACCGCCTCGTGGTGGGCGACCGGCTTGCCCCACTGTTCACGGGCGGCCGACCACTCGCGGGCGATCTTGAGGCACCACTTGCCGGCGGCCACGCAGGAGGCGGGCAGGGAGAGGCGGCCGGTGTTGAGGGTGGTGAGGGCGATCTTCAGGCCGGCGCCCTCGGGGCCGATGCGGTTGGCTGCGGGGACCCGGACCTGGTGGAAGCGGGTGACGCCGTTCTCGATGCCGCGCAGGCCCATGAAGGCGTTGCGGTTCTCGACGGTGATACCGGGCGAGTCCGTCTCCACGACGAAGGCGGTGATGCCGCCCCTGTGACCCTCGCTCTTCGGGACGCGGGCCATGACGACCAGGAGGTCGGCGACCACGCCGTTGGTCGTCCAGAGCTTCACGCCGTCGAGGACGTAGTCGTCGCCGTCGGGTACCGCCGAAGTGGCCAGCCGGGCCGGGTCGGACCCCACGTCGGGCTCGGTGAGGAGGAAGGCGCTGATGTCGGTGCGGGCGCAGCGCGGCAGGAACTTCTGCTTCTGTTCGGGGGTGCCGAACAGTTTCAGCGGCTGCGGTACGCCGATCGACTGGTGGGCCGACAGCAGCACGCCGATCGCCGGGCTGGCCGAGCCCGCCAGGGCCAGGGCCTTGTTGTAGTACACCTGGGTGAGGCCGAGGCCGCCGTACTTGGGGTCGATCTTCATGCCGAAGGCGCCGAGCTCCTTGAGGCCGTTGATCACCCCGTCGGGGATACGGGCCTCGCGCTCGATCAGGGCACCGTCGACCTTGGTCTCGCAGAAGTCACGGAGCTTGGTCAGGAACTGCTCACCGCGCCGGACGGCCTCGTCGGTGGGGAGCGGGTGGGGGTGGATGAGGTCGAGGCGGAACCGGCCCAGGAACAGTTCCTTGGCGAAGCTGGGCTTGCGCCATTCCTGCTCCCGGGCGGCCTCCGCCACCTGGCGGGCCTCACGCTCGGTGACAGTGGGCTTCTTGAGGGGTGGTGCGGACATGAGGCTCACCTCGCCGCGAATCGGGATCATGGACCACATCGGTTACTGATGGGTGCTACTCGATCGTTGGTACCCGATACGGGGTGAGCCCGCCACCCCTCGCGCCATTCGGCCGAAGCCTCGGCCTCTTGAACCGCCGACCGAGAATTACCACCTGGTTCACCGGCTTGCGGTCGCCCACCCGGATGGGAAGCTGGGTGGACGCCGCATCGACCTTCCAGCCCCGGTGTCGGCCGAGGACGGTGGAGGCGTACGACTTCACGTCGCGGAAAAATTGCCGTCGGTTCTAAGCTGGGATTCGCGGCGCCCGCGCAACGAAGGGGCGAGCAAGGAAGGGGCGCGGGGCTGCGTCGATATGCGGCTCCGCCACGATGGGGGTCCCTCCCGCTCGAGCGAAGCCGAGAGTGGGGGAGCGACAAGCCACCACACACCCGCACCCGCCGAACAAATCCAACCCCACCCCATGAGGCGCCCCGGCTCACACCAACCGGAGTCGAAGCGCTTCGACAACCTATGGACACCCACCCACCGTCAGGCTACTGTCGAGTCACCCTCACTCACCCTGGTTCAGAGAAAACGCGCTGTCGAAGCGCTTCACACGCTTGGAGAGCTGGATGGTCACCCTCGCCGAGGTCGCCCAGCACGCCGGAGTCTCGGCGAGCACGGTGAGCTATGTCCTCAGCGGCAAGCGGTCCATCTCCGCGGGCACCCGGCAGCGGGTCGAGCGGAGCATCCAGGAGCTCGGCTACCACCCGAACGCGGGGGCCCGAGCCCTGGCGAGCAGCAGGTCGAACATCATCGCGCTGATGGTCCCCCTGCGGACCGACATGTACGTCCCCGTGATGATGGAGATCGCCATAGCCGTGGCGACGACGGCCCGCACGCACGGCTACGACGTGCTGCTGCTCACCGGCGAGGAGGGCCCCGACGCGGTGCGCCGCGTCACCGGCAGCGGGCTCGCCGACGCGATGATCCTGATGGACGTCGAGCTCGCTGACGAGCGGCTGCCGTTGCTGCGCGATACCGACCAGCCGTCGGTGCTCATCGGTCTGCCGGCCGACACCAGCGGCCTGACCTGCGTCGACCTCGACTTCGGGGCGACGGGCGCGCTCTGTGTGGAGCACCTGGCGATGCTCGGTCACCGCGACATCGCCGTCATCGGCGAGGCGCCCGCGGTCTACGAACGGCACACCGGTTTCGCCGAGCGCACCCTCGACGGACTCAGGTCCCGGGCACGGGAGCTGGGCCTGCGCGTACTGCACCGCCCCTGTGAGGGCGGCTACGACGCGATGGCCGCGACGCTGGCCCGGGTCTTCGACGAGCGGCCGGGCACCACGGGGTTCGTCGTGCAGAACGAGTCCGCGGTCGAGCCGCTGCTCTCGCTGCTGCGCCAGCAGGGCCGGGCGGTGCCCGAGGACATCTCGGTGATCGCCATCTGCCCCGAGCAGGTCGCCGTGCAGGCCTCGGTACGGCTGACCTCCGTCGCCATCCCGGCCCAGGAGATGGGGCGGCGGGCCGTGGAGCAGCTGGTCGCGAAGCTGGAGGGGCGGGACACCGAGGAAGTGGTGCTGCTCGCCCCCGAGTTGACGGTCCGCGCGAGCACGGGGCCGCAGTCCACGGCCGACTGAGCCCGTCGCGTGCCGGCGGCGGGCAGCTGCCCGGCCCGTTCGCCGGAGCCCTGTCGACGGACTCCCATCAACGAACTCCCGTCGACGACAGCCCAACTCCCCATCTGTACGGCAGTCGAGGGTCCTCCCCGGCTGTGCCCTCCACCTCCTCACCGCCCGGCCCACCAGAGCCGAGCCGGGCGGGCCACCACTCCTCCCTTCCAGGAGCCTTTCGTGAATCAGCCTGCCGAGAACCAGACCCCGTCGGGCGCGGTCAGCCTCGCCCAGTCCTCCCCCACCGTCGGCACGTTCCGTGAGCGGGACGGTGCGCTGGAGTGGAGCGGACGTCAGGAGACCCTGCGGATCGAGCCCTGGGGGCCGGACGCGGTCCGGGTCCGCGCCCGGCTGGGCGGTCCGGTCCTCGACGGACTGCCGGGTGCCCTGCTCGACGAGGCGGAATCCACGGAGAGCAGCGTCAAGATCGAGGACGGGCACGGCCAGCTGACCGTCGGCGCGCTCACCGTCGAGGTCGACGCCGAGGGCCTGATCCGGTACACGCGTACGGCGGACGGCGGCGAGCTGCTGTCGGAGGCGCGCGCCCACTTCTGGTGGCCGGGCTCGCGCCTGTACACCGCGGTCGGCAACGGCTACCACCGGCTGGAGCAGCGGTTCGCCGCGTACGACGACGAGAAGCTGTACGGCCTGGGCCAGCACCAGCACGGACGGCTGGACCAGAAGGGCCTGGTCCTCGACCTCGTCCAGCGCAACGCCGAGGTCGGCATCCCTGTGCTCACCTCCAGCCGCGGCTACACCCTGCTGTGGAACAACCCGGCGATCGGCCGCGTCGAGCTGGCTGGCAACGGCACGCGCTGGGTGGCGGACTCGGCCCGGCAGATCGACTACTGGATCACGGCCGGCGACCCGGCCGACGCGCAGCGCCGCTACAGCGCCGTGACCGGCCGTACGCCGATGCTGCCGGAGTGGGCGGCCGGGTTCTGGCAGTGCAAGCTGCGCTACCGCACCCAGGACGAACTCCTCGCCGTGGCACGGGAGTACAAGCGCCGGAACCTGCCCATCGACGTCATCGTGTGCGACTTCTTCCACTGGACGCACCTGGGCGAGTGGAAGTTCGACCCGGCCGAGTGGCCCGACCCGGCGGCGATGGTCCGGGAGCTGGACGAGCTGGGCATCAAGCTGGTGGTGTCCGTGTGGCCGTCGGTCTCGCCGCTGAGCGAGAACCACCACCTCATGGAGCAGCGCGGCTACTTCATCGGCACCCAGTACGGCCCGATGGCACACGCCGACTGGCCCGACAAGGAGGTCGCGTCGACGGTCCAGGTGGCCTTCTACGACGCGACGAACCCCGAGGCCCGGGACTTCGTGTGGTCGCGGGTGAAGGAGAACTATCTGGAGCCGTACGGCATCAAGGCGTTCTGGCTCGATGCCTGCGAACCGGAGATCAAGCCGGGCTTCCAGGAGAACCTGCGCTACTGGGCGGGCCCCGGCCTGGAGGTCGGCAACATCTACCCGGCCGAGAGCGCCCGCACCTTCTACGAGGGGCTGAAGGCGACCGGTGAGGAGGAGATCGTCTCCCTCAACCGCTCGGCGTGGGCAGGCAGTCAGCGCTACGGCGCCGCCCTGTGGTCGGGCGACATCGGCACCGATTTCACGACCCTGCGCCACCAGATCGCGGCCGGACTCAACACGGCCCTCTCGGGCATCCCCTGGTGGAACACCGACATCGGCGGCTTCCACGGCGGGAACCCGGACGACCCGGCGTACCGCGAGGTCATGGTCCGCTGGTTCCAGTTCGGCGCGTTCTCTCCGCTGATGCGGCTGCACGGCTTCCGCGACCCCGGCATGCCGCTGGGTCCGACGATGACCGGCGGTCCCAACGAGGTCTGGTCGTACGGTGAAGAGGCCGGGGCCGTGCTGGAGAAGTACCTGCGGCTGCGGGAGCGGCTGAAGCCGTACGTCCTCCAGGTCATGCGGGAGGCCCACGAGGAGGGGCTGCCGGTCATGCGGCCGCTGTTCCTGGAGTTCCCCGGGGACGAGCGGGCCTGGTCGGTCGACGACGCGTATCTGTTCGGGCGGGATGTGCTGGTCGCGCCGGTGCTGGAGGCGGGGGCGACGACGTGGACGACGTACCTTCCGGCGGGGGCTCGGTGGACCGATGCGTGGACCGGGCAGACGTATGAGGGGGCTACGTCGGTGACCGTGGACGCGCCGTTGGACCGTATTCCGGTGTTCCTGCGGGACGGGGTGGTCCTGCCGATCGCCGAGTAGGGCACCCGGCCGCTGGAGCGGGGCAACAGCCCCGCCTCCCTTGGTCCGTGGTCTCCGGGCCCGGTCTACGCTATGGCCGCCATCGCATGATCCTCGGGGGTGTGCGTCACCCCCTGAGCGAGCGGAGAACGCTGAGCATGAACAGCCGTACGGGAGACCCTCGTGGAAGCCGCGGGGGACGGCCGGGCCGTCGGGGTGGGCCCCTGCGCAGGCCGACGCACCGGACGCGTACGACGATACGGACGACCGGCGCGTACGTCGGTGTACCGGCGCCGGCCGTCCCGGCGGCACCGGCCGGGACAGACATCCCCCGTGGTTTTCTGCCGGGGCCCGCCCGGCACATCGCCGTGTGGAGCGCGCTGACGCTGCTCGTCACCGGGGTGGTGTCGGTGGTGGTGTGGCTGTGCATCACGTTTCAGACGGCGGTCACGCCGGTGCTGCTCGCGTTGTTGGGGACCGCGCTGCTGGGGCCGTTCTATCGGCGGCTGGTGGCGATGAAGTTCAACAAGTCCCTTGCCGCCGGGCTGACGTGTGCTGCCGTGGTGGTGGTCATGGGCGGGGCCACGTACATCGTCGTGGCCGCGCTGATCGACACCGGTGACCAGATCATCTCCTCGCTGCGGGACGCGGCGAAGTCGCTCAGCGAGGACTTCGGACTGGCGGGGACGTCGCTGGACGACCTCGCGAAGAACGCGAAGGAACTGCTGTCCAAGTTCGGGGGCACGGCGGCCTCCGGGGTGCTCAGCGGGGTCGGGGTCGTCAGCGAGATCATCACGATGGCGATCCTGGCACTGACGCTGATGTTCTTCTTCCTGCGCGACTCGGACCGGGCGGTCGCCGCCCTGCACTCGTTCGCGCCCCGCCGCTCCGGTGAGACGCTGGAGGTGATGACCCGGCGCGCCTTCCTGGCGATCGAGGGCTATATGCGCGGGACGACGATCATCGCGTTCATCGACGCGGTCTGCATCGCGATCGGCCTGCTGGTCCTCAAGGTGCCGGGCGCCCTGGGGCTCGCAGCCCTGGTGTTCATCGGCGCGTACATCCCGTATCTGGGCGCCTTCCTGTCGGGCTCGGTCGCCATCCTGGTGGCGTTCGCGGACCGTGGCGCGGTGACGGCGCTGTGGGTGCTGGGGGTGATCGCCGTGGTGCAGTTCCTCGAAGGGAACGTGTTCCAGCCGATGATCCACAGCCGGACCGTGCAGATGCACCCGGCGGCGATCCTGCTGGCGCTCACCGCGGGCGCCTCCATCGCCGGCATCCTCGGCATGCTCCTCGCGGTGCCGCTCGTCGCGGCGGCGTCCGGCGTGCTGTCGGAACTCCGGGCGCGCTACGGCGACGGAGGCGCCCGTACCGACGAACCGGACGCAAGCCCCGCGGCGGCCCCGTGACCGTCCGGACCTTCCTGCGCTTCCGGTTCCCGGCCGCGCTGCCGCCGTCTTCGTCGGGCTGAAAGCGGCCATGTACCTGGCCGCGGTGGGCGCGGTGATCGGGGGGTCAGCGCGGGCGACGAAGGGCTGGGCTTCGTCGTCGTGCAGTCCGGCGCGAACTACGCCACCGCCCTGGCGTTCGCCGCGGTCGCGCTGCTGGCCGTGATGAGCGTGGCCCTGTTCTACCTGTTGGTGCCTGCGGAGCGGCTGCTGCTGCCGTGGGTGAGGGAGACGACGTCCCAGCGGCGGAGCGGGTGGGCCGCCCGGGTGGCCGTACCGGCGGTGTGATCAACTCCTGTGTACGGCACGGGGGTTCGGGTCGGTCATCGTTCCCCCGTTTCGCCGTTCCGCCGTCGAAAGGAGCCCCGCCCGTGTCGTCCTCGTACTCCGTGCCGCTCTCGCTCAAGCTGGCGAACCTGTTGCTCCGGCCCGTCGCGGGCTCCCGGCGCGACCCCGACCGGGCCTTCGAGCGGATCCTCGCCAAGGCCGGGCAGGCGGAAGGGGACCAGGAGTTCACCGACGGCTTCCGGTTCCTGCTGCGGGGCTGGGCGGGCGACGAGCATCTGACTCCGGTCGGCTGGCAGTCCGCGCAGTCCCATGTCCGCAGACATCTCACCAACCGGGCCCGGGTCCAACGGCTGATCGCCGAGCACCCCGAGATCGAGCGGGAGCCCATCGAGCGGCCGGTGTTCGTGGTGGGGCTGCCGCGCACCGCCACCACGCTCACCCACAACGTGCTGTCCATCTCCGACGACCACCGCTGTCCCCTGCTGTGGGAGCTGACCGCCCCCGACCTCTACGCGTCCGAGCAGCAGCGCCGGAAGGCGATCGCGTCCACGCGCCGCTGGGTCGACGGCATCAATCTGCTCGCCCCCCGCTTCCGCGACATCCACCCGATGACCGCCGAGGGCCCCGAGGAGTGCACCTTCCTCCTCCCGCACGCCCTGGTGCCGCTGTCCCAGGCCCGCATACCCGCGTACCAGACCTGGCACTACGAGCGGGACTTCGTCGCCGACTACCGCCACCTCAAGCAGGTCTACCAGGTCCTCCAGTACGGCCGGCCGCGCCGCCGCTGGGTCCTGAAGTCCCCCATGCACACCGAGCACCTGACCGCGCTGCGCACCGTCTTCCCCGACGCCACGATCGTGTGGACCCACCGGGACCCGGCGACCGTCGTGGCCTCGTTCTGCAGCCTGGTCGAGCAGGGCATGATCGGCACCCTCTCCCCGCTCGACCTGCACGAACTCGGTGCCCAATGGCTGGAGTTGCTGCATCACCTCGTGCGGCGCGGCATGGCCGCCCGGTCCACCGTCCCCCGCGAGGCGCTCGTGGACGTCCCCTACTCCTGGCTCGGCACCGACCCGGCCACGGGCGCCCCGAAGCTCTACGACGCCATCGGCGCCCACTGGACCGACGCGGACGCCGCCCGGCTCCCGGGGATCACCGCCCGGCCCAAGGGCAGCCGCCCCCACCGCTACGACCTCGCCCGCTACGGCCTGACCCGCGCCGCCGTCGAGTCGGTGTTCGCCGACTACAACGCGCTGCGGGAGGAGGTGGACCGCGCCTGACGGCAGCGGCCCTCGGCCACAGGCAGGTGGCCGAGGGCCGCGTCCCAACCGATGGGCCGTGTCCTAGCCGATGACCCGGCCCAGCTCGATCCGGTCGATGTTCGGCGCCCAAGCGGTCGCGTTGCCGAACGTGACCTTGTTGGCGCCCTTCTTCAGGTCGACGGGGACGCCCACCGTCCAGTAGTCGTCCCAGCTCCAGGTGTTCTTGAAGGTGGCCTTCCGGGGCTCGCCGTCCCCGACCGTGATGTCGGCCGTGCGGGACATGATGTCCGTGTTGTAGGCGTGGCCGTTGTCGCGGCGGTCGTTGTGCGCGTAGTGGACGACGAGGACGTAGCGGCCGGCGGTGGGCGCGTCGACCGTGAACTCGGCGGTGCTGTCGGCGCTGTTGCCGAGCCAGCCGATGTACGAACCGGCGGTGGCGTGCGCCGAGTCGACGAGCTTGGTCCCGCCGGCGAGGGTGGCCGAGGCGCCCTCGTAGGAGAGTGTGCCGGCGGTCGAGCCGTCGCCGGTGACGTCGAGGGAGCGGAGGGCGGCGTACTTGGCCGTCGCCGTGACGCGGTTGTTGCCCGCGACGAGGTACAGCTTCAGCGGCCGGCCGGGTACCGCCGCAACCGTCTCTCCGTGCAGGGCGAGCCGCACCGGGGCCGAGGCGCGCGGCACCACGCGGTAGTAGCCGTCGCGGGGGGCGTAGACGTCGAAGACCGCCTTGTCGCCGGAGCGCAGGACGAGCGCGCCGGTGCCGACGCCGGCCGACGACGAGTAGTCGTACGACGGCTTGCCGCCGATGTCGGCGAGCGTGGCCTCGTACGAGGCGGAGGGCTCGGCGGTGTGGGCGGTGAGGTCGATCCGGTCGAGGGTGACCTCGGCGGCGCCCTTGGCGAGGGTCAGGGTGTGGGTGCCCGCCGACAGCTCCACACGGACGTCCTTCTTCGCGCGGTAGGTCCAGTTCTCGGTGGACGGGTAGGTCAGCGTGACCGGGTCGCCGCCGTCGATCGACAGCTTCTGCGTGGCGGGGGTGCCGGACTGGTTGCCGTACAGGATCGCCAGATCGTACGTGCCGTCCTTCGGGACCGTCACCGTGAAGTCCACCTTGCTGGTGGCCTGGTTGAGGGAGCCGACGTCCTTGGTGCCGGAGGCGGCGTAGCCGTTGGCGTTGCTGACCGTGCCCTGGGTGTAGACCTTGCCGTCGGTGATGGCGGCTTCCTCGGCCTCGTGGGAGGCGGTCCAGGGGACGGACGGCGTGGCCGGGGTGCCGGAGCCGCCGGGGGTGAGGACGATCCGGTAGGCGGACATCTTGTGCATGCCGCGCAGCGGGACGGTCACCGTGCCGTCGTCGGCGACCTTCACCTTCGTACGGGCGAGGACGCGGGGCGCCGCGTGCCGGCCCTCGTAGCCGGACCAGGCGGCCTCGGCGACGGTCGCGGTGACCGTGCGGCCGAAGAGGGAGCGGGAGACGTTGTCGACGACGACGTCGGTGTCACCGGCGGAGCCGCCGAGCAGGACCTGGGCCTGGCGGCGGGAGGTGTCGAGGGAGGCGAGGCCCTGGAGCGTGTCGATGGTGTTGGCCTGCGGCGGCGTGACCTTGACGGTGTCGCCGGTCAGGCCCGCGTACCAGCGGAAGAACCACCAGCCGCCGTTGGGGATGTTGGAGCGGACGACGTTGCCGTCCATGTTGCCGGCGGCGTCCCAGTACGCCTGGTTGGCGTACACCTTGTTCCTCTCGAACATCGAGACCCACTGGACGAGTTGGCCGGGGACGGAGAGGTCGCGGCGGTTGGCGTACTCGTCGATGTTGATCTTCAGCGGGGCTATGCCCGCCTCCCGCTCCAGGGCGCGGTAGTCGTCGTAGTGGGCCTGGAAGTCCCTGAGGGAGCCGGAGCCCAGCTCATGCCAGGTCATCACCTGGGGCAGGACGTTCTCGCGCTTGGCGAAGGCGAGGAAGTCCGTCAGCAGGCGGGTGTGGTAGGCGGCCTCGTTGGGGCCGGCGATCCGCGCGTCGGGGTCGATGGCGCGGATGCGCTCGTACACCGTCTTCCAGTCCCGGAAGAACCGGTCGCGGTTGGCCTCGTACTGGGCCTGGTCGGAGACGCCGAGCTTGTACCAGATCTGGTCGGGCTCGTTGAACGGGATGTAGACGAAGCGGTCGCTGTTCGGGTCGGCCGCGACCTCCTTGGCGATCTTGTCGACCTTGGGGAGGTAGTCGTCGATGCCGAGGTCCTCGTAGGGCCACTTGGCGTAGATGTCCTGCATCATCACGTTGATCTCGCCGCCGCCGTTACGGAAGAACGACTTGGAGACGGTGAGCGCGTCGCCGTTGGGGTGCTGGGCGCCCCCTTCCGGCTTCTGCGAGATGCTGGTGATCTTCAGGGGTTCCAGGGCGGCGTCGCTGGGCACCCCGTCGTCGCTGAGCCCGTACAGCGCGCCGTTGGCGCCCAGCATCACCGGGCCCTCGGAGGCGGAGAGGTCGACGGTCAGGCGCTGCGGGTCGGCCGCTGACGCGGGACCGGCTGCGGGGAGGGTGCCTGCCATGGCGGCTGCTCCAAGGGCGGTGGCGGCAAGGGCGGTTCTGATACGGGATCTTGTGCGGGTGGGGGTGATCACGCTGCTGGACCTCCAGCCATTCCGGTCACTCCGGTCATTTGACGGCTCCACTGGTGATTCCGGACACGATCTTTCGCTGGCCGACGAGGAACACGGCGACCATCGGCAGGCTCATCACCACGACGTACGCGAAGACGAGATGCCAGTTGTTGAGGTAGAGCTGGGCGCTGGCGACCTTGTAGAGGTTCAGGGGGAGGGTGGTCCGCTCGCCGCCGCCGAGGACGAAGAAGGCGTAGAAGATGTCGCTCCAGGCGTAGAGCATCACCATGATCGTCGCGGTGGCGATGACCGGCCGGAGGAGCGGGAGGACGATCCGGGCGAAGATCCGGAAGGGCTTCGCCCCGTCGATCCGGGCGGCCTCTTCCAGCTCCATGGGGATGGCACGGATGAAGCCGGTCATGAAGAAGATGGAGGTGGAGAGGTACATGCCGGTGTAGACGGCGATCATTCCGGGGCGGGTGTTCGCGAGGCCCAGCTGCCGTAGCTCCATCACGATGGTGATGACGGCGGGCGGCAGCAGCAGTCCGCTGATGCAGAGGGCGTACGCCGCCGCGACCAGCTTCGACTTGCGGCGGGCGAAGACCCAGGCCGCGCCCGCGCCGAGGATGAGGACGAGGACCACCGAAGGGACCACGACGAGCAGGGAGTTGAGCAAGCCCCGCAGCATCTCGCCCTGGGCGACGGCGTCCGCGTAGTTGCTGCCCGGCTGCCACTGCTCCGGCAGGTCCAGGTTCGGCTTGATGGCCTCCGCCTGCGGCTTGGCGGAGGTGACGAGGACCAGCCACAGGGGGACGCCGACGGCGAGGCCGGCGAGGAGGACGACGAGGCCGGGGCGGCCGTACCGCCACATCACGGCGCTCACAGGAGTTGCTCCCTTCGTCGCAGGCCGACGACCAGCGGGATCGCGACGGCGACCACCACCAGGAAGAGGACGAGGCTCATCGCGGAGGCCTGGGCGTACAGGCCCTGTCCGAAGATCCGGAACATGTAGATGTTGAAGACCTCGGTGGAGGCCGCGGGCCCGCCGCCGGTGGTGGCCTGCACGATGTCGAAGGTGTTCATCGAGCCGATGAGCGCCGTGGTGACGTTGAAGGTGACGGCGGGCGCGAGCATCGGCCAGCGCACCGACCAGAAGGTCCGCCAGGGCCCGGCGCCGTCCATCCGAGCGGCTTCCAGCATGTCTTTGGGGACGCCCTTCAGCCCCGCCAGATAGATCAGCATCGACAGGCCCATCCACTTCCAGCCGTGGATGAGGGTGACGAGGACGATCGTCCAGGTCGTCGAGCCCAGCCAGGGAATGTCCGTGCCGAGGACCGAGTTGACCGCGCCGTCCTGGTCCAGGAGGGCCTGGAAGGCATAGCCCGTGGCGAGGGCCGAGATCAGCACCGGGAGGAAGAAGACGGCACGGAAGAACCGGTTGAAGCGGGTGTCGTCCTCCAGCAACAGGGCGAGCACGAGCCCGAAGCCGTTCTGGAAGGCGGCCGCGAGGAACGCGTACAGCAGGGTCGTGCGGATCGCCCGGACGAGGGTGCCGTCGTCGGCGATGGTCGTGAAGTTGTCGAGGCCGGTGAAGGCGATGTCCGAGTGGTACGAGGACCAGTTGGTGAACGGGTAGTAAAAATTGAGTAGGTTGGGCACCAGGAAGAAGCCTGCGAAGACGACGATCGCGGGGAGCGCGAACCACCAGGGGTGGTGCACTGCGGCGCGCGGCAGCCGCCCCACGCCCTTCGGTGCGCCCGGCGCGGGTGCCTGCTTGCGTGCGGTACGTACGACAGTGTCCGCCATGGCTAGAAACCGGGCGCGCCCTGGGCCTTGGCCACCTGCGCGAACTGGTCCTGGATGGCCTGGGCGACCTGCTGCGGGCTCTTCTTGTCGTAGAGCATGTCGGCGAGGTAGAGGTGCGTGTCGGGGGCGACGATCGCCTTGGCCTGGAAGACCCCGATGGCCGTGGGCAGGGCGGCGACCTGGGCCGTCGACGTCTGCGGCAGCCCGTCCGGGGTGGGCACGGACGGCTGTACGGACGGAATCTTCATCGTCTTGATGTAGTCCGCGTAGTCGGGACCGAGCCAGAAGGCGAGGAACTGCCGGGCCGCGTTCTGCCGCTTCTCATCACCGGTCTTGAAGGCGACGACCCCGTTGGTCTGGTCCGGCGAGTACATGCCGGTGGCGGCGGAGTTGGCGATCGGGAACCAGCCGATCTTCTCGTCGATCTCCTCGGTGGAGTACTTGGCCTGCAACTGGGTCTGGAAGGAGGTGACGTTGAGGACCATGCCGACCTCGCCCTTCCACAGCGCGTCGGCCTGCCCGGTGAAGGTGCCCGTTCTGTGGTTCTTCTGGGCGAGCCCGGCGTCGAGCAGCTTCTCCTTGTACTTCTTGATCGCGCCGACGACGACCGGGTCGGTCCACTTCTCCTTGTTCTCGTTCAGGTCGGCCCACCACTGCTTGTCGAGGTCGGTGAGCTGGACCTGCATCTGCCACTGCAACGGCCACTTGTCGCCGCCGGCCTCGTAGAAGGCGGCCGCGTCGGAGTTGTCGACGACCTTGTGACCGAGGGCCAGCAGCTCGTCGTACGACTTCGGCAAGTCCTTCTCGCTCAGCCCGGCCGCCTTGAAGACGTCCTTGTTGTAGTAGACGCCGAGCATGGCGGGGCTGGTGACGATCGCCGCGTACCGCTTGCCGTCGATGATGCCGAGCGACTTCTCGGTGTCGCCGAGCTTGGACTCCCACTCCTCCCCGTCGAGCGTGAGGAGGTTCTGCTGCGGCTGGATGAAGGGGAGTGTGGAGATGGACGGCTGCCAGAACATCAGGTCGGGGCGGTCACCGGAGGCCAGTTTGGTCGGCACGTTCTGCTCGTAGAGGTCCGGGACCGCCTGGGTCTCCACCTGGGCGCCGGTCGCCTTCTCGAAGGCGTCGATGACCTGCTTGGGGGCATTGACCGTGTTCTGCGCCGTCCACATCGTCAGCTTCACGCCGTCGAGGCGGGCGGTGGGGTCGACCGCCGTGTTCTTCGTGTCCGACGCCCCGGAGTCCCCGGCAGTCGGATCGCTGCACGCGGTGGCGGCCAGGCCTATGGCACATAGGAGGGCCAGGGAGGGGAGAGCTCTTCTGTACATGCGCGTGCCTTTCGAGAACGGGCGGTTCAGGGCAGAGCAGGATTCGGAGCGGAGCGGTGCGCGAGCGGGGGCGGTGCGCGAGCGGGGGCGGGGGCGGGGGCGGTGGTCAGTCGTGGCCCGGCGGCGGACCCGAGCTCTCCCGCACCACGAGTTCCGGTACGGACACCGGATGCGGGGCGATCTGGGCGGACTCCTCCAGCACCCCGTGGAGGAGGGCGAACGCGGAGCGCCCGAGGCCGGTGAAGTCCAGACGTACGGTCGTCAGGGCCGGGGTCAGATAGGCGGAGTGCGGGGCGTCGTCGAACCCGGCCACGCTGACCTCGCCGGGAACGGACCGGCCGGCCTCGTGCAGGGCGCGCAGCACACCGAGCGCGAGGTCGTCGTTGCCGCAGAGGATCGCGGTGACGGACGGGTCCGCGGCGAGCCCGACGCCGACCGCGTGACCGCCCGCCGGACCCCAACTGCCCTGCACGGGACGGGGTTCGGGCGCGCCGGCCTCCTTCAGTGCCTGCCGCCAGCCGGTGGTGCGGGCGCTGGTGCGCCGGGTGCTGGACGGGATGGCGACGTAGTGCACGGTCTCGTGGCCGAGGGAGAGGAGGTGGCGGGTCACCTCGTAGGCGGCCTCGCGGTCGTCGGTCCACACCCAGGGGCGGTCGTCACCGGGTGGGCTCGCCGGGGTCTCGACGACACCGACGACCGGTAGTTCGGCGGGGACGGCGGCCAGGGCGCCGACACCGGCCGGATCGTAGGCGATCACGATCAGGCCGCCGCCGGCGTCCGCGGCCCGCTGCACCTCGGCGGCGACCGCGGCCTCGTCGGCCGATTCCAGGACGCCGATCCCGACCGCGTACGAGGCCGCGCGCGCCGCCTCCTCGACGCCCTGGAGGATCGAGGCGTAGCCGTAGTGGGTGGTGTTGGCGGTCAGTACCGTCACCGCCCGGCTGCGGCCGCTGGCCAGCGCGAGCGCGGTGGCGTTGCGGCGGAAGCCCAGCTCGTCGATGGCCGCGAGCACCCGCTCCCGGGTCGTGTGCTTGACGCTGGGGTGGCCGTTGATCACCCGGGAGACGGTCTGGTACGAGACCCCGGCGGCGGTCGCGACGTCCCGGATGCTCGCCGGGCGCCTTGTGTGACCGGTCACATTCATGCCAGGATTGTGACCGGTCACACAGGGGGCGTCAAGAGAACGTAATGACGGATTCACTCGGCTGACTCACCTGACTCAGGAGTCGGCTGACTCATCCGACTCACCTGTCTCAGGAGGGGGAACGCGTTGACCGACACGGCGGACGCGACAGACTCGGTCTCCAACCAGCCCCGGACGGCGTTCAGTTGGGGCCATACGGCGATGAAGGCCGAGTTCGTCGCCGCCTCCGACGGAACCCTTCGACTCGCCCGGCTGGCCCGCCCCTCGGATCCCGGATCCGATCCGGAAGCCGCCCTCCCTCTCGTCGAGTTGACCGCGTTCGGGCATGGCAGCGGATGGTCGGGGCCGCGCTTCACGGGGACGGCGTTCGGGGCGAGACCGGTGTATCGGGGGCACCGGAGCGGCCGCGGGGAGGACGGGTGGGAATCGCTGACCATCGAACTCCACGACCCGGCGACCGGGTTGACGGCCTTCGTGGAGCTGACCTCCCCCACCAAAGTGCCGGTGCTCCGCTCCCGGGTCCGGCTCCGCAACGACGGCACCGAACCCCTGGTCGTCCAGTCCGTCAGCAGTCTCCTGCTCGGCGGTCTGCCCGCCCCGGAGGCGCTGGACGTGCACCGGGCACGCAACGACTGGCTGGCGGAGTGCCGTTGGTACGCCGAGCCGCTGCGTGACACCGTCGCCGACATCAGCGTCGACGTCCACCAGCACGACAGCCGGGCCGCGCTGGCCCTGACGGGGCGCGGCAGCTGGCCCAGCGACGGTCATCTGCCGATGGGCGCGCTGACGGAGCGGGGCGGCGAGCGGACCTGGCTGTGGCAGATCGAGTCCCCGGCCGGCTGGCGCTGGGACCTCGGCGAACGCGCGCACGGCACCTACCTGGCACTCAACGGCCCCACGGACGCGGAGCACCAGTGGCGGGTCCGGCTGGCGCCGGGCGGCGAGTTCACGACCGTACCGGCGGCGCTTGCCCTCGGCTCGGGGCTCGATGACGCGATGGGCGCCCTGACCGCGTACCGCCGTGCCGTCCGCCGCCCCCACCCGGACCACGCGACGTTGCCCGTGGTCTTCAACGACTACATGAACACCCTGATGGGCGACCCGACCACGGAGAAGCTGCTGCCGCTGATCGACGCGGCGGCGAGTGCGGGCGCGGAGTACTTCTGCATCGACTCCGGGTGGTACGACGACTCGGAGAACGGCGGCTGGTGGGACAGCGTCGGCGCATGGCTGCCGTCGCCGCGCCGCTTCCCCGACGGCGGTATCACGGCCGTCCTGGACCGGATCCGGGAGCGCGGCATGGTGCCCGGGCTGTGGCTGGAGCCGGAGGTCATCGGCGTACGCAGCCCGATCGCGACCGCCCTCCCGCCGGACGCCTTCTTCCAGCGCGACGGTATCCGTCTCACGGAACAGGGCCGCCACCAGCTGGACCTACGGCACCCGGCCGCCCGCGCCCACCTCGACAAGACGGTGGACCGGATCGTCGGCGACTGGGGCGTGGGCTACCTGAAGCTGGACTACAACATCGTGATCGACCCGGGAACACTCGCCCCCGGCGACATCGCGCCCGGCGCCGGCCTCCTCGGCCACGCCCACGCCTACCTGGACTGGCTCTCCGGCGTCCTGGACCGCCACCCCGGGCTCGTCGTCGAGAACTGCGCCTCCGGCGGCATGCGCATGGACGGCGCCACCCTGGCCGTCGCCCAGCTCCAGTCCACCAGCGACCAACAGGACCCCCTCCGCTACCCGCCCATCGCCGCCGCGGCGCCCACGGCGGTACCCCCCGAACAGGGCGCCGTCTGGGCCTACCCGCAGCCCGACCACGACGACGACCTGATCACCTTCACCCTGGGCGGCGCCCTCCTCGGCCGCATCCACCTCTCGGGCCACCTGAACCGCATGTCCGAGCACCAACTCGGCCTCGTACGGGCCGCGGTGGACACGTACAAGTCGATCCGTGAGGACCTGGCCCGCGCCCTGCCGTTCTGGCCGCTCGGCCTGCCCGGCTGGACCGACGAGTGGCCCGTGCTGGGGCTGCGGGCGCCGGACGGACCGTCGTATCTCTCCGTGTGGCGGAGGGGTGGGTGCGACGAACTCCGGCTCCCGGTGGGGCACTTGGCGGGCCAGGACGTCCGTACGGAGATCCTGCACCCGTCCGACCCGGGCGCCGGCTCGGTGGTCTGGGACCGGGAGGGCGGCGAACTGCGGGTGTCGCTGCCGCGCACACCCGGCGTGCTGCTGATCCGTCTGACGCCGGGGACTTAAGGGCCCTGGACGTACGCGTGCCCGAGCCGGCGCCGCATGGGGGAACGGCGCCGACTCGGGGGTGTGGCTCAGCTGCTGCTGACGGTCAGGTTGTTGGTGACGAAGTCCAGGCCGCCGGAGGACGAGGTGACCTCGAAGCCGAACTGGACGTCGCCGATGGTCTCGTTGCCCATCCAGCCCTTGGTGTCCTTGATCCACTTCAGGACGGGGAGGATCTGGACGGTGCCGGAGGTGGAGTCAGCGGTGCGCAGGAACGAGAAGACATCCCAGTAGGTGCCGTCGGACCGGTAGACGCGGCCCTTGAAGACGTTCCAGTTGTGACCGCCGAGCGTGGCGTTGCCCTGGTAGTCGCCGAGCGCGCCGACCGCGCCGTTGTAGTTGACCCAGAGCATGATCTCGTAGTCGTAGTCCGTGTCCCAGACGTCGTACGAGGTGTTGTAGGCGCCCGAGGACGGGACGGTGACGTTGTAGCTGCTGTTGAGCGAGCCCAGCGAGGTGATCGTCTTGTTGATCACCTTCTTGGAGTTGGGGTAGGATTTGATGCCGCCGGTGTTGGGGTGGTTGGCCCAGACGCCCCAGCTGGTACCGGAGTTGGCCCAGATGCACTGGCTGCCGGCGCCGGAGCCCCAGATGTTGTTGTAGAGCGTGTAGCCGTTGAGGCTGGTGTTGCCCCACTGGTCGCAGGTGCTCCAGACGGCGGCCGAGGCGGGGGCGGCGGCCAGGCCGATGGTGGCGCCGAGCGCGAGCGCCGGGGCCAGCAGGGCTTTGACCGTGCGGCTGAGCGTGCGGGTGCGTGTTGCCATGGTGTCCCTTCCATGGGTGGGGGGGGGAATTGCGGGGGGAGCTACCGCGGCCCCAGGGTGAGGACGCGGTCTTCGCCGGCGACGAGATCGAGCGGCTCCGCGCCGGCGGAAGTCCGGAGTTCGACGCGGTGGGTCCGGGTGGGGCGGATCACCGCGGTCGTTTCTTGAGGGCTCCAGGTGAGGTCGAGTTCGGCTCCGAATCGTGTACGGACACCGCGGAGTCGGCCCGCCGGGCACATCGCCGGGAGCGCGGGCAGCAGCACCAGGCGGTCCGGCGTCGACTGCACGAGCATCTCCAGCAGTACGGCGGGCAGGGTGTGCGCGGCGTCCGCGTTGTAGACGTCGCGGTTCGGATAGTGCGCGCTCATCAGCGAGTTGTGGAAAAAGTCCCCCTTGAGGACCTCGCCGAGGGCGTGCGCGACCCGCTCGCCGTCGCGCAGCCGGGCCGCGACGAGGGCGTGGTGCAGATGGCCGTGGGCCGAGTCGTTCTCGGAGCCGCGCAGTTCGAGCGCGCGACGGGCCGCGGCGGCGAGGTCCGGGGTGTCGTACGGGTTGATCTCGTCGAGCGGCCAGACGCCGTAGAGGTGGCTGAGGTGACGGTGGTCGTAGGTGTCGTCGAGGCCGGGCCAGGCCCACTCGGCGAGGGCGCCGTCGGCGTTGACGCGGTGGGGCGGGAGGCGGTCGGCGAGCGCACGCCAGCGGTCCGCCCGCTCGGGTTGGTCGGGGTGGTAGTCGGCCGCTGTGAGCAGGGCGTGGCGGGCCGCGGAGAGGTCCATGGCCGCGTTGATCGCGCCCCAGCTCGCGTTCGCCGGCCGGTTCTCCGGCGAGTAGGAGGGGACGACGACCAGCTGCCCGTCGGCGTCGGTACGGGTGAGGAAGTCCTCGTAGAACAGGGCGATTTCGGCGAGGGCCGCGGCCGTGCGCGGGTCTCGTGTGCCGCTGGTCTCGTCGTGGTCGACGAGCGGCTTCAGCAGCCAGTCGGCACCCGCCGTCCACAGATGCAGCGGGTACTCGCGGCTGAAGTGGTACGTCAGACCGGTCTCCCCGTCGGAGTGGGGCGGGGCGACCACACCCCGCGCGCCGAAGATCGCCCGGGCGTTCTCCCGCCAGTCGGCAAGCTGACCGTGGATCAGCGCGGCGTGCGCCTCGGTGACTTCGGGGAGGGCGGCGGCCGCGGCGGAGGCGGTCTGAAGGTTGAGGTTGGCGTCGTTGGTGAACGCCCCCGCCCAGGCCGTGTCCCAGTCGCCGGTCCACAGGCCGACGAGGCGGGGCGGGAGCATCCCGGCGGCGGAGAGCAGATGGTAACGGCCGGCGGCGAAGAGGCGTTCGAGGAGGGCTGGGCTGTCGGGGCGGCGGATGAGCTCGGAGCCGGGGAGGGCGCGTTCCGTGTCATCGGCGTCGAGCGTGAGGGAGGCGCGGGTGTACGCGGTGCGGTGCGGGTCGAGGTGCCGCTCCAGGAGGTGACCGTACGGGTCCTTCCCCGCCGCCTGCCCCTCTCCGCTCGGCAGCAGTTGCCGCAGCCCCTCCCTCTCCGCCATCGCGTCCAGCTCACCGGTGTGCCGCCGTACGCGGGTGAGGAGCAGGACGGAGTCGGCGTGCTCGATGTGCAGGCCGGGGTGCTCGATGTGCAGGCCGGGCGGGGTCAGCGTCGTACGGCCGCCGTCGACGATCACGAGCGTCATCCCGGTGTACGCCCGCTCGCTCCCCGGGTAGCGGGCGCGCAGGCTCAGCAGGGCGCCGTCGGGAGTGAGGACCGTGCCGTGACCCACGGCCAGGTGGGCGGGCGCGGACGGCAGGCGGTGGTCGAGGGCGATGTCCAGGGTGAGGCCCCGGCCGGTGACGTACTGGACGATCACGTCGTCGGCCCGCGAGACGAAGACGCGGCTGCGCCAACCCTCGCACTCGGCCTCGACGACACCGGTGGTGAAGTCGACCGACCGACGGTACGTCCCACCGGCCGGGGCCGACCGCCGCAGCCGCACCTGGAACCCGGGGTGGAACGGCTGCACCCACTGCAGCTCCCGGCCGTCCGTGAAGCCTTCGGCCGCCGTCAGCTCACCGGCGAGCAACCTGTCCTGGAGCGCGGGGAGTTCGTCGGCGAGCTTCGGCGGCCTGGCGGTCTCGCCTCCGTTGGGCCGTACGAGGGTGTGATGGGTAACGATGACACGGTCGTCATTCGGATCACCGAACACCATGGCGCCGTGCCGGCCGTTGCCACTCAGGAAGGCGTCCTCCCAGCGGTCGGCGGGGGCGGGCTCCCAGGTGCCGTGCGGTGGGTACGCGGTGGCCGGTGTGGTCGGTGTGTACGCGGTGGTCATGGCCTGAGCACCGCCACACCGTACCGGCCGAGCGACAGCGAACCGGTGACCTGGGCACCCGTCAGCAGATCACGGTATGTGCCCGGCACGCCGACCATGACCTCGTCCCTGCCGTGGTTGAGCACGAAGAGCACCTCGCCGCGCCGTACCGCCTCGACCCCGTCGGGCAGTCCGTCGAGCACCGGCCGCACCCCCGTGTCGGCCGCCACCCGCGCCAACAGCCCGCGCAGCTCGGACGGTTCGGGCAGCGTGGAGACGTACCAGGCACGTCCCTTCCGCAGCACGGCCGGAAGGCCGTCGAGTTCACCTCCCTTGTACGGGACGACCACGTCCGCGTCCCCCGCCGCCTCGATCTCCTCGGACCACAGAGTCCCCCGGAAGCCGTCGCACTCGACGGTCTCCCCCGGGTCCAATGGCCACCACTCGTGCAGCGTCCGGATCCCGAACAGCTCGCGCAGCCGTACGTCCATGCCGCCGGGCCGTACGCGGTCGTCCTCGTCGGCGATCCCGGTCAGGAAGCCGCAGACGAGGGTGCCGCCGGAACGTACGTACGCGAGGAGGTTCTCGATGGCCGCATCGGTGAGCAGGTAGAGCTGGGGCACGACGACGAGCTTGTACACGGACAGATCGTGCTCGGGGTGGGCGAAGGCGGTGGTGAGGTGCGCCTCCCAGAGGGCTCGGTGCCAGGACCGTACGACCTGGGGGTGGTCGACCTCGGAGGACAGCCGTCCGTCCTGCGAACCGGCCCACCAGGAGTGCCAGTCGAACAGCACAGCCACCTCGGCGTGGATGTGATGTCCTGTCACTTCATCGCCGATGGCGGCGAGTTCGGCCCCCAGCCGCTTGACTTCCTGATACGTGCGCCCCTGCTCGCCCGCGTGGCTGACCATGCCCGAGTGGAACTTCTCCGCGCCCTGTCGGGACTGCCGCCACTGGAAGTAGCAGACGGCGTCCGCTCCTCGGGCGACGGCCTGGAGGGACCAGAGACGGTTGAGGCCCCGGGGCTTGGGATGGTTGACGCCGCGCCAGTTGACGGGTCCTGCGGCCTGCTCCATGAGCATCCACGAGCCACCGCCCGCCTGCGAGCGCGTCATGTCCTGCACCAGCGCCCCGTTCTGGGCGCCCAGCGGGTCGCGCGGATCCGGGTAGATGTCGACCGAGACGACGTCCTCCTCCCCGGCCCACCGCCAGGCGTCCTGGCCCACCCACATCGGCATGAAGTTGGTGGTCACCGGGATGTGCGGGGTGTGCCCGCGGACGATGTCGCGTTCGAGAACGTAGCACTCCAGGAGCGCGTCGGAGGTGAACCGCTTGAAGTCCAGTACGTGGCTCGGATTCTTCATGTAGTGGGCGCGGCGCGGGGGCAGGATCTCGTCCCAGTCGCCGTAGCCCTGGCTCCAGAAGGCCGTCCCCCAGGCCTCGTTGAGGGCGTCGAGCGTGGCGTACCTCTGCTGGAGCCAGCCGCGGAAGGCGGTCGCCGCCTCGTCGCCCCAGTCGTAGGTGCAGTACTCGTTGTTGATGTGCCACATCGTGAGCGCCGGATGGCCGCCGTAGCGGGCGGCGAGGTCCTCGGTGATGGCGGCGGCGTAGCGGCGGTAGGTGGCGCTGGAGTGCGAGAAGTGCTGGCGGGAGCCCCACCACTCGATCTGGCCGTTCTCGTCGCGGGGGAGCGTCTCGGGGTGGAGGCGGCCCATCCAGGGCGGGGGTGACGAGGTGGGGGTGGCGAGGACGACGCCGATGCCGTTCTCGTGCATCAGGTCCATGAGCCGGTCCAGCCAGCCGAAGTCCCGCTCCCCGGGGCGGGGTTCGAGCTTCGCCCAGGAGAAGACGCCGAGCGTGACGGAGTTGACGCCGGCCGCCTTCATGAGGCGTACGTCCTCGTGCCAGACCTCCTCGGGCCACTGCTCGGGGTTGTAGTCGCCGCCGAACAGGATGCGGCCACGGGTGGCGTCGTTCAGGCTCGGCTTCGGCTGCGTGGGGCCCGGCATCAGACCATCTCCCCGTACTGGATGCCGCGCCCGTTCGTCGCCAGGTACACGCGGCCGTACACGCGCGGGTCGCCGATGACGACCTCGCCGATCCAGCCCCACTGGTGGGCATCGTCGCTGATCCGCGTCCAGGTCTTCGCGCCGTCGTCGGAGCGGTAGACGGCGGTGGGTCGCGGCCCCGGGCCGCACAGCTTGAACTGGCTGTCTCCCTTGGGCAGTCCGATCGCACGAACGGTGAAGGAACGGCCACTGTCAGTGCTGGCGTACAGCGTTCCTGTGTCGGTGTCGAATGTGTAGAAGAGGGTCGGGTCGTGCTGGAGCGTGCGCATGACATACCTCGCTCTGCGGGTGGGGGTGCGGGAGGGGATGGGTCGCCTGAGAACTCGGGTGGTGCGGTGCGTCAGCGGCTGCGGGTTCGTCGTGGTTGCTCGCGCAGTTCCCCGCGCCCCTTAAAAGCCCCGGGCGCGCCCCATGCCACTAAGGGGCGCGGGGCTGTATCGATATGCGGCTCCGCCGCGTGGGCGCGACCAGCCACGAACAACCCGCAGCCGCCGACCAATCCCGGACCCCCGAGCTAAGAGGCGCCCGGCTCAACCCTTGACCGCACCGGTGAGCATGCCCTTCTTGAAGTGTTTCTGGACAAAGGGCGAGAGGACGGCGACCGGGAGCAGGGCCATCACCATGACCGCCATCTGGATGGCGAGCGGGGAGAGCTGGCCGGTGTTGATCTGGGCGGCGAGGCCGACGGGGCGTTCCTGTTTCTGGACGAGCTGGATCATGACGTTCTGCAGCGGCATCATGTCCTGGTCGGTCAGATAGATGGAGGCGTTGAACCAGGCGCTCCAGTAGCCGACCGCGTAGAACAGGGCGATGACCGCGAGGACCGCCCGGGAGAGCGGCATCACGATCTTCCACAGGATCCGCCAGTCACCGGCGCCGTCGATGCGGGCGCTGTCGATGAGTTCCGGTGAGATGCCCATGAAGAACGAGCGCAGGACCAGGATGTTGAAGACGCTCACGGCACTGGGGAGGATCAGCGCCAGATAGGTGTCCATCAGGCCCAGGGACTGCACAAGCAAATAGGTCGGGATGAGACCCGCGCCGAAGAACATGGTGGCGAGCAGGGTCATCAGGATCCAGCGGTGGGCGAGCGAGCCCACGCGGGAGAGACCGTAGGCGCAGAGGATCGAGACGGTCATGCTGAAGAGCGTGCCGACGAGGGTCACGCCGACGCTGACGAGCGCGGCCTTCTGGACCTGGCCGCCGCGGAGGAGTTCCTGATAGGCGATGAAGGTGATGCCCTTGGGGATCATCACCAGGCCACCGGCCTCGTCGATGGTCTGCTTCGACTGGAGGCTGGTGACGATGACGATCCACAGCGGGAAGAGGATCGCGAGGCAGGCGATGCCCAGGACGAGGCCCTTGCCCGCCACTCCGGCCTTGGAGGGTTCCTCTTCCCAGGCCGGGCGGGGTGGCGCCGCCCAGCGGCTCGGCTTCCGCACGGCCGGCTTCTCGTCGGCCGGTGTGTCCAGGACGGCGGTCATTTCTTGTACACCCCCTGCTCGCCCATGAGATGGGCGACCTTGTTGGCGGTCAGCACCAGTGCCAGGCCGACGACCCCCTTGACGAGGCCCGCGGCGGCGGCATAGCTGAAGTCCTGGTTGCGGATGCCGTTCCACCACACATAGGTGTCCAGGACGTCGGAGGCATCGACGCCCACCGCCTGCCGTTGGAGCAACAGTTGTTCGAACCCCACGGTGAGGGCGTCGCCCACACGCAGGACCAGGAGGAGGGCGATCACCGGGCGCAGGGCCGGCAGGGTGATGTGCCAGATGCGCCGCCAGCGGCCGGCGCCGTCCATGGCGGCGGCCTCGTACAGGTCGTTGGAGACGGAGGAGAGCGCGGCGAGGAAGACGATGATTCCCCAGCCCGCGTCCTTCCAGATCATCTCCACGGTGACCAGGTACTTGAAGGTCTCCGGGTTGGTCATCAGGTCGAAGCCCTCGACGCCGTGCTGGCGGAGGGTCTGCGCGATGACGCCCGCGCCGCCGAAGATCTGCATGAAGACCGTGACGACGAGGACCCAGGAGAAGAAGTGCGGCAGATACATGACCGCCTGGGCGATCGCCCGGACCCGGGGCCTGACCACGCTGTTGATGAGCAGCGCGAGCAGGATCGGGACCGGGAAGAACAGCACCAGTTGGAGGAAGAACAGCACGAACGTGTTCTGTACCGCGTGCCAGAAGGCCGAGTCCGCGAAGATCCGCTCGAACTGCCCGAAGCCAGTCCAGGGACTCTGGAAGATGGCGACGACGCCGTTCTCGCTGAGGTACGGGTCGTAGTCCTGGAAGGCGACCACATTGCCGAGGATCGGTATGTAGTTGAAGAGCAGGACCAACAGCACCGCCGGCAGGGTCATCAGCAGCAGCGTGCGGTCTCGCCCGAATCTGAGGCGCAGGCTGAGCTTTCCCGCGCGCTTGCCCTCCCGGGACCTGTCCCCGGCGGCGCCCTCGGACGCCTGCGGGGTCTTCTCTGGGGTCTTCGCCTCGGCCCTGGACCGGGGCACCGTGCTGTGGGACACGGCCTTCTCCTTGCCTCAGCCCCGGGTCAGTTCGCCGAACCGGTGTCGTCGAGCAGCTTCTTGTACCACTCGCGCAGGTCGTCGCCGCCCTTGCTCTTCCAGTCGGCCACCGCCTGCTGCATGTCGCTGATCTTCTTGCGACCGCGCACCACATCGTCCTCCAACTGCTCGAAGTTGTCGGCGAGGTTGGCCCAGCGGTTCGGCTCGGTGACGGTCAGTCCGAAAAAGGACGTCTTCTTGGTGAAGGCCCCCATGCGGTGCTGCCACTCGACGATGCCCTTGGTGACCTCGGGGAAGTCGGGGTAGGCGACGTAGGGGGCGGGGTTGCCGGTGTAGTCGTAGGCGCCGTTGACCTCGTTGACGCCCTGGGTGGTCCTGACCGGCAGGCCGTTCTTCATGTCGTAGTCCGTGCCCTCGACGCCGTAGGCGGTGAGCATGAACTCCTTGGTGCCGTAGGGCGCGGCGCAGTAGTTGCAGAGGGCGAGGAAGTCCTTGATCTGCTGCTCGGTCGCCTTCTTGCTGACGAAGGTGAAGATGTTGGCCGGCTGGCCCGCCCACAGGGTGGGGTCGCCGCCGTCGGGGCCGAAGATGTCGAACGCGGCCATGTCGAAGTCGCTTTTCTGGGTGGCCTGTTCGGAGACCGAGCCCCACCAGCCGGTGATGTTCCCGTTGAAGACCAGGGACTGACCGGCCGTGAACCGGTTCCTGGCATCGCCGCCCGCCTTGCCGGAGACCGCGTCCGGGTGGACCACGCCCGCCGCGAAGAGCTTGCGCGTCCACTCCAGCGCTTCGAGGAACTCCTCGGTCTCGACGCGGTTGACCAGCTTGCCGTCGACCATGTTCCACCACAGCGCCTTGTCGCTGCCGGGGAAGACGCCGAAGACGTTGAACGCCGTCCACTTCATGTCGTCACAGGCCCACACCTTCGACTTGGCGTCGGTGGCCTCCTTCGCCCAGGACAGGAACTCGTCGGGGCTCGTCGGGACGCTGTAGCCCTTCTCCTTGAAGATGTCCCTGCGGTACATGGGCGCGACGTCCGTGACGGACGGGGCGGGCAACGGGATCGCGCGGAGCTGACCGCCGAAGATGCCGCGCTGCCAGGCCTCGGTGGGGACCGCCGCGAGATTCGGGTAGTCCTTGACCTTGTCGCCGGAGAGGTACGGGCCGAGGTCGGCGAACTTGGCGTTGATGGCGCTGGGTATCTTGCCCATCAGGTTCCAGCCGGGGACGACCACCGCATCGGGAATGTCGCTGGCGGCGAGGACCGCGCCGAGCTTCTGGTCGTAGGTGACGCCGTCCTGGTTCTGCCAGGTCACCTCGACGCCGATGGCCTCGTTCATGGCCGCGTAGTAGGGGTTGTCGCCCTTCGGCGGGGTGCCCCAGAACGGGGACATGATCTTCAGTTTGCCGCCGCTGCCGAGCTTCTTCGGAACCGAGGTCTTCAGATCGGCCGTCGCGATCGCCGTGGTGAAACCGGCCGGCCCGCCGTTCTTCGCCGGGATGTCGGGCGCGACGACGCTCGACGCGACGAACGTCGGAAGGATCTTCGCGGCGTCCTTCCCCGAAGTCGTGCCCTCCTTGCGGCCTTCCTGCGAGCCGCCGCAGGCAGACAGCAGGGGCACACCCCCCGCCACTACGGCGGCGGCGACCGCCGTGGAGGCGAGGAAACTTCTCCGGCTGGGCTCGGCGGAGGCGGCGGAGTTCGGCGTCATTGCGTCAACCCTTCGTGGCGCACGCCAGGACACGCGGCGGTGGCCGTCGGCTGCGGTGTCGTGAGTGGAACTGCCTGTGCTGAAACGATGGAGCTGATGAACAACAGAGGGGTTGTGAGCACGCGAAGCTTTCCCTCTGCTGTCGAAGCGCTTCGATGTTGCTGCGAGGTTAAGTGAACGACCGAGGGTGCACAAGGGTCGATTCCGAGATTTCCGAGAGGCGTGAAGGATGGGAACCACCGCACCCGAGCCCCGATATCGCCGCCTTTATGACGGCGAGAAAACGGATCTGTTGCACCTTGGTCTCTTGACACCCACCCCTCGGTCGAATCAGCATCGAAGCGCTTCGAAAGCGCCCCGTCGCTCCACCCAAAGGGATCCCCACGTGACCGCACAGACGCTGCCCACGCCGCCTTTCCGCGATCCGCAGCTGCCGCCCGCGAAGCGCATCGACGATCTGCTCCAGCGACTCACCCTGGACGAGAAGGTCGCCCTCCTGCACCAATTCGCCCCCGCTGTCGACCGCCTGAGGATCGCCGCCTTCCGCACCGGGCAGGAGGCCTTGCACGGCGTGGCCTGGATGGGCCCCGCGACGGTGTTCCCGCAGGCTGTCGGCCTCGGCGCGACCTGGAACGAGGACCTCGTACGGCGAGTCGGCGAGGCGGTGTCCACCGAGGTCCGCGCCATGCGCGCCCTCGACGA
Organism: Streptomyces capitiformicae; assembly: GCF_002214185.1. Taxonomy (NCBI): domain Bacteria; kingdom Bacillati; phylum Actinomycetota; class Actinomycetes; order Kitasatosporales; family Streptomycetaceae; genus Streptomyces; species Streptomyces capitiformicae. The sequence goes on along the minus strand of NZ_CP022161.1, from coordinate 1,191,166 downwards.
CCGCGTCGGCCTCAACGTCTGGGCGCCCACGGTGAACCTGCTGCGCCACCCCCTGTGGGGCCGCAACGAGGAGGGCTACTCCGAGGACCCCAAGCTGACCTCGGCGATCGCGACCGCGTACACCCGCGGCCTGCGCGGCGACCACCCCACGTACTGGCGGACAGCCCCCGTCCTCAAGCACTGGCTGGCGCACAACAACGAGACCGGCCGCGACGTCACGTCCTCCTCGGTCCGCCCGCGCGTCCTGCACGAGTACGACCTGCGCGCCTTCCGGGAGACGGTCGAGGCGGGCGCGGTGGCCGGCGTGATGCCCGCGTACAACCTGGTCAACGGTCGCCCCAACCACGTCTCGCCCTACCTGTCCGAGCACCTTCGCACCTGGACCGACGAGCACCTGATGGTCTGCTCGGACGCGAGCGCGCCCTCCAACCTGGTCGATTCCGAGCACTACTTCGACACCCACGAGGAGGCGACCGCCGCCGCGATCCGCGCCGGCGTCGACAGCTTCACCGACCACGGCACGGACGGCACCAAGATCGTCGAACGAATCCAGGGCGCCCTCGTCCAGGGCCTGCTGAGCGCGGACGACATCGACGAGGCGGTCCGCCGCCAGCTCTCGGTCCGCTTCCGCCTCGCCGAGTTCGACCCGGAACAGGACCCGTACGCCGACGCCAAGGACTTCGACACCCCGGCCCACCGGGACCTCGCCCAGGAGGCCGCCGAGCAGGCGGTCGTCCTGCTGAAGAACGAGGGCGGCCTGCTGCCGCTGTCCGGGGACACCCGGATCGCGGTCGTCGGTCTCCTCGCCGACGAGTGCAAGCTCGACTGGTACAGCGGCGCCCTCATCCACCGGTCCACACCGTTGGAGGGCGTGAACGACCGGTTCGGCGCCGAGCGCGTGACGTTCGCGGAGGGCGTGGACCGCGTACGCCTCAAGGCGTTGTCCACCGGCGCGTATCTGTCCGTGCCCGAGGCCGCCGACGCCACCGACGAGGTACGCGGCGCGGAGGGCGCCCTCGACCCGGCGCTGCTCGCCGGCCGCACGGACCTGCCGCCGCTCACCACCGACCCGGCCGGCACCGACCTCGCGCTGATCGACTGGGGCGAGGGCGCGCTCACCTTCCGTGCGCCGGACGGCCGTTACCTCTCGGTAGCCGAGGACGGCTACATCCGCGCGGCCGCCGACCAGCCGGGTGGCTGGGTGGTCCAGGAGATCTTCCGCCTGGAGCCCTCCGAATCCCATGAGAACGGTCACCTCCTCAAGCACCCGGGGACAGGCCGGTATGTCACTGTCGCCGCCGACGGCGTAAAGGTTGCCGACGAGAACGACGCGAATCCGGAAGTCTTCGAGCTCATCGTGACCGAGCCCGGCGAGGAGGCCGTGACCAGGGCCGCCGCCGCGGCCGACGTGGTCGTCGTGGTCGCGGGCAACGACCCGCACATCAACGGCCGCGAGACGGAGGACCGCCCCGGCCTCGCCCTCCCGGCCCACCAGGAGCGGCTGCTGCGCGCGGCCCGCGCCGCCAACCCGAACACGGCCCTGGTCCTGGTCTCGGCCTACCCCTACGCGCTCGACCACGCCGACCTGCCCGCCGTTCTGTGGACCGCGCACGGCGGCCAGGCCGCGGGCACCGCCCTGGCCCGCGTCCTCGCCGGCGACGTCTCCCCCGCCGGCCGGCTCCCGCAGACCTGGTACGCCTCCGACGCGGACCTCCCCGATCTCCTCGACTACGACGTGATCGGCGCCCGCCAGACGTATCTGTACTTCGAGGGCACCCCGCTGTTCCCGTTCGGCCACGGCCTGTCGTATGCGGATTTCGCGTACGAGAACCTCAACGTCCTCGCGGGCGGTGGTCCGGACGAGGGTGAGCTGACGGTCTCGTTCACGGTCACCAACACGAGCGGGGTGAGCGCCGACGAGGTCGCCCAGCTCTACGTCCGGGCCGTGGCGCCCTCGGTCCCGCGCCCCCGCCGCGAGTTGCTCGGCCACCGCCGCGTCACCCTCGCCCCCGGAGCCTCGACGGAGCTGACCTTCCGGCTCCCGCTGTCCGCCCTGGAGTTCTGGGACGTGGCGCACGGCAGGTGGCATCTGGAGCCCGGCGCGTACGAGTTGCTGATCGGCGCGTCGAGCGAGGACATCCGCCTCCGTACGACCGTCGACGTCGAGGGCGACCCGATCGCCCCTCGCCCGGTCCTCGAACGCGGCCTCGACGCGGCGGACTTCGACGAACAGCGCGGTACGGAGATCGTCGACCGCGCGAAGGAGTCGGGCGACGCGGTGACGCCGACGGGCGGCGCATCGGGTGGAACGGGTGAACTCGTCTTCCGCAACTGCGACTTCGGCCCGGCCGCCACGGAGTTGACGGTGGAGGTGGCAGGCGAGGGAAGCGTCGAGTTCTCCCTCATCGGCGGTCCGGTCCTCGCCACCCTGACGCTCGACCAACCCACCGGCGACCCGGACGACCCGTACACGTACACCGCCCTCCGCGCCGGCATCGAGGCCGCCGGCGTGCACGACGTCCATCTCAAGCTGCGCGGCCCACTGCGGCTCGCGCGCGTCGGCTTCTCCGGTTGAGGGTCCGGAAGCAGGCCGACACACACAGAAGGGGCCCGGCACCGGAAGGCATCGGTGCCGGGCCCCTTCATCCCGGGATCTGACCCCAGGCTACATGAAAATGATTGTCACAACTAGAGGTTCAGCCCCGTCAGTACCATGACCCGCTCGTACGTGTAGTCGTCCATCGCGAACTGCACGCCCTCGCGCCCGACACCGGACTGCTTGGCGCCGCCGTACGGCATCTGGTCGGCGCGGTAGGACGGCACGTCGCCGATGACCACGCCGCCGACCTCCAGCGCGCGGTGGGCGCGGAAGGCAGTCTGCAGGTCGTGCGTGAACACCCCGGCCTGGAGGCCGTACTTGGAGTCGTTGACGGCGGCGAAGGCCTCGCCCTCCCCGTCCACCTTCCGCACGGTGAGGACGGGTCCGAAGACCTCCTCGCAGGAGAGGGTGGTGTCGGCCGGTACGTCGACGAGGACGGTCGGCGCGTACGAGGCGCCGTCGCGCTTGCCCCCGGTGAGCAGCTGTGCGCCCGCCTCCACGGCTTCCTGCACCCACGCCTCGACGCGCTTGGCGGCGTCCTCGCTGACCAGCGGTCCGACGTCGGTGGCGTCGTCGGAGGGGTCACCGGTGACCTGTGCCTCGACGGCGGCCACGATGCGGGGCAGCAGCCGCTCGTACACGGACGCGTCCGCGATCACCCGCTGCACGGAGATGCAGGACTGGCCGCCCTGGTAGTTGGAGAAGGTGGCGATACGGTTCGCGGCCCAGTCGAGGTCCTCGTCGCTCGCGTAGTCCGCGAGGACGACGGCCGCGCCATTGCCGCCGAGCTCCAGCGTGCAGTGCTTGCGCGGCACCGAGTCCATGATCGCGTAGCCGACCTTCTCGGACCCGGTGAAGGAGATGACGGGCAGGCGGGGGTCCTGGACGAGGGCGGGCATACGGTCGTTCGCGACCGGCAGGATGCTCCAGGACCCGGCAGGGAGAGTGGTCCCGGTCTCGCCGAGCAGCTCGCCGATGACGAGCCCGGAGAGCGGAGTGGCCGGAGCGGGCTTCAGGATGATCGGCACACCGGCCGCTATCGCCGGGGCGATCTTGTGGGCGCAGAGGTTGAGCGGGAAGTTGAAGGGCGCGATGCCGAGGACGACGCCCTTGGGGAAGCGGCGCGTGAGGGCGAGCCGCCCCTGGCCGCCGAGGTCGGTATCGAGCCGCTGGGCCTCACCGCCGTTGAACCGCCGCGCCTCCTCGGCCGCGAAACGGAACACGGACACGGCGCGCCCGACTTCCCCCCGCGCCCACTTGATCGGCTTGCCGTTCTCGGCGGAGATCAGCCGCGCGATCTCCTCGGTCCGCTCGACGAGCCGCCTGCTGACGTGGTCCAGCGCGGCGGCCCGTACGTGGGCCGGGGTCGCCGCGAACTCGTCCCGTACGGCGTAGGCGGCGGCCACGGCCTCCTCGACCTGCGCGTCCGTCGGCACGCTCACCTCGCCGACGAGGCGGCCGTCCCAGGGCGAGGTGACGTCGAACGTGGTCTCACCGGTGGCCTCACGGCCGGCGAGCCAGAAGGCGTGCGTGGCGGTCATAGTCGATCCCGGCCCTTCGGTGGGTTGGTCGGCGCATTGGCTTCGGCTCCACGGTAGGGCCGGGGCGGCAGGGGGTCGCTTGTCCGGCGTGTACGAGTCCCGCCGGGGGTTACGCCGCTTTGGCCTGGTGGGCCGGAGTTTTTCGCCCCGCCGCCCCTACCCGTCCCATCCCTGAGGGCTGCTGCCCCCAGACCCCCGGGTGCGTTGGTACGCGCGGGTTGTGCTGGGTTGCTCGCGCCCCCGCGGCGGAGCCGCACATCGATACAGCCCCGCGCCCCTGAAGGGGCGCGGGGAACTGCGCGACAAGCCCCCACCCACCCGCAGATCGGGGGCGATGGGGCAGCGCCCCTGGGGATGGGAATGGGTAGGGGCGGCGGGGGCGAAAAAACCGCCCTACTCCCCGGCCGCGGCCGTCGCCTTCAACGCCAGCCACAACTCCATCCGCACATCAGGATCATCCAACGACCGCCCCAGAATCTCCTCCACCCGCCGCATCCGATACCGCAACGTATGCCGGTGAACCCCGAGATCCGCCGCAGCCGCGTCCCACTGCCCATGCCGCGACAACCACGCCCGGAGCGAGGCGACAAGATCCCCCCGCCCCGTAGCGTCGTGCTCGCGCAGCGCCCGCAACATGCCATCCGCGAAAGCCCGTACCGCGTCATCGGCAAGCAGCGGCAGCACAGAGCCTGCGGCAAGCTCCTCGTGCTCGACGAGGCACCGCCCCCGCCGCCGGGCCACGGACAACGCCTGCTCAGCCTGCTTGAACGCGGCCCCGGCCGCGACGGGCCCGGCGGGCGCGGACAACCCGACGACGAGTTCCTCCTCCTCGACAGGAGCCGGAGCGGGGCCACCGCCGGCCGAGTCCCGCACCGCCGCCCGCGACGCCTCGACCGCCACCGCGAACTCCCCGCACGCGGCAACAGCGGCGCCCCCATCCACCGCGAGCACGACAAGCCGCTCCCCGTCCGGCACGACCAGCACCGCCTCCCCGGCCCGCGCGGCGGCGGCCTCGACGACCTCGGCGAGCTGCCCGAGCGGATCGGCGTTCGGATCGACGACGGCAAGCGCGGCAGCGGGAGTGGGGTTCGCTCTCCCACCCTCGGCGGCGGTGACCACGCCCCCGGTACCGGCGGCCGCCTCCCCCTCCACCCGCGCCCGCGCCGCAGACGCCGAGCCCGACTCCGCGAGGATCAGCCGGAACGGCGCGTCCAGCAGCTCGCCGTACAGATCCCCGGCGACGGCCCGCGCATGGTCGGACTCCCCGGCCAGCAGCATCCGCAGCACCGCCGCCCCGAGCCGCTGCTCGGCGGCGTGCAGCGGCCGTGACCGCTCCGTCGTCAGCGTCAGCAGCGCGATCGCGGAGTGGACGGCGTACCGCTCGGCCGTGCCGGGTGCCGCGGCGGTCCCGACGGCGAGCGCGGCGCGCGCCCGGCGCCCGGTGCCGAGGGAGTGCAGTTCGACGCGGTCCTCGCCGCCGACGACCGCGCTGGCCGGCGCGGGCCGGTCCCGCAGCCGCTCGACCTCGGCGGTCAGCCGCCCGGCGCGCCGCTCCGCCCACTCTGGCGCCACCGCGACGACCGCACCGGATGCGTCGTACAGGGCGGCCCACCCGTCGACCTGCCCGGCGAGCGCGGCGACGAGCCCCTCGGGGCCGTCGTTGAGCGCCTTCCTGGTGAGTTCCCGCTGCGCTGCGAACCCCGCCGTCACGGCCCGGTACTGATCGGCGGCGATGGCTGCCGACACCGCCTTGCTGATGGCGAGGAAGGGCGTACGCCGGGGCACTTCGAGCAGGGGCAGCCCCTCCCCCTCCGCCGCGTCGACGAGCGCCTCGGGGATCTCCTCGTAGTGCAGGCCGACCGCGAACCCGAGCCCGACGACCCCGGCCCCCACCAACCGCCGTACATAGCGCCGCATGGCCTCCGGGTCCTCCGCGTCCAGCTTCAGCGCGGTGATCAGCAGCAGCTCGCCGCCCTCCATGTACGGCACGGGATCGGCGAGCTCGCTCGGGTGCGCCCAGCGGACCGGCACGTCCAGGTGGTCGGCGCCCGCCCGCACGGTCAGCTTGAGCGCGGAGTGGTGGACGAGCGAGGCGAGCGTCGGGGGCATGGGGACCTTCGGATCGGCGGATCAGTGTCAGGACGGTGTGGTCTCCACGATCACCGCGGCGCGATCAATGTCAGGACTCTTTGGCCACCGCGTATGAACGACCTGTGTAGATTCTGCCTCACCGTACGGTCGCCGGGTGCGCTCGCTCCTGGATTGTCCTGTTCAGCTCCTGAGGTCCACCAGCAGTGGCGGCGCGTGCTCGCCCCGCACGTTCGTCAGGGACAGCACCGCGTGGCCCGGCGGCACCCCGTGGGCCAGTTCGGACGCCGACCACCGCTCCCGCTCGACCTGCCGTACGGTCACGGCGCGGGCGGTCGGCGCGTGGCCCGTGATCACCCGGCGCAGCGCGTGCCAGGCCTTCCCCGCCGGGGAGTCGGCGATGATCTGCCGGTCGGTGACGTCCCGCGCCTCGGTCCACTCCTTGCCCCACACCTCGGCGAAGTCCTGTCCGTCCCACGGGGTCAGCCCGGACAGCGCCATCCGGCACCCGGTGGCGCCGAGCAGCGGCCCGCGCAGCGGCCGGGGCACGTCGTCGAGGGTCCGGAGCGTGAGCACGGTCCCGGCGTTGGCGGACCGCAGCCGCTGGATACCGCGTACGGCTTCCGGTGTCACGACGCCCGTCGCGTCGTCCAGTACCAGGCAGGCGAACAGCGACCGGTCCTCCCGTACCGCCACGCTCGCGGTGAACTGCGCCAGCACCAGCCGGGCCAGGATGCGCGAGGCGTCGGCGTGGCCGCGTTCGGGCAGGTCGATCCGGACCCGTACGGGGTGGTCGAGCGCCCGGAGGGAGAACGGCCGGGACTGTCCGGAGGTGTCGAAGAACCCGGCGAAGGCGGGCCGGTCGATGAGCGCGACCCGGTCGGCCAGCACGGAGCCGACGTCCCCGGGATGCCCCAACTGCCGTTCCCGCGCGTCCAGTTCCCGCAGCAGCGAGTCCTGCCCGGCGTCCTGGAGCGCCTTGCGCAGCTCGCCCAGCGGGCCGGGCGCGCCGTCCAGCAGCCGGCGCAGCTGCGGTACGGAGGGGAAACGGCCGTGCACAGCCCGGAAGGGGCCGAGGAGCTGGGCGAGGACGGTGGTCGAGCGCCGGCTGTCGCCACCGGGGTGCGGGTCGGCGAGGTCACCGACCAGCGCCTCGGCGAGGACGGCGGCGGCCTCGTCGGGGTCCGTGGTCCCGCCGTAGAGGTCGAGGTCGTAGACGGATTCGGGGTTTCCGATGCGTACGACGACGTCGTAGGCGTCGGCCGGTCCGAGCCCGGCGCCCGCCGCGCCCACGACCACCACCGCCGCCCGCCCCGCCAGCGCGTGCAGACACAGCGACTCGGCGATGGGCCACACCACCCCCCCGGTCTTGCCGGAGCCGGGGGGCCCGACGGCGAGCAGAGAGGTGGCGAGCAGCTCGGGGGCCAGGGCGAGGCCCGTGCCCCGGTAGGCGTACGGGTTGCGCGGGTCGTCGACCGCGGCGCCCAGCCGGACCTGCCCGGTGACCATGTCGTGCTGGGCGAGGCGGCCCGGCAGGTCCCGCTCCCCGGAGGGGTGCAGACAGGCGGCCGCGCCGTCCTTCACCACGGCACCGGTGAAGGTCGCGAGACTGTGCCGGCCGCTGCGTACCCCCTGCCAGGCGCGCATGATCCTGGCGTGGTCGACGTCCCGCATGAGCCCGGCCCGCGCCTCGGCGACCAGCCGGTCGGCGGCTTCGACGGCTCCGGCCTCCCTCAGCTGCGGCCAGGCCGCCGGGTCCTCCTGGGGCGGCGGTACGACCTGCCGCTCCTGGGGCTGCCGGAAGCGCGGGGCCCCGTAGCGGCGCCAGACCTCGCCCCAGCGGCCGAGGCGCCCGACCCCGACCATGATCACCAGGGCGATGATCGTGTACCAGGCGTAGCTGAAGACCACCGAGGAGTACGAGCCGGGCGGCGCCCAGGAGTCGGGAACCATCGCGTACAGCGGCACCAGCCACCAGCCACCGAGGTAGCCGTTCCAGAGCAGGGACCAGATCAGCCAGCCGACGAGGAAGGCGATCAGCGCGCCGCCGAGCAGCTGCCGGCCGGGGACGGCCTCGGGTTCCTCGTCGGGCCGAGGCGTGTGCTTGAACCGCCACACACCGGGCGCCGCCTCCGGGCGCGGCGCCCGCAGCCAGGACAGGAAGGCGTTCCCGTCCGGCCTGGGCGGCAGCCCCGGCGTGCCCGTGGGCAGGGGAGGCGGAGGAGGCGCTGCGGGCATCTCCGGCGACCCCGCCGGACGCGGCACAGGATTCGCATGCGTGCCCCGCGCGTCCCGCGTCCCGTCGCTGTTCATCGCGCTTGCCCCCTGACCAGCCGTTCCGTCCACCATCAGCGTGCCAATCTAACGCTCCCACAAGGGGAGTTCACCGTTTACCCGGCCGGGCGGGCCGCGAAGCGGCGGGCCCGTGACCCGTCCGCCCCGCTTCACCACCGACAACGCGCCATGTCCACCGAGGACAACCGGCGCCGTCAACAACGCCCACATGGAGCATGCCCACTGCTCCTGTCCGGTCCTAGCCTGCGAGAAAAGAAAGCAAGCGTCCGCAACGCCCCCATCCGTAGCACGCCCTCCGCAGAACCCCAGGAGCCTCGCATGACCGCACTTCCTCAGGAGCGCCGCGTCGTCACCGCCATCCCCGGACCGAAGTCGCAGGAGTTGCAGGCCCGACGTATTGCCGCCGTCGCGGCGGGGGTGGGCTCCGTGCTGCCGGTGTTCACCGCGCGCGCGGGCGGCGGGATCGTCGAGGACGTCGACGGCAACCGGCTGATCGACTTCGGCTCGGGCATCGCGGTGACAAGCGTCGGCGCCTCCGCCGAGGCCGTCGTCCGCCGGGCCTCCGCCCAGCTCCAGGACTTCACACACACCTGTTTCATGGTCACGCCGTACGAGGGGTACGTGGAGGTCGCGGAGGCCCTCGCCGAGCTGACCCCGGGTGACCACGCCAAGAAGTCCGCGCTGTTCAACAGCGGCGCCGAGGCCGTCGAGAACGCCGTGAAGATCGCCCGGTCCTACACCAAGCGACAGGCCGTGGTCGTGTTCGACCACGGCTACCACGGCCGCACCAACCTCACGATGGCGCTGACCGCCAAGAACATGCCGTACAAGCACGGCTTCGGCCCGTTCGCGCCCGAGGTCTACCGGGTGCCGGTGGCGTACGGCTACCGCTGGCCGACCGGCCCGGAGAACGCGGGTTCGGAGGCCGCCGCGCAGGCCATCGACCAGATCACCAAGCAGGTCGGCCCGGACAACGTGGCCGCGATCATCATCGAGCCGGTGCTCGGCGAGGGCGGCTTCATCGAGCCGGCCAAGGGCTTCCTTCCGGCCATCCGCCAGTTCGCCTCCGACAACGGCATCGTCTTCGTCGCGGACGAGATCCAGTCGGGCTTCTGCCGTACGGGCCAGTGGTTCGCGTGCGAGGACGAGGGCATCGTCCCGGACCTGATCACAACGGCGAAGGGCATCGCGGGCGGTCTGCCGCTCGCCGCCGTCACCGGGCGCGCGGAGATCATGGACGCGGCGCACGCGGGTGGCCTGGGCGGCACCTACGGCGGCAACCCCGTCGCCTGCGCGGGTGCCCTCGGCTCGATCGAGACGATGAAGGAGCTCGACCTCAACGCCAGGGCGAAGCAGATCGAGGGGGTCATGAAGGCCCGCCTCACCGCCATGGCCGAGAAGTTCGACGTCATCGGCGACGTCCGCGGGCGTGGCGCGATGATCGCGATCGAGCTGGTCAAGGACCGTACGACGAAGGAGCCGAACCCGGAGGCGACCGCCGCGCTGGCCAAGGCCTGCCACCAGGAGGGTCTGCTGGTCCTGACCTGTGGCACCTACGGCAACGTGCTGCGCTTCCTGCCGCCGCTCGTCATCGGCGAGGACCTGCTGAACGAGGGCCTCGACATCATCGAGCAGGCGTTCACCCGTATCTGAGTCCGTATCCGATGCCGCTCCGATCCCGTCACTGAGCCCTCACCCGCACGGGGCGCATACGGAATCCCTCATCCGTCTCCGACGTCCCACACTTCCCGGAACCGGAATCCGCACCTGGATTCCGCTCCCTGTGAATGAGGGTCAGAGGGAGTGAAGAAGGTGTGCAAGGTGCATGTCGGGTCGCGTTTTCGCCTGTCGTCACCGCATTCCCTGCCGTAGGTTCTTCCCCAGATGAGAGATACACCCCGCCCACAGGGGACTGTGGGCGACACCGGGTCGGGGCCTCCCCAGCTTCGCCCTGGTCGTGCCCTCGCGCACACACCCGGAGCTTCCGGCTCCGGATCTCCTCACCGATCGGATGGCCGCCCGCCCCAAACCCCCCGGGGCGTGCGGCACACCGATCCGGACGGCCATCCCCGAACCACCCCCCCTGTTCGGGGATGGCCGACCTTCCTCCTCTCAGTCCTCTTCGGCCTTCCGGCCGCCCTCTTCGCGCTGATCACCTGGCAGGTCGTCGCCGCCGGCCCACTCGCCCGCGCGGACGAACGCCTCAGTGACTCCCTGGTACAGCGGGGCGCCCCCACCCAGTTCCTCGCCGACCTCGGCAACATCACGGTCGCCGTCCCGGTCCTGGCCCTCGTGCTCGGCTACGTCGCATGGCGTACGCGCGCCACCGGTAGGGACCACTGGTGGCGGCCGTCCGCCGCCGCGGCCCTCCTCATGGCCGTCATACCGCTCTGGGTCATCCCGCTGAAGGAGCTCATCGCCCGGTCGGGCCCGCCGATCATGGGCCCGGGGACGGGTTTCTACCCTTCCGGCCACACGGCGACCGCCTCCCTCGCGTACGGCGGTGCCGTGCTGTTGCTACTGCCCTGGCTGCGCGGCGCCCTCGTGCGCCGCGCGGTCGTCGTCATCGCGGTCGTGGTGAACATCGGCGTCGGCTTCGGCCTGGTGCGCCAGGGCTACCACTGGCCGCTCGACGTGGTGGCGAGCTGGTGCGTGTGCGCGACGCTGCTCTCCTCGCTGTGGTGGTTCGGTTCGCGTCGCGGCTCCGACTGACGTCCAGCCCCAGGGACGGAGATCCGTCAGAAGGGCCCTAACGGTCCTCGCCCCTGGCCAGGCCCGCCGCCGCCTCGTGTATCGCCAGTTCGAGCAGCGCCGGGTCGGTGAGGGTGCCGACGCCGTCCGGTGGGATCAGCCAGCGGACGCCGCCGCTCTGCCGACCCGGGTACGGCACCACGATCCAGGTGCCGCGGCCCACGCCGCGCACGCCCGTGCCGAGCCACCGGGACGCCGTTCCCGGGGGCACGAAGAAGCCCATGCGGTCGTCGCCGAAGTCGACGAGCACGGGGCCGGGCTGGTCGACGATGCGCGTCAGAACGTCGAGCGTCGGGTAGCCGAGTTCGCCCCGCAGGATCAGGACGTCCCAGGCCCTGCCCGCCGGGAGCAGGGCGACCCCCAGGGGGTTGCGTTCCCACTCCCAGCGGCAGGCCTCGGGATCCGGTGCTACGGATGCCAGCCACTCGACCGCCGTCTTGGCCCCAGTCATGACAGGGACCTTCCTCTCTGTAGGGCTCCCTTGCACGCGGTTTCGCGCCAGGAACACAGACAGGGGTTCGGGCCGGGCATTACGCGGGTTCCGACCACTTCTTGGTGGTGAATCGAGTAGGGGCGATCGAGCGGAGCGTACGCCTGTTGATCACGAGTGCGCCTTCACGCCCTCCGGGTCGTGCACGCCCTCCAGCTTGCGGGTCTCAGCTGTCGAAGCCCAGCCCCAGGCGGTCCATGGCCTTCAGCCACAGGTTGCGTCGGCCGGCGTGGGAGTCGGCGCGAGCCAGGGACCACTTGGTGAGGGCGATACCGGTCCAGGCGAACGGCTCGGGCGGGAACGGCAGCGGCTTCTTGCGGACCATCGCCAGCTCGGTGCGTTCCGTGCGCTCCCCCGCGAGCAGGTCGAGCATGACGTCCGCGCCGAACCGCGTCGCGCCGACTCCGAGCCCCGTGAAGCCGGCCGCGTACGCGACCCGGCCGTGGTGGGCGGTGCCGAAGAACGCCGAGAAGCGCGAGCAGGTGTCGATCGCGCCGCCCCAGGCGTGGGTGAAACGGACGCCCTCCAACTGCGGGAAGCAGGTGAAGAAGTGCCCGGCGAGCTTGGCGTACGTCTCGGGCCGGTCGTCGTACTCGGCGCGCACGCGGCCGCCGTACGGGTAGATCGAGTCGTAACCGCCCCACAGGATCCGGTTGTCGGCGCTGAGCCGGAAGTAGTGGAACTGGTTGGCGGTGTCGGCGAGCCCTTGGCGGTTCTTCCAGCCGATGGACGCCAGCTGGTCGGCGGTCAGCGGCTCGGTCATCAGCGCGTAGTCGTAGACCGGGACGGTGTACGCGCGCAGGCGCTTGACCAGGCTCGGGAAGATGTTCGTGCCGAGCGCGACCTGCCGGGCGCGGACCTGGCCGTAGGGCGTGCGGACGGCCATGCCCGGGCCGTACGCCTTCAGCGTCAGCGCCGGGGTGTGCTCGTAGACGCGGACGCCGAGCCGTATGCAGGCCCGCTTCAGGCCCCAGGCGAGTCGGGCGGGGTGCAGCATGGCCACGCCGCGGCGGTCGTGGAGGCCGGCCTCGAACGTCGGTGAGGCGACCTGTTCGCGGACCGCGTCGGCGTCCAGGAACTCGATGCCGTCGGCGAGGCCCCTGCGTTCCATCTCCTCGTACTGGTCGCGCAGTTCCCACGCCTGGTACGTCTCGGTCGCCACGTCGATCTCGCCGGTGCGTTCGAAGTCGCAGTCGAGGTCGTGCCGGGCGACGGCCGCCTCGATCTCGTCGAGGTTGCGGGCGCCGAGTTCCTCCAGCTTGTGGATCTCTTCGGGCCAGCGGGCGAGGCCGTTGGCCAGGCCGTGGGTGATCGAGGCGGCGCAGAAGCCGCCGTTGCGGCCGGAGGCGGCCCAGCCCACCTCACGGCCTTCCAGCAGGACGACATCCCGCCGCGGGTCGCGCTCCTTGGCGATCAGCGCGGTCCACAGCCCGCTGTAGCCACCGCCGACGACCAGCAGGTCGCAGGTCTCGGCGCCGGTGAGCGCGGGCTCGGGGTGGGGCTTGCCGGGGTCTTCGAGCCAGTACGGGACCGGCTGTGCGTCGGAGAGTGACTTTGTCCAATTGCTCATGGCGCTTGGGGCCATGATTTCAACTCCCTACAGAGATTTCCGTATGGCAGGCGTTATGCCTTCTGTCGCTTTCTGCGGTTTCCGATGACCATTCCGGCCACCACGAACAGTACGGCGACGAGGAACATGGCCGTACCGATGACATTGATCTGAACCGGCGTGCCGCGCTGTGCCGAACCCCAGACGAACATGGGGAAGGTGACGGTCGCGCCCGCGTTGAAATTGGTGATGATGAAATCGTCGAAGGAGAGCGCGAAGGCGAGCAGCGCGCCCGCCGCGATGCCGGGGGCGGCGATCGGGAGCGTGACCCTGACGAAGGTCTGCACGGGCCCGGCGTACAGATCCCGCGCGGCTTCCTCCAGCCTCGGGTCCATCGACATCACGCGCGCCTTGACGGCGACCACGACGAAGCTGAGGCAGAACATGATGTGGGCGATCAGGATCGTCCAGAAACCCAACTGGGCACCCAGGTTGAGGAAAAGGGTGAGCAGAGAGGCGGCCATCACGACCTCGGGCATCGCCATCGGCAGGAAGATCAGCGAGTTCACCGCGCCCCGCGCGCGAAAGCGGTACCGCACCAGCGCGAAGGCGATCAGGGTGCCGAGGACGGTCGCGCCGAGCGTCGCCCAGGCGGCCAGCTGGAGGCTGAGCGTGAGCGAGCCGCACAGGTCGGCCACGCCGCACGGATCGGTCCAGGCGTCCGTGGAGAACTTCTGCCACTCGTAATTGAAGCGGCCTTTCGGCTGGTTGAAGGAGAAGACGGTGACGACGATATTCGGCAGGAGCAGATAGCCGAGCGTCAGAAGTCCCGCGATGACGACGAGATGGCGCTTGAGCCAGTTGACGCTCGTGCCAGATTTGCGACTCCGTCGCGTGTCCATTTAAACCAGATCCTCCGTCCCGGACTTACGGATGTAGACCGTGACCATGAGGAGAATCGCGGCCATGAGGATGAACGAAAGGGCCGCCGCCGTCGGATAGTCCAGGATCCGCAGGAATTGGCTCTGGATGACGTTGCCGATCATCTGGGTGTTGGTGGAGCCGAGCAGTTCGGCGTTCACATAGTCACCGCTCGCCGGAATGAAGGTCAGCAGCGTCCCGGAGACGACACCGGGCATGGACAGCGGGAACGTGACCTTGCGGAACGTGGTGATCGGCCTCGCGTACAGATCGCCGGCCGCCTCGTGCAACCGCCCGTCGATGCGTTCGAGTGAGGTGTACAGCGGCAGGATCATGAACGGCAGGAAGTTGTACGTGAGACCGCAGACCACCGCGAGCGGCGTGGCCAGCACCCGGTCCCCCGCCGTCAGACCGAGCCAGCTGGTGACATCCAGGACGTGCAGCGAGTTGAGGGCGCCGACGACCGGGCCGCCGTCCGACAGGATCGTCTTCCAGGCGAGCGTACGGATCAGGAAGCTGGTGAAGAACGGCGCGATCACCAGGATCAGGATCAGATTGCGCCACCGTCCCGCACGGAACGCGATCAGATACGCCAGCGGATAGCCCAGCAGCAGACACAGGAGCGTCGCCGAGCCCGCGTAGAGCACCGAGCGCAGGAACTGCGGGTAGTACTCGCTCAGCGCGTCCCAGTACGTCGCGAAGTGCCAGGTGACCTTGTACCCCTCCTCCAGGGAGCCCGTCTGCACGGACGTGGAGGCCTGGTAGACCACCGGCATCGCGAAGAACACCAGCAACCAGATCAGACCGGGCGCGAGCAGCAGATACGGCGTCCAGCGGCCCGACTTGCGAGGCGGCGTCGCGGTGGTCGGGGCGGGCGCGAGAGGCGGTGGCGCCTCGGCTTCGGTGAGTGTCGGCATCAGGCGGCCGCTCCCTCTTCCACACCGGCGGAGCCCGCTGTCCCAGCAAGCAGGGACTGGGCGGCGTCCAGCCCGAAGGTGTGCGCCGGGCTCCAGTGCAGGACGACGTCGGCGCCGGGGACGAGCCGGGCGTCGCGTTCGATGTTCTGGACGTACACCTCGAACTCGGGGCAGACCGAGCTGTCGATCACGTACTGCGTGGAGACGCCGATGAAACTGGTGGCGGCGATCTTCCCGGTGAGGCGGTTGCGGCCGACCGGGATCTCCCCGGCGTCGTCCGCGTGCGTGAGGGTGATCTTCTCGGGCCGTACGCCGACGAGGACCTTGCCGCCGGTCGCGGTGGGCGCGCTGCACCGCGCCTCGGGAAGGACCAGTTTGCCGTCGCCCGCCTTGAGCACGATGTCGTCGCCGCTCTTGGAGTCGACCTCGGCCTCGATGAGGTTGGAGGTGCCGAGGAAGTTGGCGACGAACGTCGTCCGCGGGTTCTCGTACAGGTCGGCGGGTGAGCCGAGTTGCTCGACGCGGCCGGCGTTCATCACGGCGACCGTGTCGGCCATGGTCATGGCCTCCTCCTGGTCGTGGGTGACATGGATGAACGTGATGCCGACCTCGGTCTGGATGCGCTTCAGCTCAAGCTGCATCTGGCGGCGCAGCTTGAGGTCGAGGGCACCGAGGGGTTCGTCGAGGAGGAGCACCTTGGGGTGGTTGATCAGCGCGCGGGCCACGGCGACACGCTGCTGCTGGCCGCCCGACAGCTGATGCGGCTTCTTACGCGCCTGCTCACCGAGCTGAACCAGCTCCAGCATCTCCTCGACCTGCTTCTTCACGCTCCTGATGCCACGGCGACGCAGCCCGAAGGCGACGTTCTCGAAGATGTCGAGGTGCGGGAAGAGCGCGTACGACTGGAAGACCGTGTTCACCGGCCGCTTGTACGGCGGCAGCTGCGTCACGTCGTGATCGCCGAGCGAGATGGTCCCGCAGGAAGGTTCCTCCAACCCGGCGATCATGCGCAGGGTGGTCGTCTTGCCACACCCGGAGGCCCCGAGCAGCGCGAAGAAGGAACCTTCCGGCACGGTCAGATCGAGCGGATGCACGGCGGTGAAGGACCCGTAGGTCTTGCCTATGCCGGAGAGGCGGACGTCACCGCTGTTGTTCTGTGTGGTCTTCATGGTCCTCGTCACGCCCCCGTCAGCTTCGCGAACTTCTCTTCGTACGCCGTCTCTTCCTTCTGGCTGAGGGAGCGGAAGGCGCGGGACTTGGCCGCCATGGCCGCGTCGGGAATGATCAGCGGGTTGTTCGCCGCGCTCTCGTCGATCTTGGCCAGCTCCGCCTGCACGCCGTCCACGGGGCACACGTAGTTGATGTACGCGGCGAGTTCGGCGGCCGACTGCGGCTCGTAGTAGTAGTCGATGAGCCGTTCGGCGTTGGTCTTGTGCCGGGCCTTGCCCGGGACCAGCAGGTTGTCCGTGGACGTCATGTAGCCGCTGTCGGGGATGAGGAAGTCGATGTCGGGGCTGTCGGCCTTGAGCTGGACGACGTCACCGGCCCAGGCGAGACAGGCCGCGAAGTCACCCTTGCTGAGGTCGGAGGTGTAGTCGTTGCCAGTGAAGCGACGGATCTGCCCCTTGTCGACGGCCTTCTGGAGGCGGGCGATCGCGGCGTCGTAGTCGTCGTCGGTGAACTTCGCCGGGTCCTTGCCCATGTCCAGCAGGGTCATCCCGATGCTGTCGCGCATCTCGGAGAGGAAGCCGATGCGGCCCTTGAGCCTGGGGTTGTCGAGCATGTCGGAGACCGACTTCACCTCCTCGCCGTCGAGTGCCTTCTTGTTGTAGGCGATGACGGTGGAGATGCCGGTCCAGGGGTACGAGTACGCGCGTCCCGGGTCCCAGTCGGGGCTGCGGAACTGCGGGGAGAGGTTCAGGAAGGCGTGCGGCAGGTTGGACGGGTCCAGTTTCTGGACCCACCCGAAGCGGATGAGACGGGCCGCGAGCCAGTCGGTGACGCAGATCAGATCGCGTCCGGTGTCCTGACCGGCGGCGAGCTGCGGCTTGATCTTGCCGAAGAACTCGACGTTGTCGTTGATGTCCTCGGTGTACTTGACCTTGATGCCGGTGCGCTTGGTGAACGCCTCCAGGCTGGGGTGGTGCTTTCCGCTGTCGTCGACGTCCATGTACTCGGTCCAGTTGGAGAAGGCGATCTCCTTCTCCTTGGCCGAGTGGTCCTCGGACGACACGCCCGCGGTGTTCTTCGCCGCGGGGATGCCGCAGGCGCTCAGCGCCCCGAGCCCGCCGACGGCGAGGGCGCCGCCGGTTCCGGCGCGCAGCAGCGAACGGCGGCTGAGGGCGGCCCTGCCGTTCCTGAAGCTGCGCCGCATGGCGGCCACCTGGGCCGGGGACAAGCGGTCGGGCTCGTACTGCTCCATGCGCGTGATGCCCTTTCGGGAGGTGCCCTTTCGGGAGGGTGAAGGAGACCGGCCGAGGGTCGGGCGGCCGGACTCCCGTGTGACTGGCGGTCCCCGTGTGACTGGCGGTCCCCGTGTGACTAGCGGTGCCCGTCTGGTCGGCGGTCCCCGAAGATCGTGCGGTGCCAGCCCTTCCTGGCGACCGCCGTATTGTCGAACATGACGTGCTTGATCTGGGTGTACTCCTCGAACGAGTACGCGGACATGTCCTTGCCGAAGCCGGACGCCTTGTATCCGCCGTGTGGCATCTCGCTGATGATCGGGATGTGGTCGTTCACCCACACGCACCCCGCCCTGATCTCCCGTGTCGCACGGTTCGCCCGGTAGACGTCCCGGCTCCAGGCGGAGGCCGCGAGCCCGTACGGCGTGTCGTTGGCCAGCCGGATGCCCTCGTCGTCGCTGTCGAAGGGCAGCACCACGAGGACCGGTCCGAAGATCTCGGACTGGACGATCTCGCTGTCCTGGGGCGCGTTGGCGATGAGCGTCGGCCGATAGTAGGCGCCGTTCGCCAACTCCCCCTGGGGCGCCTCACCGCCGGTGACCACGCGCGCGTACGCGCGTGCCCGCTCGACGATGGCGGCGACCCGGTCACGCTGGGCGTGCGAGATCAGCGGGCCCAGGTCGGTGCCCGGGGCGAAGGGATCGCCGAGCCGGACGGTCTCCATGAGGGCGGCCGTCTTGGCGACGAACTCCTCGAAGAGGGGACGCTGGACGTACGCGCGCGTGGCCGCCGTGCAGTCTTGCCCGGTGTTGATGAGGGCGCCCGCTACCGCGCCGTGGACGGCGGCCTCCAGGTCCGCGTCGTCGAAGACGACGAAGGGCGCCTTGCCGCCCAGCTCCAGATGGATCCGCTTGACGTTTGCGGTGGCGATCTCGGCGACCCGCTTGCCGACTGCGGTGGAACCGGTGAAGGAGGTCATGGCCACGTCGGGGTGCCCGACGAGGTGCTCTCCGGCCTCCGTGCCCGTACCGGTGACGATGTTGATCACACCGTCCGGGATGCCCGCGTCCGTGGCGGCCCGCGCGAAGAGCAGCGAGGTGAGCGGGGTCAGTTCGGCGGGCTTCAGGACGATCGTGTTGCCCGCGGCGATCGCCGGGAGGATCTTCCAGGCGGCCATCTGGAGCGGATAGTTCCAGGGCGCGATGGAACCGACGACCCCGATGGGCTCACGGCGTATGTACGAGGTGTGGTCGCCGGAGTATTCGCCGGCCGACTGGCCCTGGAGGTGCCGGGCGGCGCCCGCGAAGAAGGCGATGTTGTCGATGGTGCCCGGTACGTCGAACTCGCGTGTCAGCTTGAGCGGCTTCCCGCACTGCAGCGACTCGGCCCGCGCGAACTCCTCCGCCCGGTCGGCGAGGACGCCGGCGAAGCGGTGCAGCGCGTCGGAACGCTCGCCGGGAGTGGTGGCGGCCCAGCCCCAGAACGCCTCACGCGCGGCGGCGACGGCCGCGTCCACATCGTCCGTACCGGCCAGGTCGTACCTGTACACCTCGTCACCGGTGGCCGGATCGACCACGGCGTGAGTACGGCCGGACGTGCCCTTCATCAAGCGGCCGGCGATGTACTGCGCGCCGTCCGCGAAGCGTTCCTGCATGCGTAGCTCCAGGTCGATTTGAGTGCCGATCCTGACAGAGCCATGGGGCTTCAACAAGGGATTCCGTTGTTGCCTTTTGGTTACGCGACGGAATCTGTCGACCAGGTAGTGCAGTCGGGTGGAAATTCGAGGACGGATTGTCAGCGGTGGCTGCCACACTTTCGGACATGGCGAAGATCGATTCTTGGGACACCCTGATCAGGGAGGTCCAGGCGGGGGCGAGGGTCAAGTACCTGCACTTCTGGGGGCACCGGCCGCGGCCCGACGGGCAGGTGGGCGCGAGCTGCCTGAGTCAGTGGTGGCCGTCACCGTTCACGGTGGACGGGGTGGAGTACGCGACGGCCGAGCACTGGATGATGGCGTCCAAGGCCCGGCTGTTCGAGGACGCGGAGGCGGAGAAGAAGGCCGTCGCGGCGTCGAGCCCCGCGCAGGCCAAGAAGGTCGGGCGGCTCGTCCGTGGCTTCGACGAGTCCCTGTGGCAGCGGGAGCGCTTCGGGATCGTCGCCGAGGGCAGCATCCACAAGTTCGCCGCGCACGCGGACCTGCGGGCGTTCCTGCTGGGCACGGGGAACCGCGTACTCGTGGAGGCCAGCCCCATGGACCGTGTCTGGGGCATCGGCCTCGCGGCGGACGACGAGCGAGCCATGGACCCCGCACGGTGGCGGGGCCCCAACCTCCTGGGCTTCGCGCTGATGGCGGCCCGGGAGCGGTTGCTCGCCGGCGGTGAGGCGTAGGGCCCTAGTCGGCGAGTTGGGCGAGTTCGGTGAACGTGGCCATGTCGCGGGGCTGCAGCGTCAGGGACAGGGACGTGGAGTAGCCGTCGTCGTAGAGGGGGTCGGTGTCCGAGTCGTCGCTGGTGCCGTCCGGCGCCACGATGATGAGGACGATGAAGCCGATGCCCAGCAGGACGCCGGCCGCGCCGCAGATGATCCCCGCCAGGGCATGCCCCGGGTTCGTCGCCTCGCCCCGGCGCGCCTTTGCCCGGCCTATGCACCCGAAGATCACGGCCAGGATCCCGAGCAGGATCGCCAGCGGCCAGAGACAGAACAGGGCAGCGGCGCAGATCCCGAGAACCATCGCCGCGATCCCCATGCCGTTGCTCGGCGGGGGCGCCATCCCGGGCCAGGCGTAACCAGGGACGCCATAGCCGGGGGCGCCGCCGTAACCGGGGGCGCTGTAGCCGACGCCACCGTGCGTGTGAGCGCCCGGGTACTGGGGATAGCCGTACGGGATGTGGCCAGGCCCGTCAGGGCTGATGGGCGGGGGAGGCACGGGTCCGCCGGGGGCACCGGCTCCGGGCGGGCCGAAGGGGTTGGGAGCGGGAGGAAACGTGGTGGGCACGGAGGCCGAAGGGGGCTGCGGCCCGCCCGGGGCTGCGAAGGCGTTGGGGCCGACCCATGGCTGGGGTGCCGGGGGCGCCTGGAGAGCCGTCGACTCGGCGGAGCCGATGGACTTGTCCAGGGTCGGAGTGCGGTCCTGCGGGGGCACCCAGGGGTCCGGCTGGGGGGTGTGCGCCGGCGACGCCGGAGTCTGTTCCTCGTCGGACGACATGCGCGGGTCCCCTCTGTACCGTTCTGTTCCGTTGTTTCCGCCGTACTGCTACGTCGTACGTTCGGTCATGCTAAGGCCCGGGTTCCGCCGGTGGGACCGCCGCCTACGATGATCCCCGAGTCATCGATCAGCCGATCATCCGCGCCCCCCCGACGACGACCACGGTCCGGGGCGGACGCCGTTCCCGGGGAGGAACCTTGACCGACAACCGCACCGCGCCCGGCGCATCGGCCATGCCCAGCACATCCGGCACCCGCGACCCGCACGCCTTCATCGCCGGCCTGCCCAAGGCCGAACTGCACGTGCACCACGTCGGCTCCGCCTCCCCCCGTATCGTCGCTGAACTGGCCGCCCGTCACCCCGACTCCAAGGTGCCGACCGACCCCGAGGCGCTCGCGGACTACTTCACGTTCACGGACTTCGCCCACTTCATCCAGGTGTATCTGTCCGTCGTCGACCTGATCCGAACCCCGGAGGACGTCCGGCTGCTGACGTTCGAGGTGGCGCGGGACCTGGCCCGGCAGCAGGTGCGGTACGCCGAGCTGACCGTCACGCCTTACTCGTCCACCCGTCGCGGTATCGACGAGCGGGCCTTCATGGAGGCGATCGAGGACGCGCGCAAGGCGGCGGAGTCCGAGTTCGGGACCGTACTGCGGTGGTGCTTCGACATACCCGGCGAGGCCGGGCTCGTGTCGGCCGAGGAGACGGTACGGCTCGCGACCGACGACCGGCTGCGTCCGGAGGGGCTGGTGTCGTTCGGGCTCGGCGGGCCCGAGATCGGCGTACCCCGGCCGCAGTTCAAGCCGTACTTCGACCGGGCGATCGCCGCCGGGCTGCGGTCGGTGCCGCACGCGGGCGAGACCACCGGGCCGGAGACGGTGTGGGACGCGCTGACCGAGCTGCGCGCCGAGCGCATCGGCCACGGCACGAGCTCCGCGCAGGACCCGAAGCTCCTCGCCCACCTCGCCGAGCACCGCGTCGCCCTGGAGGTCTGCCCGACGTCCAACATCGCCACGCGCGCGGTCCGCACCCTCGACGAGCACCCGATCAAGGAGTTCGTGCGGGCGGGCGTCCTGGTCACCATCAACTCCGACGACCCGCCGATGTTCGGCACGGACCTCAACAACGAGTACGCCATCGCCGCGCGGCTCCTCGACCTCGACGAGCAGGGGCTGGCCGCCCTCGCGAAGAACGCGGTGGCGGCGTCCTTCCTCGACGAGCCCGGCAAGGCCCGCCTGTCCGACGAAATCGACTCCTACACTTCGACCTGGCTCACCCCCTGACCCCATGAACCCCATGAACCCCTGAACCCCTGACCCACAATGAACCCCATGCGCACCGTGACCGCCGTGGCCCATCGCGGCGCCCCCTACCTCCACCGCGAGAACACCCTCGACTCCCTGCGGACCGCGCTCGAACTGGGCGCGGACGCCGTCGAGTTCGACGTACGGTCGACCCGTGACGGCGTGCCCGTCCTGCTGCACGACTCGACGCTGAACCGGTTGTGGGAGCTGGACCGGCCCCTGGCGGCGCTGTCCGCCGCCGAGCTGCGGGGGCTCACGGCCGACAGGGTGCCGACGCTGGCCGACGCACTGCACACCACCGGGGACAGCCGGGTCATGGTCGACCTGCCCGGCGCGGCCGACCCCCGGGCGGTGCGGCGGATCGTGGGCGTCGTACGGGAGTGCGGGGCCGAGGAGCGGGTGTACTACAGCGCCGGTCCCGACACCATGCTCGCGGTGCGCGCGGCCGACCCCGCCGCCGAGATCGCCCTCACCTGGAAAACCCTCGCGCCCCCGCGCCCGGCTCTCCTCGACGCCATACGCCCACGCTGGCTCAACTACCGCTTCGGTCTGGTGAGCCCGGCCCTCGCCGACCGCGTCCACCGCGACGGCTACCTCCTCTCCGTCTGGACCCCCGACACCCGCCGCTCCATGCGACGGCTGCTGAAACTCGGCGTCGACTCCATCACCACGAACCGAATCGACGCGTTGTGCGCGCTGCGGGGCGGCAGCGCCCCGTAAAGGGCGGGGGCTGCATCGCGTTCAACGACGCCCCGCAGCCGCCCACGGCGGAGCAATCGCCTGCGCATCCGCCCCTTCCCCCACCCACAACCCGATCAACAACGCCGCCGTCGCCTCCACCAGCCCCGCTCTCGCCAGCGGCCCTGCGTTCAGGGGTTCGCAGCCCAGGTCACGCACGAGGTGTCGTACGGCGGACAGGGCTTTCTCGTCGTCGCCGCACAGGGGGACCGCGAGTGGCCGGCCGTCGAACACCGGAGGTGCCAGCCGCCAGACGTCTTCGTGGCAGAGATTGAAGGCCTTGACGACATGGGCGCCCGGCGCGGCGGACGCGAGGCGGGCGGACGCCGAAGGGCCGCCCGCCGTCTCCAGTACGAAGCCCGGGCCGACCGGGTTCGTGCAGTCGATCAGGGTCCGGGAGCGCAGGCCGTCCTTCAGTCCCCCGACGACATCCACCGCGGCCCGCCACGGCAACGCCACAAGCACCGCGTCCTCTCCGAACTCCGCCGCCGCACGCAGGTCACCCGCGTGGCCGCCGAGCCGTTCGGCCAGGGCGGCCGCGCGGGTCGTGTCCCGGCCGCCCACGAACACCTCGTGCCCGGCCCTCGCCCACCGCGTGCCCAACGCGTCCGCCATACCGCCCGTGCCCAGAACCCCGATGCGCATGCGCACAGATGCCGCCTCCCTGTTCGCCGTGGTCGAAACAGCACGACAGTAGAAAGCCGCTCAGGCACCATTCGGTAAGTGACCGATGCCGGCGAAGCCACCGATATGCCGTCCGATGGCGTCCTCGCCGACTGCCGGGCCCGGCTCGCCTTCGATCTGCTGGGCAACACCTGGAACCCCGTTGTGCTGTGGGCCCTGCGACACAGGCCGAGCAGGCCGGGCGAACTGCGGGTGCGGATCGGCGGGATCAGCCCCAAGGTGCTGACGGAGACCTTGCGCAGGCTGGAGTTCAACGGGCTGGTGGCGCGGCGGGCGTACGGTGGTTCGCCACCCCGGGTCGACTACGAACTGACCGCGCTCGGGCGGACGCTGCTCCCACGGATCGAGGCGTTCGGCGCCTGGGCGCACGCGCACGGCGACGAGGTGATGGCCGCGCAGGAGAACGCGTGCGCTGCTACACCTTCGACCGCTGCGCCACCGTCGCCGCGTCCTCCGGGGTCTTCCGCGTGACGTACTGCGGTACGGGTGTCGTGTCCTTGCCGTTGTCGCGGACGAGACCGTAGCGGATGGCACCCTGCTCGGGGCCGTAGTTGACGTCCCCGGTGATCGCGTCCCAGGTGGTGGGGGCGAGGGTGATGTTGTAGTCGGCGCCGCTCTCGTTCTGGGTGAACGTGACGGTGCCGTCGACGTAGAAGTACTCGTTCTGCCACATCTGCTGGGTGCCGGCCGGCAGGACGATGTAGCCGATGTCGGGGCCTCCCATGCCGGAGGTCTTGCCGTCGGCGGACGTCGGGTCGTCCATGCGGCGGCCGCCGCCGGAGGCCACGTGGAAGAGCTTGCCCTTCAAGCCGGTCCAGGTGGGCATGACCAGGCCGCCGGGCCGGTACTGCGGCGCGAGCTGCCAGCGGACGAGGACGTAGCCCTTGCCGGTCAGGGTCACGCTGTCACCGCGGTGGTTCATCACGGCGCGCGCGCCGCCGCTGCTGGTGAGGCCGGTCTCGGGCCGGCGCGGGAGGGCGACGGGCGCGGTGTTCGGGTCCGGGGCCCGGTCCACGGCGTCCACGACACTGCCGTACAGGTCGGTCTTCCTCGTCGGCGACGGGGAGGCGGACGGCGAGGGCGAAGGCGAGGGAGAGGAGGAGGGCGACGGGGAGCGGGATGGCTCGGACACGGGCGGGCGAGCCGTGCTCAGCGCCGTGGGCGCCGTCTGCGGCGGCCGCGCGTCCGGCGTCGTCACCACGTACGCGCCCCCGGCGACGAACGTCGCGCCCGCCGTCACCGCCACGGCGGGCTGGGTGAGCGAACCCAGCAGCTTGGCGGACCAGCCCACCGAGGCCGAGGCCGACACGGCCGTCGTCGCCGCGACCGCCGTCTTGCCGCCGAACGCCAGCGACAGCGTGAAGCCGACGGGGATAGGGACGAGGGCGAGGCCGACGAGGAGCCGTTCGGCGGGTACGACGCCCTCGCCGCGCCGGTCGTGGCCGTCGCAGCGGGCGCAGCCGCGGATGTGCCGGGCGATGCGCTTGCGCCACACCGAGTCGGGCTGCCCGTTCCAGCGGGCGGTCACGGCGCCCAGGTCGGAGCAGGAGGAGCCGAGGGCACGGACGATACCCCGCGCGGTCTCCAGCCGGGCCTTCATCCGCTGCACCCGGACGGCGGCGTGCTGCCGGCTGATGCCGACCGCGGCCGCGAGTTCACGCCGGGTGAGTTCGCCGGCGACCTCCAGCCACCACAGGGACAGCAGCTGCCGGTCCTCGTCGTCGAGCCACCGGACCGCTTCCGCGACCTCACGCCGCTGTCCCTCCAACTGCAGCCGCAGGACGGTCAGTTCGGCGAAGTCGGCGGCGCCGGTGCCGTACGCGTCGCCGTCCTCGCCGAGCGGGTCGGCGGTGCGCCGTCGCGCCCGGTCGCGTATCTGCCGCATCGCGATGGCGACCAGCCATGACCGGAAACTGTCCGGATCCCGCAGCGTTTCGAGGTTGTCGACCGCGCGCAGCATGGTCTCCTGCACGACGTCGTCGACGTCCGCGTGGCCGTTGAGTGCACGGCCCACGATGTTGTAGACGAGCGGCAGCCAACCCTCGACCAGCTCGTCGAGGGCGCGCCGGTCGCCCGCCTGCGCGGCCCCGATGGTGGAGCGCCACTGCCGCCCGTCCACGTACGTTCCTTCCGCTCTCGCTGCGGTCACCCTGATCACTCGGCTGTTTTCCGTACTTTCTCAGCCATTCCCGTGACGTAGGGAACCCGCGAGGCGGAGATCACACCGCTCACACCGTTCATCCGGCTCACTCCTGTACGTGGGGCAACAGGGGTCGCCTGTGGAGACGGAACGGGGCTACGGGGATAACACTTTTTTTTCCGCCTCGCGCTCAGCCCGCGGCAGCCACGGTGGCCGGGGGCGCGACCGGTGGCGTCATCGCCTCCAGCCGCTTGATCCGCTTCCACACGACGTACAGCGGAATCACGCCGAACACCCCGAACGACATGTCGATCACCGACCACCAGAAGGGGATCCCCCGGATCGGACCGCAGATCAGCGCCAGTGGGATGATCCCGGCGCAGGCGATCATCCCGACCTCGACGACCCAGACGTTGCGGACCGGGTCGCGGTACGGGCCGTAGAAGGCGACCGCGATGACGAGGTGCGCGAAGGCCAGCCAGTCCGTGCCGTACAGCAGGAACGGGTAGTCGGCATCAGCCTCGTCCAGTCCCGCGCGTACCCGCTCGATCCACTCCATGAGCCCCGGCAGGTACTCCCCGACGGACAGCGAACGCATCAGCTCCTCGGTCCACCGCAGCTCATGGACCAGCGGGAACGCCGTGGCGCCGCTCAGCACCAGACAGACGACGAAGAAGACCAGCCACGCACGGATGCCCTTGACCAGGGCGGCTCTGTCACTCATGGCTGGAGCGTACGCCCCGACTTGAACACGTTCAAAACCACCCCCTCGATGTGGCCGGGGAAACAATTCGTGGCGACCGTGTGCGGATAATGCAACCGCCCACCGAGCGCCCACCGAGCACCCACCACCTGATGACGCTTTATCAGCCTTTCAAGGCCGAATCGGACCCGACCTGGATCCGATAGAAGACTTGCGGCATTTTCTGTCGTGCCGTAGTTACGTGGATCATGAACCTGTTCAACCGCGCTGCGTCCCTGCGCCGCTCGGCATCCCCCACAGCTACACAACTCCCCCACGACTCACGGGCTTTCGGTCAGGCCGGCCCGCCGGATCCCGCCCTCGCGGCGCTGACCGGAGAATGGATGATCGACCGGGCGCACAGTCGCATCGGTTTCTCCGTGCGCCACGCATTGGTGACGACCGTGCGCGGCGCTTTCACTGAGTATCAGAGTCGGCTCTACTTCGACGGCCGCGATCCATCCCGCTCACGGGCCGAGATCGTCCTGTCCACGGCATCCGTCGACACCGGCGTGGAACAGCGCGACGCCCATTTGGTCGGCCGCGACTTCCTGGACGCCGCGACCTATCCCCGAATGCGCTTCGCCAGTACGGCGGTTCGCCTCGTGGACAGTGACGTCTACCGCATGACCGGCGATCTCACGATCAAGAACATCACCCGCCCCGTCGACCTGGAACTCACCTATATAGGACACGTCACCGATCCCTTCGGATACGAACGAGTCGGATTCGACGGCACGACCACCATCAATCGTTCCGAATGGGGCCTCACCTACAACCAGAGACTGGCGGAGGGCGGCGCCATGGTGAGCGAAAAGATCCGCCTGCAATTCGACATAGCCGCCATCCGCCCCCTCCCCGGCAACTGACAGAACGCCTCCCGTAACCGGAATTCCCGAGAAGGCCCACACGCCCTGTTGTGTGGGCCTTCTGTTGCGTTGTGGGCGCCATGGGCCTCGCCCGAGGACAAAGCTCGAATCGGGTCCCCGGGTCGGGAGATTCAGGGAGATTCAGGGAAATCCAGGAGGACTCAGGGGGCGGAGATCATGCCCCGTACCGTCACCGTCAGGCGCCGCTCCTCGGCGCCGAGACCCATCGGCACTGGACCGAGCGGATTCCCCGCGAGGTCGCCGAAGGCCTGCGGCTGCGCGACCCCGGCCCAGGGCCTGTCGTCACATTCCCGTCTGCCCAGCGCCGCCCTGCACGCTCCCCCACGCTCGGCACGGCGGCGCCCGCGCGGCGATCGCCCTGGCGGTGAACGAGGCGGCCTTCTCCGCCGTCAACTCCGGCCTGCGGCGCAGCGGCAAGCTCGTCATGGTCGCCCTGCCCGCGCAACGGCACCGTCCAGCTCCCGATCTTCGCCACCGTGCTGAACGGTATGAGCGTGATCGGTTCGATCGTGGGTACCCGGCAGGATCTCGCCGAGGTCTTCCACCTGCACGCGGCAGGCCGGACCAAGGTCATCTCCGAGACGCGGCCGCTCGCCTCCGTCAACGAGTGCATGGACGAGGTGCTGCGCGGTCAGGTCAAGGCCCGGATCGTCTTCGGCCTCGGTTGGGGGAGGTGGGCGCGATGGCCATGGAGAGGGAGACGGACCTGCCGATCGTCGTCGGCGTCGACGGTTCCGAGCCCAGCCTGCGGGCCGTCGACTGGGCGGCCGACGAGGCCGCCCTGCGCGGGGTGCCGCTGCGCCTGGTGTACGCCTCGCTGTGGGAGCGGTACGAAGGCGCCCAGCTGGCCGAGGACCTGGGCAAGCCGTCCGAGCAGGTGCGGGCCGAGGACATCGTGGCGACCGCCGCCCAGCGCGCCCGTCTGCGCCGGGCCGAGGTGAGCATCGCCACCGACGTGCTGCCCGAGGAACCCGAGTACACGCTGCTCAGGGAGAGCCGGATCGCTTCCCTGCTCGTCACGGGCACCCGGGGCCGCGGCGCCCTCACCGAGGCGCTGCTCGGCTCGGTGAGCCTCACCGTGGCCGCGCACGCGCACTGCCCGGTGATCGTCGTGCGCGGCAGCCACGACAACCAGTCCCTGCCCGCGACCCACGGCCGCATCGTCGTCGGCGTCGGAGGCGGGGCCAGGACCACGGACGGTGCCGAGGAGAAGCCGACGAGTGCGGCGGCGGTGCGCTTCGCCTTCGAGGAGGCGCGGCGACGCGGGGCGGAGGTCGAAGCGGTACGCGCCTGGCGGTGCCCCGCGCACGAGACCACCGACCATCCCCTGCTGACGGGAGAGCCCGCCAGGCTGCACGAGCAGCGCGCCGCGGAGGCACTGGAGACGGCGTTGCGGGACGCCCCCGCCGATGTCGTACTCCATCGCCGTACCGCCGAGGGCCACGCCCGGACCGTGCTGGCCGACGCGTCGCGCCACGCCGACCTTCTCGTCGTGGGAGCCAGGCGCCGGCAGCGGCACTTCGGGCTCCAGCTCGGCCGGGTGACGCACGGCGCGTTGCACCGCTCCAGCTGCCCGGTCGCGATCGTCCCCGAGAGCGGGTGACGCCGGTGACCGGCTGCTCAAAGGCTCGCCGCGTGGTCGGGGACGTAGGTCTGCAGATCACGCGGCGGGCGCTGGTAGCCGGTCGGCGGCGGACGCTCCGGCAGCTCCAGCACCGGCGGAGGGACCTCCTGGTACGGCACGGAGTCCAGCAGATGGGCGATCATGTTCAGCCGGGCCCGCCGTTTGTCGTCGCTCTCCACGACGTACCACGGGGCCTCGCTGATGTCGGTGTGCACCATCATCTCGTCCTTGGCCTGGGAGTACGCCTCCCAGCGGGTGAGGGACTCCAGATCCAGCGCCGACAGCTTCCAGCGCCGCCGCGGGTCCTCCAGCCGCTTGCGGAAACGCTCCTGCTGTTCGGTGTCGCTCACCGAGAACCAGTACTTGCGCAGCAGGATCCCGTCCTCCACCAGCATCCGCTCGAAGATCGGGCAATGGCGCAGGAAGAGCTGGTGCTCCTCCTTCGAGCAGAAGCCCATCACATGCTCGACGCCGGCCCGGTTGTACCAGGACCGGTCGAACAGCACGATCTCCCCGGCGGCCGGCAGATGCTCCACGTACCGCTGGAAGTACCACTGGGTGCGCTCGCGCTCCGTCGGCTTGGGCAGGGCGGCGATCCGGGCGACACGGGGATTGAGATGCTCCGCGACCCGCTTGATCGTGCCGCCCTTGCCCGCCGCGTCCCGCCCCTCGAACACCACCACGAGCCGAGCGCCCTCCGCCCGCACCCACTCCTGCAGCTTCACCAACTCGGTCTGCAGGCGCAGCAGTTCCTTCTCGTACGCCGCGCGCGGCACCTTCGACACCTTCTTGCCGGCCATGCCGCCTCCACGACCCAATGCACCACCCCGCGCCCCGAAGGACCGCAGCCCCGAAGGGGCGCGGGGCCGTGCCCGTTCACGGTTCTCCCGCGGAGCGGGTGCTACCCGTCCAGCGACGTCATCACATGCTTGATCCGCGTGTAGTCGTCGAACCCGTACCCCGAAAGATCCTTGCCGTACCCGGACTTCTTGAAGCCGCCGTGCGGCATCTCCGCGACGAGCGGGATGTGCGTGTTGATCCACACGCACCCGAAGTCCAGCGCCTTGGACATCCGCATCGCCCGCGCGTGGTCCTTGGTCCACACCGACGAAGCGAGCGCGTACTCGACCCCGTTCGCCCAGCCCACCGCCTGGGCCTCGTCGGCGAACGACTGAACCGTGATGACCGGCCCGAAGACCTCCTTCTGGATGATCTCGTCGTCCTGCTTCAGCCCGGACACGACGGTCGGCGCGTAGAAGTACCCCTTCTCACCGACCTGGTGTCCCCCGGTCTCGACCTTGGCGTGCGCGGGCAGCCGCTCGATGAAGCCGCTGACCTGCTTGAGCTGGTTGGGGTTGTTGAGCGGCCCGTACAGCACGTCCTCGTCGTCCGGCTGCCCGGTCTTCGTCTCGGCGGCGACCTTGGCGAGCGCCGCCACGAACTCGTCGTGGATGGACTCGTGGACGAGGACGCGCGTCGCGGCCGTACAGTCCTGCCCGGCGTTGAAGAAGCCCGCCACCGAGATGTCCTCGACGGCCTTGGCGACATCAGTGTCCTCGAAGACGACGACCGGCGCCTTGCCGCCCAGCTCCAGGTGGACCCGCTTGAGGTCCTTGGACGCGGACTCGGCGACCGACATACCGGCCCGCACGGAGCCGGTGATGGACGCCATGGCCGGGATCGGGTGCTCGACCATCAGACGCCCCGTGTCCCGGTCGCCCGTGATGACGTTGAAGACACCCTTCGGCAGGATCGAGCCGATGATCTCCGCCATCAGCACGGTCGACGCGGGGGTCGTGTCCGACGGCTTCAGTACGACCGTGTTGCCCGCCGCGATGGCCGGCGCGAACTTCCAGACCGCCATCATCATCGGGTAGTTCCACGGCGCCACCTGGGCGCAGACGCCGACCGGCTCACGGCGGACGATCGAGGTCATCCCCTCCATGTACTCGCCGGCGCTCCGCCCCTCCAGCATCCGGGCCGCGCCCGCGAAGAAGCGGATCTGGTCGACCATCGGCGGGATCTCCTCGGAGCGGGTGAGCCCGATCGGCTTGCCCGTGTTCTCCACCTCGGCCGCGATGAGTTCCTCGGCCCGCTCCTCGAACGCGTCGGCGATCTTCAGCAGTGCCTTCTGGCGCTCGGCCGGGGTCGTGTCCCGCCAGCCCGGGAACGCGGCCTCGGCGGCGGCCATCGCCGCGTCGACGTCGGCCTGGCCGGACAGGGGCGCGGTGGCGTAGGCCTCGCCCGTCGCTGGGTTGACCACCTCGGTGGTCCGTCCGTCGACGGCGTCACGGAATTCGCCATCAATGTAGTTGCGCAGACGACGCAGCTCGGTGCTCACTGCCGACCCTCCAGATGTGGGTGTCCTGGGTGTCCATTCCTTGAGACACCACCCTAGTCCGCAGCCCCACGTTTTCAACACCCCCGACACCCTCATCGCTGCGAAATCCGTAAGTTGCAAGCCAGTAAACAACGAATTTCATCGATTCGGCCTTGCGGAACTGTCGAGACGTCGTGCACAGTGAGGTCGTGGCAAGTAGAAGCGCAGAGCAGAGGGACTCGAAGGAGTCCAGGAACGGCAGCGCTCAGCTGGACGCCGTCTCCCTCGCCATCGTCGAACAGCTCCAGGAGGACGGCCGCCGGCCGTACGCCGCGATCGGCAAGGCCGTCGGCCTCTCGGAGGCGGCCGTGCGCCAGCGCGTCCAGAAGCTGCTCGACCAGGGCGTGATGCAGATCGTCGCCGTCACCGACCCGCTCACCGTGGGCTTCAGACGTCAGGCGATGCTCGGCATCAACGTCGACGGCGACCTCGATCCCGTGGCGGACGCGCTCACGGCCATGCAGGAGGTCGAGTACATCGTGATCACCGCGGGCTCCTTCGACCTGATGGTGGAGGTCGTCTGCGAGGACGACGACCACCTCCTGGAAGTGATCAACAAACGCATCCGGACCCTGCCCGGCGTGCGGTCCACCGAGAGCTTCGTCTATCTGAAGCTGAAGAAGCAGACCTACATGTGGGGAACCCGATAGCCGTGAGCACCGAGACTCCGAACGCCGCCAAGGACGTCAGCAGCGTCAGCAAGACCGCGTACGACCACCTGTGGATGCACTTCACCCGCATGGCCTCGTACGAGAACTCCCCGGTCCCCACGATCGTCCGGGGCGAGGGCACGTACATCTACGACGACAAGGGCAAGCGGTACCTCGACGGTCTCGCGGGGCTGTTCGTGGTCCAGGCGGGCCACGGCCGCACCGAGCTCGCGGAGACCGCGTTCAAGCAGGCCCAGGAGCTGGCCTTCTTCCCTGTGTGGTCCTACGCCCACCCGAAGGCCGTGGAACTGGCGGAACGTATCGCCTCCCACACGCCCGGCGATCTGAACAAGGTCTTCTTCACCACCGGCGGCGGCGAGGCGGTCGAGACCGCCTGGAAGCTCGCCAAGCAGTACTTCAAGCTCACCGGCAAGCCGACCAAGTACAAGGTCATCTCCCGGGCGGTCGCCTACCACGGCACCCCGCAGGGCGCCCTGTCCATCACCGGCCTGCCGGGCCTGAAGGCCCCCTTCGAACCGCTCGTCCCGGGCGCGCACAAGGTGCCGAACACCAACATCTACCGGGCGCCGCTCTTCGGCGACGACCCGGAGGCCTTCGGCCGCTGGGCCGCCGACCAGATCGAACAGCAGATCCTCTTCGAGGGTCCGGACACGGTCGCCGCGGTCTTCCTGGAGCCGGTGCAGAACGCCGGAGGCTGCTTCCCGCCCCCGCCCGGCTACTTCCAGCGGGTCCGCGAGATCTGCGACCAGTACGACGTGCTGCTCGTCTCGGACGAGGTCATCTGCGCCTTCGGCCGCCTCGGCACGATGTTCGCCTGCGACAAGTTCGGCTATGTCCCGGACATGATCACCTGTGCCAAGGGCATGACCTCGGGCTACTCCCCGATAGGCGCGTGCATTGTCTCCGACCGCATAGCCGAGCCCTTCTACAAGGGCGACAACGTCTTCCTGCACGGTTACACCTTCGGCGGCCACCCGGTCTCCGCGGCCGTCGGCCTCGCCAACCTCGACCTGTTCGAGCGCGAGGGCCTCAACCAGCACGTCCTCGACAACGAGGCCGCGTTCCGCGCGACCCTGGAGAAGCTGTACGACCTGCCGATCGTCGGCGACGTCCGCGGCAACGGCTTCTTCTACGGAATCGAACTGGTCAAGGACAAGGCCACGAAGGAGAGCTTCGACGCCGACGAGACCGAGCGGATCCTCTACGGCTTCCTGTCGAAGAAGCTGTTCGAGAACGGCCTCTACTGCCGCGCCGACGACCGGGGCGACCCGGTCGTCCAGCTCGCCCCGCCGCTGATCTCCGACCAGTCGACCTTCGACGAGATCGAGCAGATACTCCGCGCGACCCTGACGGAGGCGTGGACGCTCCTCTGACGGCTGACGGCTGACGGCTGACGGCTGACGGCGCTCAACCGACAGCTGACAGCTGACAGCTGACAGCGCTCAACTGACCGCTCTCGCTGAGGGCGCTCGGCGTTTGAAACGGCCCGGGATACACCCGTACGAGTGAGATGGGTGCGTTCCGGGCCGTGTGCTGTCCGACCCCCGCCACCCTGCCTGCCTAGCGTGCCCTGTAACCGATCGGCCCTGCCTTCGTTCCCCCGGACGGGGGACTCCCCCCGGCAATTCCTGATCCGAACCGAGGTGTACGCCCATGGTGGCCCCGCCGGACAACGACGTGCTCTGGGCACGTGGTCTGACCTACGCGCACGACGGCTCGCCCGCGCTGCAAGGCGTGTCGATGGGCGTCCGGGACGGCGAGATCCTCGCCGTCACCGGGCCGCGCGGCAGCGGCAAGACCACACTCCTGCGCTGTCTGTCGGGGCAGTTGGTGCCGCGGCAGGGCGAGGTGTGGTTCAACAGCACCCCGGTGCACACCATGGGCCCCCTCACCCGGGAGCGGCTGCGCCGCGACCGCTTCGGCTGGATCGACCCGGAGCCCGTCCTCGTCCCTGAGCTGAACGTCTGGGAGAACACGGCTCTGCCGCTGATGCTGCGCGGCACCGGCCGCCGGGCCGCCAGGACCGCCGCCCTGGAGTGGCTGGAGCGCCTCGACATCGGCTCCTCGGCCCGCAAGCGCCCGCACGGCCTGCTGCAGTCCGAGCGCCAGCGCGTGGTCGTCGCCCGCGCGCTGGTCGCCACGCCCACCGTGCTCTTCGCGGACGAGCCGACCGCCGCGTTGCACCGCACGGAACACGCCCATGTGCTGCGCACTCTCACCGCGGCGGCCCGCTCGCACGACATCACGGTCGTCCTCGCCACCCACGACTCCGAGATCGCCTCCCTCGCCGACCGCACGGTGTCCCTGCTCGACGGGCGATGCGTGAAGACCGTCCGCCTGCCCTCCGCCGCCGACGGGGAAGGCCGGGCCGCCGCCGAGGGAGGAGGCAGGGCCGCGTGCTCGCTCTCCGCCTAGCCCGCCGGGCCCATCCGATCGTCCAGATCCGCCGCCTGCTGGTCACCGCGGCCTCCGGCGGCACCGGCTTCCTGCTGCTGTGCGCCCTCGGCCACGCCCTGTCCCACCCGCACGCCCCCGCCGGCTCGACGCTCCGCCTGCTCTGGTGCGCCGCGCCCGCCGCCGCCACCGTGTACTTCGCGGTGACGGTCGCCCGCACCGACCCCGGCACCCGTCCGCGCCCCGGCCTCTCCGCGATCGGCCTGGGCCCCGGCCGTCTGATGGCGGTCTCGGCGGTGACGACGGCCCTGTCCACCACCCTCGGCTCCCTGCTCGCCCTGCTGTTCTTCCTCCATCTGCGGGGCGACCTGACCGGCATGCCGTTCGACGGCGCCGCCGCCGACGTCCTCGCCGCCGGACAACCGCTGCCCCTGCCGGCCGCCCTCACCCTGCTCTCCCTGGTGCCGGTCGTCGCCTCCGTGACGACGGCCCTGGTCTTGCGCCCGAAGGGCACCCGGTCCCCCCGGCCCGCCGGACTCCGGACGCGCTTCATGGCATACGACACCTTCGACATCCGCAGGCGGGCCGCGTCACCGGCCGGTGCGTCGAGGTACGAGGAGGACGAGCTCCCCGACGAGGAACCGCCGGTTCCCGCCGTGGCGCCGGCCCCGCGTCCCGCCCCCGGCGGCCTCCCCTGGGGCATCGCCGTCCTCGCCGTCGGTCTCGCCGTCGAGACGTACGCCGGGCAGTCCGACCCCGGCTCCGGCCTCACCCTCCCCGGTGGCTTCGCCGACAGCCCCGCCGGAGTCCTCGCCGGCTGGCTGCTCACCGCGCTGGGGCTGATCCTCGCCGCACCCGGGCTCACCCATCTGTGCGGGTGGCTGCTCCAGGCCGTGGAGCCGGGCGCGCTGCGGCTGCTCGCCGGGCGGATCCTCCAAGCCGAGGCCCGGCGCATCGGGCGGCCGCTCGGGGTGGTGTGCGCGGTGGCCTCCGGGGCGTACGCCATGGTGTCGCTGTCCTCCGGCGCACGCCCCACGGTCGGCCCGCTCACCCTGCTGGGCGCGCTGGTCGTGGCCGGCTGCACCGTCCTCACCCTCGCCACGGCCGCCGTCGAGGCCCGCCGGGCGCACGCCGACACCACGGCCGCGCTGCTGCGACTGGGGGCGCCCAGCACCCTGCCCCGCCGGGCAGCCCTGCTCCGCGCGAGTGCCCTGCTCGCCGTCTTCGGCCCGCTGACCTGGACGGTCGCGGAGCTGGCGGCGCTGCCGATGGCCGCGTGACCGCCCGTCCCTGAGGCCGCCGGAAAACTCGTAGGAAAAAATTCGGCGCGGGGCGATGAGTTCCGCGACGGCCCCTGGTCTACCCCTCCGAACGGACCGACACCAATGACGGACCGCATAGCTCCGGGAGAGACCTCGCCATGAGCCAGAGCCAGACTTACCAGCAGATGATCTTCGTGAACCTGCCCGTGAACGACCTCGACGCCTCGAAGAAGTTCTTCACGGAGCTCGGGTACGCGATCAACCCCCAGTTCAGCGACGAGAACGCCGCCTCGGTCGTGATCAGCGACACCATCTTCGCGATGCTGCTCACCAAGCCGTTCTACGCGACCTTCACCAAGAAGGAGATCGCGGACGCCACGCGCACCAGCGAGGTGATGATCGCGCTGAGCGCGGAGAGCCGCGAGCAGGTCGACGAGCTGGTCGAGAAGGCCGTCGCCGCCGGCGGCACCGCGTCCGACAAGGTCCAGGACATGCCGGACTTCATGTACGGCCGCGCCTTCGACGACCTCGACGGCCACACCTGGGAGGTCGTATGGATGAACCCGGCGGCGATCGAGGGCTGAACACCCGCCGCACGTGCTGTGCCTAGAGTGGGCGGGTGCAGATAATGCCCGCCCACGCGGCCCACCACGGTGACCAGGAGATCGAGACGCTGGAGGAGTTCGACGCGACCGTCTCGGCGCGCGGCACGCTCTCCGGGTTCCGCGTCCAAGCCGTCGATCTGACGGACCGTACAAGGGAGTTGCTCGCCACGGACACGGCGGGCGCCGTCTTCCTCGGCTGTGCGATGCGGCAGAACGCGGCGGCGAAGGTCCGCGCGGACGGCGCCCTGGTCTTCCCGCCCCTACCCGGCCTGCCCTTCGACCCGTACCGCGGCCTCGTGTACTCCCCCGACGAGCTCTTCGCGTCCCTGGCGGAGGGCGGTTACGAGGCGACGCCGGACGCCCTGTCGTACACCTGGTTCCAGCGCACCAAGGCCGACCGCGACGTCTTCTCCTCGATGCTGCGCGCCGTCCACGACGACTCGGTCTCGGACGCGCTCGACGAACTCCTCGTCGGGGCACGGGTGGTGGGCGTGATGGGCGGCCACGCGATGGCCCGCGGCACCGAGGCGTACGAGGGCGCCGCCCGCCTCGGCCGCACCCTGGCCCGCTCGGGTCTCACGGTCGCCACCGGCGGCGGCCCGGGTGCGATGGAGGCGGCCAACCTGGGGGCGTACGCGGCCCCGTACGACGACGAGATGCTCGTCGAGGCCCTCCAACTCCTTTCCAAGGCACCGAAGTTCACGCCGTCGATCACCGACTGGGCAGGCGTGGCCTTCGAGGTCCGCACGCGCTGGCCGAAGGGCGGCACCTCCGTCGGCATCCCCACCTGGTTCTACGGCCACGAGCCGCCCAACCCGTTCGCCTCCCACATCGCCAAGTACTTCGCCAACGCCACCCGCGAGGACGGCCTCCTCGCCCGCTCCAACACGGGCGTCGTCTTCCTGCCCGGCGCCGCCGGCACCGTTCAGGAGATCTTCGACAACGCGACCCCCAACTACTACGAGTCCCGCGGCGAACCCACGCCCATGGTCCTGGTGAACCGCGCCCACTGGACGGAGAAGCTCCCGACCTGGCCGCTCCTCCAGTCCTTGGCCCGAGGCCGTTCGATGGAGGCCCGGATCGCCTTGGTGGACCGGATCGAAGAGGTTCCGGACGCCCTGGAGCGGCTGGAGAGTTGAGGACCGCGCGCGTTGTTGAACGGGCGTCAAACCTACGGGCCCCTCAATCAGTGGTCAAAAGCAGCCACTCGCACGCTTCTTCGGATTGACAGTACTTATGGCGCGCTTATAAACCTGTGTGGCACATGGGGAAGCCGCTGTTCCAGCGGCGCCTCCGTCACCCCCACCCCCCTGTGCTCCCCGTGAAGGGCAAACGTGTCCATATCTCCCCGCACCGCGCGAACTTCGCGCCCCCTCGGTGTTGTCCTCGCCTCCGCCGCACTTGTGCTCGGTGTCGCGGGCAGCGCCGTGGCCAGCAGCATCAGTGACTTCTCCGCCGTGGCCGAGTGCGACGGTGACAAGGGTGTCATCCGCGTGACCGACGTGGACCCGCTGGGCGTCAAGGCCGAGGTCACCGTCTACCTGGAGAACAACGGGGCAGACCTGCGCATGGTCGGCAGCCGGACGATCAAGAACTCCACCACCGAGGGTGTCACCATCACCTTCGACGAGGACTGGGAGCCGAACGCCGAGTACCGCGTCCACATCAAGGCGAAGAAGGACGTCGACGAGGACCTGCCGATCCTGACCGCTCCCGCCGAGGCCTGCGAGAAGGCGGACACCCCGCCGGCCGCCTCGGAAAGCCCCGAGGAGGCCGCGGACGACGAGCCCTCCAAGGAGCCCTCGAAGGAGCCTTCGAAGAACAAGAAGTCTCCCTCCCCGTCCGCCTCTGAGAACACCACCCCGGCGGGCACGAACGAGAACAACATCCCCTCCCCCGAGGGCGACTCCAATCTCGCCGAGACCGGCGCCACCTCGAACACCGGCCCGATCGCCGGGCTCGCGGCGGCCCTGGTCGCGCTCGGCGCGGGTGCCGTGTACTACAGCATGCGGCGCCGCGGGGCCTCCACCCGCTGATCCACGTCGTACGGCCGTGTGCCCGTGCCTCTCGCGGAGGGGTACGGGCCACGCGCTCGTCCAGCGGCAAGGTGCGGGTCACGCGCCTGTCAGCGGCTCACCCGAACGTTGCCCGCTTCAGCCAGAAGTCCAGCAGCCCCCGCTCTCCGAGCACCTCCAACTCCCCGCCGTCCAGCGGAAGTCGGCGGTAGAAGGCGAGCAGCACCTCGGTCAGCGGGCCGCGCAGCGCGACCGTCGCCTTCTCGTGGCCCCGGCGCCAGCGCACGACGTCCTCGGTCAACTCGACGAGCCACTCGGCGTTCAGGTCAGCGGACGCATCCGTGGCGTGGAGATGGATACTGCGCCCCGGGCCGCGCAGTTCGGCCGCCTCGTCGTGCGGCATGGTCCGCTGCACGAACTCGACGATCTCCAGCCACTCGTCGATCGCGTCGGCGGCGATGTCCGGCGCCACCTCGTACGGCAGCCCGGCGGTGAGCGTCGCGTCCGCCCGATGGACGACCAGCTCATGGGTCATCCGGCGGGCCCAGAACCCGGCGGTCTGCTCCCAGCCCCATGACCACACCGGCGCCTTCGGCCCCGCCTCGCGCAGCGTGGCGACGAGCATCTCGCCGGTCTCCGCGAGCCAGGCGTCCAGTGCGGCCGGGTCCCCCTTCACCTCGGGGCCGTCGTACAACGGGACTTCCTCCTCGGGCACTTCCTCCTTCGACCGGGTCCGTACGTTCAGTTCGACCCAGCGCAGGGCACCGCCGGTGTGCCGTACGAGGTGTTCCAGTGACCAGTCGGGGCAGGTCGGGACGGTGGCGGTCAGATCGGCGCCGGAGGTCACGACGTCCCTCAACTGCCGTACCTGAAGCTCGATCTCGTCGCAGTAGCGGTCATACCGAGCCTGGGGTTCTTGCCTGTGCATAGCCATGGCTCCGCACCTTATGCGGCCGGACCGTCCCCCAGCACGACGATTTCCGCCGCGTCGAAGGCCACCCCGACCTCGTCCCCGGGCGCCGGCGCCTCCCGCAGCGCACAGGCCGCCTCGAGCCGTGGCGCGCCCTCGGGCTGGAGGTTTACGGCGACATGGGTGCCCCGGAAGGTGCGTGCGGCCACGGTGCACCGCAGCCCGGCGGCCGTGTCGACCAGCCGTACGCCCGCGGGCCGCACCAGCAGGGCGCCCGGCCCCTGTGGCGAGCCCTCGGGCACCGGGACCTTGCCCCATGGTGTGTCGGCGGCCTGCCCGGTCACGGTCGCGTCGACCACGTTGTCGAAGCCGAGGAAGCGCGCCACGAACTCGTCCGCCGGTCGTTGCCACACCTCAAGCGGCGTACCGGACTGGGCGATCCGCCCGTCGCGCATCACCACGACCCGGTCGGCCAGCGCGAACGCCTCGCCCTGGTCGTGTGTGACCGCGAGCACGGTCGTCCCCAACTCGCCGAACAGCTCCCGGAGTTCGACGACGAGCCGCTCCCGCAGCGAGCGGTCCAGCTGGCCGAGGGGCTCGTCGAGCATGAGCAGCCGGGGGCGCGGGGCGAGGGCCCGGGCCAGCGCGACCCGCTGCTGCTCGCCGCCGGAGAGCGCCGCGACGGCCCGGCGCGCCGCCCCCGGCAGTCCGACCAGCTCCAGCAACTCCCCGACCCGTACGCCCTGTTCGGCCTTCGAGGCGCCGTGCATCCGCAGGCCGAAGGCGACGTTGCCACCCACGTCCCGCTGCGGGAACAGCTGATGGTCCTGGAACATCAGGCCGACGTCCCGCTTGTGCGCGGGCACCGCGGTGTTGTCCCGTCCGTCGAGCAACACCCGCCCGCTGTCGAGGGGTTGGAGCCCGGCGACCGCCCGCAGCAGCGTGGACTTGCCGCTGCCGCTCGGCCCCAGCACGCAGACGATCTCATGCTCGGCGACCTCCAGATCGACCGCGTCGAGCGCGGGCCGCCCACGGAACCGTACGGTCGCATCCGCAAGCCTCAGCAGCGTCTTCGACACCCTCTTCGCCACCATCTAGAACTCCCCCGAGCGATCGGTACGCAGGCGCTCCAGCACCAGCAGGGCCACGGCGCACACCACCATGAGAATCGTCGAAAGGGCCATCGCCTGGCCGTAGTTGATCTCCCCCGGCCGCCCGAGCAACCGCGCCACGGCCACCGGCAGCGTGGGGTTGTCGGCCCGTGCGATGAACACGGTCGCCCCGAACTCCCCGAGCGACACCGCGAAGGCGAACCCGGCCGCGATCAGCAGCGCCCGCCGCACCATCGGCAGATCGACCTCGCGCCACACCCGCCACGGCGACGCCCCCAGCACGGCCGCCGCCTCCCGCAGTCGCTCGTCCACCGCCCGCAGCACGGGCAGCATGGTCCGTACGACGAAGGGGACGCCGACCAGGGCCTGGGCCAGCGGCACCAGGAGCCAGGAACCGCGCAGGTCCAACGGCGGCTCGTCCAGCGTGATCAGGAATCCGAAGCCGACGGTCACCGCGGAGACGCCGAGCGGCAGCATGAGCAGCGCGTCGAAACCCCGGACGAGACGGCCGGCCCGCCGGGTCAGGGCCGCCGCGGCGAGACCACCGATCAGGAGGGCGATGGCGGTCGCCGCGAGGGCGTAGGAGAGGGAGTTGCCGACCGCCTCGATCGGCGCGACCAGGAAGATCCCGCTGTCGTCGCTGGTCAACGCCTCGTAGTAGCCCAACACGGACCCGGACGCACCGAACGACCGTTCCACCAGCACGCCCAGCGGCAGCAGGATCAGCACGACGACAGTGAGCAGAACCCCGGCCAGCAGCGCCCACTGCCCCGCCCCGCGCGGCCGGCGCGCCGTGAGCGAGGCGTCCACCAGCCGCAGCGCGGTCTCCCGCCGCCGTACGGTCCAGGCGTGCACGACGAGGATCAGCCCGACCGCGACGAACTGCACGAGCGTCAGCACGGCTGCCGTCGCCAGATCGAAGATCTCCGAGGTCTGCCGGTAGATCTCCACTTCGAGTGTCGAGAAGGTCGGCCCACCGAGGATCTGCACCACACCGAACGAGGTGAAGGTGAAGAGGAACACCATCAGCGCGGCGGCGGCCACGGCGGGCGCGAGCGCGGGCAGCGTCACCGTCCGCCAGGCCCGCGACCGGGACGCCCCGAGCATCCGGGCGGCCTCCTCCTGCCGGGGGTCGAGCTGTGCCCACAGCCCGCCGACGGTCCGCACGACGACCGCGTAGTTGAAGAAGACATGCGCGAGGAGAATCGCCCACACCGTCGTGTCCAGCCGTACGCCCCACAGCTCGTCGAACAGCCCACCCCTCCCGACCAGCGCCAGGAAGGCCGTACCGACGACCACGGTCGGCAGCACGAACGGCACGGTGACGACCGCCCGCAGGATCTCCTTGCCTCTGAAATCGAAGCGCGCGAAGACATACGCGCCGGGGAGCGCGATCAGCAGCGTGAGCGCGGTCGAGACGAGCGCCTGCCAGGTGGTGAACCACAGCACATGCCGGATCCCGGCATCCCCCAACACCTCCCCGATCCGCCCGAACTGCCAGGCGCCGTCGACGTGCAGCCCCCGCTCGACGATCGAGGCGACGGGATAGGCGAAGAACACCCCGAAGAACGCGACGGGCAGCACCATGAGCCCGAGCCGCGCCGCGCTCCCCGTACGGGGCCCCCGCAAGGGGGGCCTGCCTACTTCAGTACGAGCGAGTTCCACGACTTGACCCACTGGTCACGGTTCTCGGCGATCTTCTGAGGCGCCATGGTCTCGGGGTCCTTCGCCGCCGGCCCGTACTCGGTGAACTCGGCGGGCACGGACGCCCCTTCGACCACTGGGTACACGAACATGTTGAGCGGCATGTCCTCCTGGAACTCCTTCGAGATCAGGAAGTCGATGAACGCCTTGCCACCCTCGGCGTTCCTCGCGTTGCTCAGCAGCCCCGCGAACTCGATCTGCCGGAAGCAGGTGCCGGTCGCGACCCCGGTGGGCGCCGCCTTCGGGCGCGGGTCGGCGTAGATGACCTCGGCGGGCGGCGAGGAGGCGTACGAGACGACGAGCGGCCGATCGCCACCGGCCTTCTTGCCGTCGGTGGACCCGGAGAACTCCTGGCGGTAGGCCTGCTCCCAGCCGTCGACGACCTTCACCCCATTGGCCTTGAGCTTCTCCCAGTAGTTCTCCCACCCGTCGTCGCCGTACTGCGCGGCGGTACCGAGGACGAATCCGAGCCCCGGGGAGGAGGTGGAGGCGTTCTCGGTGACCAGCAGGTTCTTGTACTCGGGCTTGATCAGATCGTCGAAGTTCTGCGGCGGCTCGATCTTGTTCTTGCTGAAGTAGGCCTTGTCGTAGTTGACGCAGATGTCGCCGTAGTCGACGGGCGTGACCCGGTGCTCGTCCTTGTCGAGCTGGTACTCGGCGCCGACCTTGTCGAGCCCCTTCGCCTCGTACGGCTGGAAGAGGCCGTTGTCGAGGGCCCGGGAGAGCAGCGTGTTGTCGACACCGAAGAAGACGTCGCCCTGCGGATTGTCCTTGGTCAGGATCGCCTGGTTGACGGCCTGGCCCGCGTCGCCGCTCTCGAGGACCTTGACCTTGTAGCCGGACTCCTTCTCGAACGCCGTCATGACGGCCTTGGAGTAGGAGAAAGAGCCATGGCTGACGACCGTGACCGTCTTGGAACCGCCGCCGCCCGACCCGGTGTCGTCGGACGACGAACCGCATGCGGACAGCGTGACGAGCCCGAGGCCTACGGCCGCGGCGACGAACGTCCTGATGCTCACTGAATTCCTCCTGGGGTGACCAGGAAGAGACGCGGCCCTGCCCGGGACCGACTCCGCGGAGGTTTCCCGGGCAGGGCGCAACAGCTTGAGTGATGACCGAACTTCCTACCCAGAATGACCTGGGCGAGGTTCAGAGGGTCTGCGGCCCGGTCGCCGCACTCTCAGCGCTGTGGCGCTCCCCTGTCGGAATATGAAGATGTGTACGGAGGTCAGAGTACCCCGTGGCCGAATCCCTACTACTTCTCGGCCGCTCCTCGGTTACCTCTCCGTGGCCGCCAGCTGGCCGCACGCCCCGTCGATCTCCTGCCCGCGGGTGTCCCGGACGGTCACCGTCACCCCGTGGGCGGCGATGGCCTCCACGAACGCCTTCTCGTCCTCCGGCCGCGAGGCGGTCCACTTCGAGCCAGGGGTCGGGTTCAGCGGAATGAGATTGACGTGCACAGGCTTGCTCTTGAGCAGTCGCCCGAGCCGGTCACCGCGCCACGCCTGGTCGTTGATGTCCCGGATCAGCGCGTACTCGATGGACAGCCGCCGCCCGGACTTGGCCGCGTACTCCCACCCGGCATCCAGCACCTCGCGCACCTTCCACCGCGTGTTCACCGGTACGAGGGTGTCACGCAGCTCGTCGTCCGGCGCGTGCAGCGAGATCGCGAGCCGGCACTTGAAGCCCTCGTCGGCGAACCGGTGGATGGCCGGCACGAGCCCGACCGTGGACACGGTGATCCCACGCTGCGAGAGCCCGAGCCCGTCAGGCTCAGGATCGGTGAGCCGCCGAATCGCCCCGACGACCCGGTTGTAATTGGCGAGCGGCTCCCCCATCCCCATGAAGACGATGTTGGAAAGCCGCGCGGGCCCACCGGGAATCTCCCCGTCCCGGAGCGCCCGCATCCCGTCGACGATCTGATGGACGATCTCGGCGGTGGACAGATTCCGATCGAGCCCGGCCTGCCCGGTGGCACAGAACGGGCAGTTCATTCCGCACCCCGCCTGCGAGCTGATGCACATGGTGACCCGGTCCGGGTACCGCATCAGCACCGACTCGACGAGCGTCCCGTCG
This sequence comes from Streptomyces capitiformicae, assembly GCF_002214185.1. Taxonomy (NCBI): domain Bacteria; kingdom Bacillati; phylum Actinomycetota; class Actinomycetes; order Kitasatosporales; family Streptomycetaceae; genus Streptomyces; species Streptomyces capitiformicae. The sequence goes on along the minus strand of NZ_CP022161.1, from coordinate 1,147,157 downwards.
AACAGCCGCCACAGCGTCTTGCGGGTGGTCTCCTGGTCGGTCGACAGATGCCGTACGACCGTCATCAGCTCCGGAAGCAGCGCCTCCTGGAGCTTCGTGCGCGCACCCGCGGGGATGTCGGTCCACTGCTCCGGGGCGTGCGCGTACCGCGCGAAGTAGTGCTGCGAGAGCTGCTTGGCACGAAACGGCTTCTCGCCGATCGCGGCAACAGCGTCCTTACGCTCCGCAGGCGAGAGATCGGCAAGATGCCGCGGCGGCTTCTTGGCTCCGCGGGGGGCGACGAAAGTGAGTTCTCCGGGCTTAGGCATGGCCGTACCAGTGTCGCAGATCGTTCGCGGCGACCTGCGGCCACGGCCCTGCCCCTCCGGTAGGACTATGGGACAGGGTGCTCCAGCCTGTCCTTGAGGTGCTGTTCGTTGCGCGGCAGTTCCTTGCGGATCTGGGGGCGGACGACGAGGGGGACGAGGGCCTTGCCGATGCCCTTGCCGTCGAAGCCGACCTCGATGGTCACGCGGGAGCGGCGGCCTTCGTCGAGCGGGGTGATCTCGCCGTGCACATGTCCGCGGACGGGGCCGTCGATGCCTTGCATGCCCCAGACCCGGGGCGGCTCGTACTCGGTGAGCTGCATGGTCATCGGGATGTCCCGGCGGCCGATGTGCCGGGTGATGCGCAGCCGGGAGCCGACACCGACCGGCTCGGCGTCGAGCTGCTCCGTCGAGACCGCGCTCTCCTGCCATTCGGGGAGGTGGGAGAACTCGGTGATGTACGCCCAGGCATCCTCCGGGCGGCAGTCGATGTCGATCGATTCACGGAAGTCGGACATAAAGCCCGCCCCCTTTCAGGGCGATCCCCCCTGCAAGGGTCTCCACGAGAATCGTCCCACCGGACCACCCGTGGGTCCACGGCACGAAGCCCCCGCCCGGAAAAGGACGGGGGCTCACTCACATCGCGTAGTACGAGACCGTCAACCCGAGCCCACGAACAGCACCAGCAGCAACCACACCACCGGCGCCGTAGGCAGCAGCGAGTCCAGCCGGTCCATGATGCCGCCGTGCCCAGGCAGCAAGGTGCCCATGTCCTTGATGCCGAGGTCCCGTTTGATCATGGACTCTCCGAGGTCGCCCAGTGTGGCGCTGGCGGCGACGGCGAAGCCGAGGAGCAGGCCCTGCCACCAGGTGCCGTCGTGGATCACGAACTGCATGAGCAGCGCGCCCGCGACCATGGCGAAGGCGATGGCGCCGAGCAGGCCCTCCCGGGTCTTGCCGGGGCTGATGCGCGGGGCGAGCTTGTGCGTACCGAAGCGCCAGCCGACGGCGTACGCGCCCGTGTCACTGACGACGGTCAGCACCAGGAACACGAGGACCCGCTGCGGTCCGTCGTCGGCGGTGAGCATCAGGGCGACGAACGTCGCCAGGAACGGCACGTAGAAGGCCGCGAAGACCCCCGCGGTGACGTCCTTGAGATAGTTCTCCGGCGGTTCCGTCATACGCCAGAGGAGGACGGCGAGCGCGGTGAGCGCCATGGCCACCCAGGCGCCCTCCGGCCCGCGTACATACCCGGCGACGACCATCGCGGCGCCGCCGACCGCGAGCGGCACGAGGGGCGCCTTGATGCCCTTGCGCTCCTGCAGCCGTGAGGTGAGCTCCCACAGCCCGACCACCACGGCGACCGCTATGACGCCGACGAAGACGGCCTTGACGATGAACAGCGAAGCGACGATGACCGCGCCGAGCCCGACGCCCACCCCTATGGCGGCGCTCAGATCACGGCCCGCGCTCTTCTTCTGCGGGGTGGGCTGAGGTGCGTCGTGCATGGGCTCCGACTTCTGCGGCAACTCCCCGTAGGGATGCGCCGACGGCGTCTCGTCGCGGAACAGGGGGCCGGCCGGCCGAGCGGCCCCCCGGTCGTCGTCCTGGTTCCCGCCATGCGCGGGTACGTCGGGCACGATGGGCATGGGCTGAGTCTGCATCGGATGCCGAGCCTCAGGCGCATCGTACGCGGGACCCGCCGGGGCATGCGCCTGTACAGGCCCCCGGTCGGTCGGCGCCCAGTACCCGGCTTGTGGCGGCGCTCCCCAGGATGAGTCGTTCATCAGACCTCGAGGAGCTCCGCTTCCTTGTGCTTGAGCAGCTCGTCCACCTGGGCGACGTACTTCGCGGTGGTGTCGTCGAGCTCCTTCTCCGCACGGCGGCCCTCGTCCTCGCCGACCTCGCCGTCCTTGACGAGCTTGTCGATGGCGTCCTTGGCCTTGCGGCGTACGGAACGGATCGAGACCTTGGCGTCCTCGCCCTTGGTCTTGGCGACCTTGATGTAGTCACGGCGGCGCTCCTCGGTGAGTTCGGGGAACACCACCCGGATGATGTTGCCGTCGTTGCTCGGGTTGACGCCGAGGTCGGAGTCACGGATCGCCTGCTCGATGTTGCGCAGCGCGGTCTTGTCGAACGGGGTCACCACGGCCATGCGCGGCTCCGGCACCGAGAACGAGGCCAGCTGGTTGATCGGCGTCAGCGCACCGTAGTAGTCGGCCACGATCTTGTTGAACATCGCCGGGTGCGCACGGCCGGTGCGGATCGCGGCGAAGTCATCCTTGGCGACCACGACGGCCTTCTCCATCTTCTCCTCGGCCTCGAGGAGGGTCTCTTCGATCACCACTTGCTCCTGCGTGTCTTGAGTAGGCCCGGCTGCTGTTCATTGGTCACGTCGGCGGCCGGCTGCGTCGCGTCTTATTCCTGCACGGTTCCCGACCGGCAGGACATTGTCCATCCCCCGGTCAGGCTCCGTCCCCCGGGCAGGGAAGGACCCGGTCAGGCCCGGCTTCCCTGATCACCCACGAGAGTGCCGATCTTCTCACCCTTGACGGCCCGCGCGATATTGCCCTCCTTGAGAAGCTCGAACACGAGGATCGGGAGCTTGTTGTCACGGCAGAGCGTGATGGCGGTGGCGTCGGCGACCTTCAGCTCGCGGGTGATGACCTCGCCATAGCCGAGGGAGTCGAACTTGACCGCGTCCGGGTTGGTCTTGGGGTCGGAGTCGTAGACCCCGTCCACGCCGTTCTTGCCCATCAGCAGCGCCTCGGCGTCGATCTCCAGGGCGCGCTGGGCGGCGGTGGTGTCGGTGGAGAAGTACGGCATGCCCATACCGGCGCCGAAGATGACCACGCGGCCCTTCTGGAGGTGGCGCACGGCGCGTAGCGGGATGTACGGCTCGGCGACCTGGCCCATGGTGATGGCGGTCTGGACCCGGCTGTCGATGCCCTCCTTCTCCAGGAAGTCCTGGAGGGCGAGGCAGTTCATGACCGTGCCGAGCATGCCCATGTAGTCGGAGCGGGCCCGGTCCATGCCGCGCTGCTGGAGTTCGGCGCCGCGGAAGAAGTTGCCGCCGCCGATGACGACCGCGATCTCTGCTCCGTCGCGTACGACGGCCGCGATCTCCCGGGCGATGGCGTGCACCACGTCAGGGTCGACGCCGAGGCCACCGCCCCCGGAGAACGCCTCTCCGGACAGCTTCAGCAGATACCGGCCGCGTACTTTGCCGTCGTCGCTCTTCTCGGGCTTGGTGGTCATGGAGATCTCGCCTCTTTACGTGTCGCACATACGAAGAAGGCCATTGCCGGTGGGGTGGTGTTCGCAACCCATGCTCGGCAATGGCCTCCTCGTCAGATCTGCTGTCGTCCGTCACGCGTCACGCGCGCACGTGGCGGGATACGCGAACGACTGCACTCGACCCTATCGGGGCCGGGTGCCGGTCGTGCAACGGACTCAGATGCCGACCTTGATGCGCGTGAAGCGCTTCAGGGTGACACCGGCCTCGTCCAGGACCTTCCGGACCGACTTCTTGTTGTCCAGCGCGTACGGCTGGCCGAGCAGCGTGGCGTCCTTGAAGAAGCCGTTGAGGCGACCCTCGACGATCTTCGGCAGGGCGGCCTCGGGCTTGCCCTCGGCGCGGGTGGTCTCCTCGGCGACGCGGCGCTCGGACTCGACGACCTCGGCCGGCACGTCCTCCTTGGAGAGGTACTTCGGCGCGAAGGCGGCGATGTGCTGGGCGACACCCTTGGCGAGCTCGGCGTCGGCCTTGTCCAGCTCCACCAGGACACCGATCTGCGGGGGCAGGTCGGGCATGGTGCGGTGCATGTAGGCGTAGACGAAACCGTCGGCGAACTGCGCGAAGCGGTCCAGGACGATCTTCTCGCCGAGGTTGGCGTTGGCCTCGTCGACGTACGCCTGGACGGTCTTGCCGGCCTCGATCTCGGAGGCGAGCAGGGCCTCGAGGTCGGCCGGGGAGGTCTTGGCGACGTGCTCGGCGATCGCGGCGGCGGCGGCCTGGAACTTCTCACCCTTGGCGACGAAGTCCGTCTCGCACTTCAGCTCGACCAGGACACCGGAGGTGTTGTCGTCGGCGATGAGGGAGACCACGGCGCCGTTCTCGGCGGAGCGGCCCTCGCGCTTGGCGACGCCCTTCTGGCCCTTGATGCGCAGGGCCTCGACGGCCTTGTCGACGTTGCCCTCGGCCTCGTCCAGCGCCTTCTTGCAGTCCATCATGCCGGCGCCGGTGAGCTCGCGGAGCTTCTTGACGTCGGCGGCGGTGTAGTTCGCCATGATCTGTGAATCTCTTCTCGGAGTTCGAAGTCTCGAAGTCGGCGTCCGCCGCCGCGCGTAGGGCGAGCGCCCGCCGAAGATCTACGGGCTGCGGAGATCTACTGCCCCGAAGATCTAGTGGCTGTGGGTGAACGGCGGGTGGCGTGCTCGGCGCCACCCGCCGTCATGTCGACAGCCGTACGACCGTGAAGGTCAGGCCTGCTCGGCGTCCGCGGCCGGAGCCTCGGCGGCGGGGGCCTCCGCAGCGGGAGCCTCGGCAGCGGGAGCCTCGGCAGCGGCCTCGGCCGGCTTCTCCGCCTCGTCGGCCTTCTTCTCGCCCTCGAGCAGGTCGCGCTCCCACTCGGCGAGCGGCTCGCCCGCGGCCTTCTCGCCCTTTTCGCCGGTGGCGACGCCGGAGCGGGCGATGAGGCCCTCGGCGACAGCGTCGGCGATCACACGGGTGAGCAGGGTGACGGAGCGGATCGCGTCGTCGTTGCCCGGGATCTTGTAGTCGACCTCGTCGGGGTCGCAGTTGGTGTCGAGGATGGCGACGACCGGGATGTTGAGCTTCCGGGCCTCGCCGACCGCGATGTGCTCCTTCTTGGTGTCCACGATCCAGACGGCGCTGGGCACCTTCTGCATCTCGCGGATACCGCCGAGGGTCTTCTCCAGCTTGGCCTTCTCGCGGGAGAGGACCAGCAGCTCCTTCTTGGTGAGGCCGGAGGCGGCCACGTCCTCGAAGTCGATCTGCTCGAGCTCCTTGAGGCGCTGCAGACGCTTGTAGACGGTCGAGAAGTTGGTGAGCATGCCGCCCAGCCAGCGCTGGTTGACGTAGGGCATGCCGACGCGGGTGGCCTGCTCGGCGATGGCCTCCTGCGCCTGCTTCTTCGTGCCGACGAACATGACCGTGCCGCCGTGGGCGACGGTCTCCTTGACGAACTCGTAGGCGCGGTCGATGTACGACAGCGACTGGAGCAGGTCGATGATGTAGATGCCGTTGCGCTCGGTGAAGATGAAGCGCTTCATCTTCGGGTTCCAGCGACGGGTCTGGTGACCGAAGTGGACGCCGCTCTCCAGCAGCTCCCGCATCGTGACGACGGCCATGGCCGTTCTCCTTGAATTTCTCGGTTGTGCCGCGAGAACCGGACGGCTCCCGCGCCTGACGCCCGCGATGCGCCGTTGCCGCAAAGGACCGAGGGGCGCTGATACGGACCACGGAAGGGCCTCGTACCGGGGCGTGCGAAGTCGACCCGGTGACCCGGATCGCCATCAGAAGTGTACGGGACCCACGAGGCCCCGGGTGACGCCGATATCCACAACCGCCGAGTACTCCACAGATCCCGGCCATGATCCCGCCATCCGCGGGACGCTTCCCGCATGTCTGACGAGCGAACGAAACGACTGGTGTGGACGTGGTCGGCGTTGCTGTTGTGCCTGACGGCGCTGCTCCCGATCACACCGGCGGCGGGAGCGGGTTCGGGTCCGCGGAACGCCGAGGGGCCGGTCCCCGCCCTCGGCCGCGCCTGGCCCGTGGGCCTGCGCCCCCTGGTGGTCCACGCCTGGGACCCACCGCCGACCCCCTACGCCAGAGGCCACCGAGGCGTCGACCTGTCCGCCCCCGCTGGGTCTCCGGTACAAGCGGTCGCCACCGGCCGCGTGTCCTTCGCCGGCCGAGTGGCAGGCCGAGGAGTCATCGCGATCGAACTGACCAACACGGGTGACCCGCCCCTGCGCACGACCTACGAACCGGTACGGGTGTCCGTGAAGAAGGGCGACGAGGTGGCAGCAGGCACCATCCTGGGCACCCTGGAGCCCTCCCCCTCCCACTGCCCGACAGCCTGCCTGCACTGGGGCCTACGCAGAGCGGACACCTATCTGAACCCGTTGTCCCTACTGCCCCCATGGCTCCTGAGAAGGGGCCCATCACGTCTACTGCCGCTGTCATAGCCGCGGGCAGTCGTGCCGCTGGGGCGATGGGGGTACCTCCCGCTCGAGCGAAGCCGGGAGTGGGGGAGGGTGGGCCCACCGGCACCCTGTCAGCGCCGACAAGCGCACTCCACCCCCGCCCGGCACCGGCCGCCGGCACCCGGGAGCAAGAGCCTCAGCCCCGCACACCCCGAAGGGCCATCGAAACCGCCGCGTCGGTGATCGCGGAGGGATCCTCGGCGGCCCCCAGCTCAATCCGCCGCACCGCCGCATCCACGACACCCTGCAACAACATCGCGGCCAACCGAGGCTCCGCATGCCCCAGCCCTCCGAGTGCCTCCACGATCATCGCGACGAGCCCACCATGCGCGGCCCGGATCTTCTCCCGGGCCCCGGCATCCAACTCGCTCGCCGAGATCGCGACCACGGCCCGATGCCGCCGGTCCCCGACCAGCTCCAGCTGCTTACGGACGTACGCCTCGACCTTGTCCTCGGCCCGATCGACAACCGCCATCGCCGCCTCGATCTCGGCCGCCCACACCGGGAAGTCGACCTCGCACAGCTCCTCGACCACGGCGGCCCGCGACCGGAAGTACTCGTACACGGACGACCGCGCCAGCCCCGTGCGCTCGGCGAGCGCCGGGAACGTCAGCGCCTCCGTCCCACCCTCGGACAACAAAGAGCGAGCCGCGTCCAGCAAAGCGGTTCGCTGCATCGACCGGTGCTCGGCCACGGAGGCCGCTCGAATCCTTGGCACGTCAACCACTGTACGGACGGACCGCCGCTCACGGGAGAGGCTTCCCCCGACCGGCCTCACCAAGCACCACCAGGCGACCCGCATTCGGCCGGGTCAGACCGGCTCAGCGGCCGAAACTCGCCAGCTTCGCCCGCAACTGCAGGACCGACTTGGTGTGGATCTGGCTCACCCGGCTCTCGGTCACACCCAGCACGTTCCCGATCTCGGCGAGCGTGAGCCCCTCGTAGTAGTACAGCGTGACGACGGTCTTCTCCCGCTCGGGCAGTGTGTTGATGGCCCGTGCCAGGAACCGCCGCAGCTCACGGTCCTCGGCCACCTCGACCGGGTTGTCGGCGGCGGTGTCCTCCAGCGTGTCCATCAGACTGAGCCGGTCGCCGCCCTCTCCCCCGACGTGCAGCAACTCCTCCAGCGCCACCACGTTGGCCAGCGACAACTGGCTGAAGACGGCGTGGAGTTCATCGACCTGGATGCCCATCTCGGCGGCGACCTCGCCCTCGCTGGGAGTACGTCTGAGCCGGGACTCCAGGGTCGCGTACGCCCGCTCCACATTGCGGGCCTTCTGCCGCACCGAGCGGGGGATCCAGTCCAGCGCGCGCAGTTCGTCGATCATCGCGCCCCGGATCCGGGTGATCGCGTACGTCTCGAACTTGATCTCCCGGTCGATGTCGAACTTCTCGATCGCGTCGATGAGCCCGAAGACCCCGGAGGAGACGAAGTCCGCCTGCTCGACATTGGCCGGCAGGCCGACGCTCACCCGGCCCGCGACATACTTCACCAGGGGTGAGTAGTGGAGGATCAACTGCTCGCGCAGCCGTTCGTCGCCCGTCGTCTTGTAGGTCCGCCACAGCTCGTCGAGTGTCGAGGGGGCGGGCGGGCGCACGGTGCCGCGGGCGGCGGAGGTTACCGCCGCCCGGTCAGACCCGGAGGTGTGCTGGGGCATTCGTCGCCTTGTGCCGTTCTGCCGTGAACTGGGAGTGCCTGAGTGAGCTGTCGATCTGATGTCGAGTTGCCTGTCCTGAGTCGGAATCCTCGTGAGCGTAGCGTGACTGGGGCGTCGCAGTGCGCGAAGGGCGAGGGATCGCCCGTGGGCAGATACGTTCCGCTAACCGCCCACCGGTGTCACGACGGTCGCGCTGTGTGACCGACCCGACGCGTCAACTACCGGAAACCGCGAGGCGGTAGGCATTCCCCCGGACGGTCGAACACGCTCGGTCAACTTCGCCTCCGATCCGACGAAACGGAGATCATCGCCTGGCGTGTCAACTTCCAGCTGTCGCCGTGCCGTTCGACGTAACCAAGTGATCGGAGTTCGTACAGTCTTCCGACCGTGTCGTCCTCGGTCGTCCCCGCGCCCCGGGCGATCTCGTCGACCGCCGCGGTGCCTCGTCCCGGCAGCGCGGCGAGCACCTGCCGTGCGGCGGGTTCCAGCAGGTCACGTGGGAGCACCGGCCCGCGCCGGTCGGGCGCCAGCTCTCCCATGTCACCCACCAGCTCGACAACTTCGGCGGCGTCGGACACCAGTACCGCGTCGCCCCGCAGAAGTTCGTGCACCCCTGCCGAGAGGGCCGAGGTCGCGGGCCCGGGCACCCCCATGGTGAACCGCCCCAACCGCTGCGCGGCCCGTGCCGTGACCAGCGCACCGCTGCGGTAGGCCGCCTCGACGACCACGGTGCCCCTGGTCAACGCGGCGATGACCCGATTCCGCAGGATGAACCGACTCGGTGTCGGATGGTCCCCCGGCGGCAGCTCCCCCACCACGAGACCCTGTTCCGCGATCCTGCCGATCAGCTGGGCGTGCCCCCGCGGATAGGGCCGGTCCACCCCGCAGGCCAGCACGGCGACGGTCGCCCCGCCGACCCCGAGCACCCCTCGGTGAGCGGCCCCGTCCACGCCGTACGCGCCGCCGGACACGACCACCCACCCCCGCTCGGCGAGCCCCGCCGCCAGCGTGGCCGCCATGTGGGCCCCGTACTCCGTGCAGGCCCGCGCCCCCACGACGGCCACGGACCGCAAGGCCCACATCCGCACATTGGCCTTTCCCCGAACCCACAGCCCTACAGGCCGCCCGTCGCCCAGATCATCAAGCTGCCCGGGCCACTCTGCGTCCCCGGGCACGAGGAATCGCGCACCGGATGCCTGAGCCTGGGCCAGATCCTTTTCCGGATCGGCCCGCCCGGCGCGGGCGCACAGCCCCGCCCACCGCTTCTCCGACGCCCCCGGCAGCGGCGGCCCGTGCCCTGAGCACCGCCGCACCAGCTCCTGGACGCCGAGTTCCCGCAGCCACCGACCGCCGAGCTCGTCCCCGGGTTCGAGGACACGGGCGAGGAAGACCCGATCGAGCCGCTCGGCGTCCGACACACCCTCACCGGTCATCGTTCACCCACCATGGGGACACAGAACGCCGGCCTCATACCAGCGCCCCGATCGCCATCGGCACGCCCCGCGGGATCCCGGTGCGAAGCTGCAGGGCCAAGTTGACGTCCGTCGCGTCCGGGCGGTCGTGACCGACGAGATCGGCGATGGTCCACGCGACCCTCAGCACCCGATCCAGGCCGCGTGCGGTCAGTACGCCCCGCTCCAGACTCCGCTCGGCTTCGTCCATCGCGCCCGGCGCGGCGTGCCACCGGCTGCGCAGCTCGCGCCCCGGCACCTCGCTGTTCGTCCGCCACGGCATGCCCGCCAGCCGTACCGTCGCCCGCTCCCTGGCGGCTCGCACGCGGTCGGCCACCGTCACGGTGGACTCTCCCCGCGCATCGCGCTGGGAGAGTTCTGAGCGCGTGACACGGTCGACCTCGACCCGGAGGTCGACCCGGTCCAGCAACGGCCCGGAGAGCCTCGCCTGATAGCGGCGGATCGTGGCGGGCGGGCACTCGCACAGGTCGTCCGTCCGCGAGAACCGGCCGCATGGGCACGGATTGGCCGCCAGGACCATCAGGAACTTCGCCGGGAACCGGACGACCCCCGCGCTGCGCGCGATCACGACATGCCCGGCTTCCAGCGGCTGTCGGAGCGCGTCGAGCGCCTGGCTGCCGAACTCGGGAGTCTCGTCGAGGAAGAGCACCCCTCGATGGGCGAGCGACACCGCACCCGGCCGTGCGACGCCCTGACCGCCACCGACGAGGGCCTGCATGGTGGCCGAGTGGTGAGGGGCGCAGTAGGGCGCCACGTCGACCAGCGGTTTCCCCGCCGGGAGCAGGCCGGCGATCGAGTGGACGGCCGTGACCTCCAGCGACTCCTCCCTGCTCAGCCTCGGCAGGATGGCCGGCAGCCGCTCGGCCAGCATCGTCTTGCCCGCACCCGGCGGCCCCTCCAGGAAGAGGTGGTGGCCCCCGGCCGCGGCGACCTCCACCGCGGTCCGGGCCGCGAGCTGGCCGACGACATCGGCGAGATCGTGCCCCTGGTCCTGCTGGGCGGCTCCCGCGGTGTGCATGCCGGTGGCCGCACCCGTGCCCGGAAGTCTCAGTCCGGCCATCAGCGGGTCCGGACGCCCCTCGTCGGGTTCCTCGTCCGGCACAGGTTCGTCCGCGAGGACAGCGATCAGCTGCCGCAGTGTGCGCACGCCCAGCACCGAGATGCCCGGCACCAGCGAGGCCTCCGCGGCCGCGCATTCAGGCACCACGACCTGCTCGTACCCCGCCTCGGCGGCAGCCAGCACCGCGGGCAGGATGCCGCGGACCGGCCGTACCCGCCCGTCGAGTCCCAACTCGCCGATCATCACGATGTCCGAGAGCACCCGTGGGTCGATGCGCTCGGAGGCGCCCAGGACCGCGCTTGCGACCGCGAGGTCGAACCCACTGCCCGCCTTGGGCACCGAGGCGGGGCTGAGTCCCACAGTCAGCTTCTTCTGTGGCCACTCGGCACCGGAATTGACCACCGCCGCCCTGACCCGGTCCCTGCTCTCCGTCAGGCTCTTGTCCGGCAGCCCCACCAGCGTGAACGCGGCGACCCCTGGTTCCAGGTCGGCCTGGACCTCGACGACGACGCCTTCCACGCCGACGAGGGCCACCGAGCACGTGCGGGCGAATCCCATCAGGCCACCCCCCGTACGTGCTCGACGACGGGTGCGCCGCGGGTGGGCAGGAGGACTCCGACCACGTCGATGCGGACGCCGCCCGGCGGGGCCCCTCCGTGTTCCTGGAGCCAGCGTTCGGCGAGGCCGCGCAGGCGATCTGCCTTTGTGGTCGTGACGGCCGCCATCGGGTGTTCGAAAGCCCCGGCCCTGCGGGTCTTGACCTCGCAGACGACCAGCGCGTCCCCGTCCCGGGCCACAATGTCGATCTCACCAGTCCTGCCGCAGCGCCAGTTGCGCTCCAGGACCGTCATCCCGGCGTCGGCCAGCCGCCGTGCGGCCAGCTCCTCGCCGTACTTGCCGAGTGCACCTCGTGCGTTGCTCATGTCGGCACCACCTCCGGCGCCAACACTGAGGGCAACTCAGCCCGCTATTGGATCTTGGTGGACAGAGGGGCGATTGTGGATAACTTCGCCACCCACACGGATGACTTCCACCACAGCCTCAGCTGCCCGGCAGCTCCAGATCGCTCTTGTTCAGCTCCTCGATGTTCACATCCTTGAACGTGAGTACCCGTACCTGCTTCACGAACCGAGCCGGCCGGTACATGTCCCACACCCAGGCGTCCGCCATGGACACCTCGAAGAACACCTCGCCCTGTACCGAGTGCACCTGCATCTCGTAGTCGTTGGTCAGGTAGAAGCGCCGTTCGGTCTCGATCACGTATTTGAACAGACCGACGACATCGCGGTACTCCCGGTAGAGCTTCAGCTCCATCTCGGTCTCGTACTTCTCGAGGTCCTCGGCGCTCATGGCATGTTCCCCTTCAGCCGTGCGATCCCACCATTGTGCGCCAGCCCCGCGGGCCTCTAGACAATTTCGGTGTCAAGGACCACGGGCTTGGCCGGGGGACCTTCGTCGAGCAGCGTGCGCAGCAGTTCGGCGAGTCTGGTCGGGTACACCGTCTCATGCGTGCGGGCCAGTTCCCCGCACGTCCACCAACGTGCTCCGGCGACGCTGCGTCGTTCCAGGTCCGTCAGACGGGCCGCGGCCGGCACCGGCAGATGCGTATCGGCGGTACGAGCCAGGTAGTACCACTCGTCCTGGTCCCAGCGGCGGCCGGCGAAGGGGAAGGAACACGTCCGCCGCCAGAGGACCGGGCCCAGCTCGACGTCCGTGATTCCGGTCTCCTCGGCGACCTCGCGCAGCGCGGCCTCCTCGCGGGTCTCGGTGCCCTCCACACCGCCGCCGGGGGTGAACCACCAGTCGTCCGCGCGATCGTCCGGTTCGTGCCCGTGCAACAGCAGGATGCGGTCCTGCGGATCCAGCAGGACCACCCGGGCCACCTTGCGCAGACCGCCCTTGTACGTGTCCTCGTACGGCGGCTCGGGCTCAGGCGACACCGGTCGGCTCCGACTGCTTGGGACGGCCGCCGAGCCGCTTGGCCACGGGTCCGTAGGCGGCGCCGCCCAGGACGAGCACCATGCCCACGACGAGCGCGGCGGTGATCAGCCGCAGCGGGCCGGGAGTGGAGAGCGCGCCGAGCTTCTCGAAGCCGGTGGGGCTGGCCAGCATGCCGTCCATGGGCCAGACGACGGCGTCCACGCGGGCGTCCACGTTGTCACGCGGCACCGTGCCCTGACCGGCCTCGGTGAGGTGGGCGGTGGAGTCCAGGGAGCCGCTGCGTTCATCACCGAGGAGGAAGAGCCGGCCCTTGGGGACGGTGATCTCCGGGATGCCGCTCAGCTCGGCGTCCTCGCCCTCCGGCAGATAGGCCTCGTCGATCTTCTCGCCGTTGACGGTGAGCTTGCCGTCGGTGCAGCAGGCGACCGTGTCGCCGCCGACCGCGACGACCCGCTTGACCATGGGCGCGTTGCCCCAGGTCTCCTCCCGGAAGACCACGACGTCACCGCGCTTGATTTCGCCGCCGTCGATCCGCTCGGCGAGGATGCGGTCCCCGGAGGTGATCGTGGGGGCCATGGAGTCGGTCGGCACGGTGTAGGGCTGGTAGACGATCGCACCCCAGAGGAAGCTGCCCAGGAAGAGCACACAGCCGAGGGCCACGGCGATGCCCGACAGCGTGCTGCCGAGCCGTCCGTGGCCCTCGTCCGTACGACGTGTCGTCCCGCTCATCCCAGTGCTCCCCCAGGTCGGAGATTCGACCGTCCGGGCCCGGTGCGGGCCGCCGGAAGATCGGCGATCTGGGACGGCACCCTACCCGGCGGTACCCGTGCCAGAAACCCTCGGGCCCTCGGCGGCGAGGAGGCGGCGGCGGCGCCACAGCACCAGCGGGACCGCGCCCGCGAGGCCGAGTGCTCCTGGGGCGGCGGCGCTCAGGTTCTGGTCGAAGGTGTCGGGAACCGGCAGCGTGGACCAGCGGGTGGGCGGCCAGGCGACCACGATGGCGCGGCCGACGACGCTGCTCACGGGGACCATGCCGCCGTTCGTGTCGTTCTGGTGGTAGCGGGAGTCCAGCGAGTTCTGCCGGTGGTCGCCCATGACCCAGATTTTGCCCTCGGGCACCTTCACCTTGAACTGGCCGCCGGTGTCGTCGACCGTGCACGGGGTGTTGCCCGGGTACACGTACGACTCCTCGCTGAGCGCCTTGCCGTTGACCTTGAGCGGGCCCGTGCCCTTGCACTCCACGGTGTCGCCGGCGACACCGATGACGCGCTTGATGAGGTCCTTCTCCTCGGCGGACGGCATCAGGCCGATCCAGCCGAGGACGCGCTGCACGGGGTTGGGCTCCAGGGTGGGCTCGCCCTCCAGCCAGCCGGCCGGGTCGTGGAAGACGACGACCTCGCCACGCTCGGGCTCGGAGCCGAACCACGGGGTGAGCTTGTCGACCAGAACCCGGTCGCCCTCCTGCAGGGTGTTCTGCATCGAGTCCGACGGGATGGAGAACGCCTGCACCAGGAAGGTCTTGATCAGCAGCGCGAGCACCAGCGCGATACCGATCAGGATCGGCAGTTCCTTCCAGAAGGAACGCTGCTTCTTCTTGGGCCTCTGTTCCTCGTCGCCGTCGTCGGCCGAGGCCTGGGGGGCGTGCCCGCCGTCCTCGCTGCCCGCTCCGGCCGGGGAGTCACTCCCGGCGGACACGGATCCCTCTGAGTTCGCTGCGTTCACGGCGTCCTCTGCGGCCGGGGAACCCGCCTCGTCGGGCCGCTCCGGCCGTTCCTCGGAACCACCGTGTCCGGATCGTGCGCCGACCGCCAAATCCCCCACATCCACTCCTCATGCCGTACCGCCGCCCACGCCACAACCGGTGCAGGCCCACCACTCCCATAACGAGCGGGAGTTCCGCAGGGCTCGGGAGGGGGATCAATCCGTTTCGATCCGCGGAGGCCACCCTATGCGAAGCGCCGAGGGCCGTGGTCGTGCCGCTCGGCACGGCCGCGAACGTGTCCGGTTCCTCCAGCTGCCCCCAGTGGCCGACCGGCCAGGCGATCACCACGGCCCGGCCGACGACGGACTCCTCGGAGACCGTGCCACCGTACTGGGCGGTGCTCGATGTGTCGTTCTGGTGGGCACGCGAGTCGGCGGAGTTCTCCCGGTGGTCGCCCATGACCCAGAGGCGGCCCTGAGGGACGGTCACCTCGAACGGCTGGGTGGACGGTTTGTTGCCGGGGTGGAGGTACGCCGACTCGTTCAGCGGCATGCCGTTGACCGTGACGAGGCCCTGGGCGTCACAGCACTTGACGGTGTCGCCGCCGACCGCGACGACCCGCTTGATCAGGTCCTTCTCGTCGTCGGACGGGAGCAGGCCGATGAACTGCAGACCTTCCTTGATCTGCTTGATGACGATGGGGTCTTCCCCCGTGGCCGTCGTCTGTTCGTCCTCCAGCCAGCCGCCGGGGTCCTTGAAGACGACGACGTCCCCACGGGTCGGCTTGGAGCCGAACCAGGGGGTGAGCTTGTCGACGAGGACGCGGTCGCCGATCTGGATCGTCTGCTCCATGGAGCCCGACGGGATCACGAAGGCCTGGACGAGGAAGGTCTTCAGGACGAGCGCGATGAGGACGGCGACACCGACCAGGAGCGGGATCTCCTTGACCGCCGAACGGCGCCGCCGCCGCTTGATCTTGCGGGCGAGCTTGCGCCGCTCCACCCGGCTCGGCCGGGCCGCGCCACCGGCCCGTCGGGTGCCGGTAGGCAGCAGGGTGTCGGCGGCGGAGCTGGGCGCCCCGCGGGGTTTGCCACGGTTACCCATGCGCACCACCGGCGGCCGGCACGCGCGTGTGGGCGTCGGGGCGGTCCAGCCGGGTCCAGTGGTCGGCGGGCCAGGCGATCCAGTCGGCCCGGCCGATCACGGAGTCGAGGGGGACCATGCCGCCACCGGGGGATCCCAAGTGGTCGCGGGAGTCGCTGGAGTCGCTGCGGTGGTCGCCGAGGACGAACAGGCGCCCTTGGGGCACGACCACGTCGAAAGGCACGTTCGACGGGCTGTCCCCCGGGTACAGAAACGACGACTCGTCGACCGACCGGCCGTTCACCTCAAGCCTCCCCTCCTGGTCGCAGCAGACCACCCGGTCTCCCCCCACACCGACAACGCGCTTGATGTAGTCGGCGTTCCCGAAGTAGCCGGTGCCGTCGAACACGACGACGTCACCTCGCTGCGGATCAGAACCAAAACGGTACGCCAACTTATTTACGAGAACTCGGTCCCCGATCCTCAATGAGTTCTCCATGGAGCTGCTGGGAATCTGGAACGGCTGCATCACGAAGTTCCTGAAGAGCGCCAGAAAAAGCAGGCAGATCAACACGGTCAGGGTGTAACGACCACCGGGGACCCGGTCGGCGGTTCTGCCCAGCAACACGAAACGCGACCGTCCCTCCGGCCGCTCTGTGTCCGAGATCTCCTCGGAGCGAGCCGAGGGTGGTGCCTGCTCGGCCTCAGAAGGGCGGGAGGAGCGGTCGCGCTCCATGTGCTGCTGTGCTTCGGTGTCCATCGGGGCCAGATCGTATCCGGCCCCGCTAGAACACCTGAGCGCGCGCTCAGTTCTCGCGCTTCTCCTTGATCTTCGCCGCCTTGCCGCGCAGCTCGCGCAGGTAGTACAGCTTGGCGCGACGGACGTCACCGCGGGTGACGAGCTCGATCTTCTCGACGATCGGGGTGTGCACCGGGAAGGTGCGCTCGACGCCGACGGAGAACGAGACCTTGCGGACCGTGAAGGTCTCGCGGACACCGGCGCCCTGGCGGCGGATCACAACGCCCTTGAACTGCTGCACACGGGAGCGGTTGCCCTCGATGACGCGGACGTGGACGTTGACGGTGTCACCCGGGCGGAAGGCCGGGATGTCGCTGCGCAGCGACGCGGAGTCGACGGAGTCGAGCAGGTGAGACATTTCGTCTGCTTTCTTCGCCCATGCCACAGGTCATAGGCGGGAGCTAGGTGTTCCAAGAGGATGCTGTCCAGGTCGGGGCGGGCGTCGTGTCCCCCTGTGGCAGGGGCGCACGCCGGACGACGCACAACAGCGGTCTATTCTTCCACGCCGTCCAGTCGACGCCAAAATCGGCCGTACGGCTCCCCCTCCGGGTCCGGGGCCCAGCCCAGGATGGAGAGCATCTCGCGGTCCTTCTTGTCGAAGGCCTTGGGGTCGCAACGCTCTATGAGGTCGGGCCGGTTGGCGGTCGTACGCTTCAGGGCCTCGTCCCGGCGCCAGCGCGCGATCTTGCCGTGGTGACCGCTGAGCAGCACCTCCGGAATGGCACGGCCACGCCACTCGGGCGGCTTCGTGTAGACGGGGCCCTCCAGGAGGTTGGCCATGGCGCCGGGTGCGAAGGAGTCGTCGCGGTGGGACTCCACGTTGCCGAGGACGCCGGGCAACAGCCGCGCCACGGCTTCCGTGATGACAAGTACGGCCGCCTCGCCGCCGGCGAGCACGTAGTCGCCGATGGACACCTCGTAGACGGGCATCCGGGTGGCGTACTCGTCGATCACCCGGCGGTCGATGCCCTCGTAGCGCGCCGGTGTGAAGACCAGCCAGGGTCGATCGGAGAGTTCGACGGCGAGTTCCTGGGTGAACGGGCGGCCGCTGGGCGTGGGGACGATCAGGGCGGGCCGGAGGGAGCCCGTCTCGTAGCCGTCGGCGAGGACGGAGTCCAGGGCGTCGCCCCAGGGGTCGGTCTTCATGACCATGCCCGGGCCACCGCCGTACGGCGTGTCGTCGACGGTGTTGTGCCGGTCGTACGTCCAGGAGCGCAGATCATGCACGTGCACATTCAGCTGTCCACGCGCGCGCGCCTTGCCGACGAGGGAGACATTGAGGGGTTCGAGGTACTCGGGGAAGATCGTGACGACGTCGAGCCGCATTACGCCTCGTCCTCCGCGTCCCGCGAGGAGACGATCTCAGCCTTGTCGTCGATCAGACCCGGCGGCGGAGCGATGACTGCTCTCTGCTCCTCCAGGTCGATCTCGGTGACGATCTCCTGGACGAAGGGGATCATCACCTCGCTCCCGTCGGGCCGCTCGACGATGAAGAGGTCCTGGGAGGGCAGGTGCGAGATCTCGGTGATACGGCCGACTTCCGCGCCGTCAGCGGTGACGACGTCCAGGTCGATCAGCTGGTGGTCGTAGTACTCGTCCTCCTCCTCGGGCAGTTCGTCCGGGTCGACCTCGGCGATCAGGAGGGTGTTGCGGAGGGCTTCGGCGGCGTTGCGGTCCTTGACCCCTTCGAAGCGCAGCAGCAGCCGACCACTGTGCACCCTGCCGGTCTCGATGGTGAGCGGGCCTGCCGAGGCAGGATCCGTGATGAGCACTGCGCCGGGCGCGAGCCGCAGTTCGGGCTCGTCGGTGCGGACCTCGACGCTGACCTCGCCCTTGATGCCGTGGGCGCGGCCGATCCGTGCGACTACGAGCTGCACTTTTCGAAGTTCTCCTGTCGTAACGACTACGGGCCGGGGACGGCCCAGAGGCCCTCCCCGGCCCGAGCCGGTGCTGCGATTGGCGTCAGCGGACGTGGTCCACGTCGACAAGGTCGACACGGACACCGCGGCCGCCGATGGCGCCCACGACGGTGCGCAGGGCGCGGGCGGTACGACCGTTGCGGCCGATCACCTTACCGAGGTCGTCGGGGTGGACCCGGACCTCGAGGACGCGCCCGCGACGCAGGTTGCGCGAGGCGACCTGTACGTCGTCGGGGTAGTCGACGATGCCCTTGACGAGGTGCTCGAGAGCCTCCTCGAGCATGCTCAGGCCTCGGTCGACTCGGACTCAGCGGCAGCCTCGTCCTTCTTCTCGGCCTTCTTCTTCTGGGTGATCGCCTCACCCTTGCCCTCGTCGTCGCCGCCGAGGGCCTCGAAGGACGGACGCGTGGACTTCGGCTCGGCGACGAGGAGCGGCGCCGGGGCGGCCTCGCCCTTGAACTTCTGCCAGTCGCCGGTCTTCTTCAGGATGGCGAGCACGGGCTCGGTCGGCTGCGCGCCGACACCCAGCCAGTACGCGACACGGTCCGCGTCGACCTCGATGACCGACGGGTTGTACGTCGGGTGGTACTTGCCGATCTCCTCGATCGCACGGCCGTCACGACGGGTACGGGAGTCGGCGACGACGATGCGGTAGTGAGGCGAACGGATCTTGCCCAGACGCTTCAGCTTGATCTTGACTGCCACGGGAGTGGGTTCTCCTGGATTTGACGTGGTTGGGCACGGCGAGAAAAGCCGCGTGGGGTTGCGGTACCCGAGTGCCCGATGGACGCGTCAGCCGGAGGAGAGAGGGGTCCTGTGCGGCTGTCGAGTACAGCTAGCCATTCTGCCACACGCTGGAGGTCGCGCTTGCCCCGAGGGTGCGTGCGGGCATGGCTGAGCGGCCCCCGGCGCCAAGCGATTCGCTCACCGGCGCGTGTGGGGTGCCGCTGCGCCCACCCGTGCCGCCCCAGCGGCACGACTGCCCGCAGCTACGCATGACACAGCGACACCCCGCAGCGCGGCCTGGCACGAGCCCACGAGCTGTGTACGGCTGCCACGAGCAGTCGTCGTCCCAGCTCGTCGGCCGTCACGCCGCGCCCACGACCTCCGGGATCCGGAACGGCTTTCCGCAGCCGCCGCAGACGATGGGGGCCTGGGCGAGTACGGACGGCACGACCCGGACGTTGCGGCCGCAGTCGCAGACGGCCTTGACGCGGACGCCGCCGCCGGAGGAGCCATGGCGGGCGGCCGGGCCCCGGAAGCTGCGGGCCGTGTCCGCGGAGGTCGCGGCCGTGTGGGCCTTGAGCGCGCGCTGCAGTCTGTCGATGGTCGGGCGGTAGCGACGCTTCGCCTCGGGGTTGAGCGTGACCAGCGAGAAGCCGCTGCTGGGGTGCGGTTCCTCGGGGTGGTCGAGGCCCAGTTCCTCGGCGATCGCGAGGAATCTGCGGTTGTGGTAGCGGCCGGCCCGGGAGGTGTCGCGGACTCCGCGAGCGGCGGCGATGCCGTGGACTGCCTCATGGAGCAGTCGCTCGAAGGAGAGTTCGTGCCCGCAGGCGGACGACGACTCCCCGATCAGGGACTCGGGAGCGGCAAGATCCGGCAGCTCGGGGTGGTACCGCTGAATGTCGGCCCACGCCTGCGCCAGCTCTGCGGCGAGAACAGGTGGTGTCTGTGTCGTGCTCACGTAATGGCAACGAGCCGGAGTGCCCCTGTGTTCCGATTCCGGGCCATCCCAAATAATTTGCACGTACCCGTCAGTTGCCGCTGATGCGTCCTGACGAGGGCGGGTGCGCTGATCTGCGGAGAAGCCGCACAGCTCCTCCCAAGGCGGTACGTAGTAACACGTACGCCCCGACACGTAGACGTCGTCCGCGCGCCGGGGCACCTGTGGTCGTCAGTGCGCAAGGGGCGTTTCGGTCGCTCTCCTGACGGAACGGATCGCTCTAGTAAGCGCGCGCCACGACAGCGACGTTACCGGGTGCGTCATAGGAGTCGGGCACCGACCCGTCCTCGGCGACCAGACACCGTACGGTCACCGCGTGCTCCCCGAGCTTGGTCTCGCCGTCCTCACCGAGGGTCGACCAGGGGATTCGCGCCCAGCCGCCGGCCGTGGCGGCCTCGATCGCCTCGTCGATCGTCGACACCTCCGCCGTACGGGACTCACGGCGCTCGCGCGACTGCGTCAGGAGCAGCGCCTGGTCCTCCACGAGGACCCTCGGCAGCAGCTCCGGAAGGGCGTCCAGGGCCACCGGCTCCTTGCCGCCGGGGATGCGGCGGGCGAGCATCGCGGTGCTGTTCTCCAGGTCACGAGGGCCGACCTCGATGCGTACGGGGACGCCCTTGAGTTCCCAGTCGACGGCTCGGCGGCCGAACGGGATGTCCGTGCGGTCGTCCACCTGGACGCGTACGCCCGCGGCCTTGAGCCGGTCGCCGAGCTCGCGGACCTTGGCCAGAACCGCGTCGTCGCCCTTGATCGCGAGGACGACGGCCTGGACGTGCGCCAGCCGGGGCGGGACGCGCAGACCGTTGTCGTCGCCGTGCATCATCACCAGGGCGCCGATCATGCGGGTGGTGGAGCCCCAGGAGGTCTGCCAGACGAGCTCCTGCCTGCCTTCCTTCGACAGGTACTGGGTGTGGAAGGCCTTGGCGAAGTTCTGGCCCAGTTCATGGCTGGTGGCCATCTGGAGGGCCTTGCCGTCGCCCATCATGCCTTCGAGCGTCAGGGTGTTGATGGCGCCCGCGAAGCGCTCCTTGACCGTCTTGCGGCCGGGGACGACGTCCATCGCGAGGACGTTCACCATGAAGTCCTCGTAGACCTTCCGATGGATGTGCGCGGCGAAGTCGCGCGCCTCCTCGTACGTCGCGTGCGCCGTGTGGCCCTCCTGCCACAGGAACTCGGTCGTGCGGAGGAAGAGGCGGGGCCGCAGCTCCCAACGGACCACGTTCGCCCACTGGTTGATCAGCAGCGGGAGGTCGCGGTAGCTCTGCACCCACTTCGAGAAGTAGTCGTTGATGATCATCTCGGAGGTGGGGCGGACCACGGCGGGCTCTTCGAGGTCCTTGCCGCCGCCGTGCGTCACGACGGCCAGCTCGGGCGCGAAGCCCTCGACGTGCTCGGCCTCCCTGGTCAGGTACGACTGCGGGATCAGGAGGGGGAAGTACGCGTTCTGTGTGCCCGTCTCCTTGATCCGGGCGTCCATCTCCTGCTGCATCCGCTCCCACAGCCCGTACCCGTACGGTCGGATGACCATGGTGCCGCGCACCGGCCCGTTGTCGGCCAGTTCGGCCTTGGTGATCAGGTCCTGGTACCAGCGCGGGAAGTCGTCCGCCCGGGGAGTGAGAACGGGTGCTTTTGCCATGGCGCGATGCTACGGGGCCATGTTGCGGGAACGTGAATTCTTTTGCCTGCGCACAGACAGCGCACAAGCCGGTGTCCGAGACCTCTGGACGACGCGCCGGGCGCGGAGTTACCTGGCATACGGGGGGAGTGCGGGCGCACTGCCACGGGGGCCCAGACAACGGGCACAGCGGCAACTCTCGGCGGATTGGGGCGCTTTCATATGACACCTACGCTCGTGCGGCAGCGACTGCCTCGCGCGGGAGCGACACCTCGCGTGGACCAGTGCACACGCGCGCGTGACTGGGCCGAGATTCAGGAACGGATGCTGGTTCCGCTCTATGAGGCGGTCTACCGGCGGCTCGACGTGGGCGCCGGTACGCGGCTGCTCGGCCTCGGCTGCGGATCCGGTCTGGCGCTGCTGATGGCGGCGTCGCGGGGCGCCGCGGTCACCGGAGTCGACACGTCCTCACCCGAACGGATGGCGCTCGCGCGGGAGCGTCTGCTGCCGGATGGATGGGGTACACGCGCGCGTGCCGACACGCGGGTCGTCGACGGCATCCCCGAGGACGCGGCCGACGCCCTCGGCGACCCGCTGTACAACCTGGTGACCGCCTTCGAGCCGATCGGCTGCCTGGCCGGGGACTCCGAGGGCCTGGGCGACCTGCTCGCCACCGCGACGCCGCTCGCCGAACGCGGCACCCCCGTGGTCCTCGCCGGCTGGGGTCCGCCGGAACGCTGCGCCACGTCCGCCGTGCTCCGCGTGGCGGCGAAACTCGCGGATCCCCTACGCAGTGCGGGGAGTTGGCGCCCCGCACTGCGGGACGACCTCGAAGAGGTCGCCCAGCGGGCCGGTCTGCGCCCGGACGGCTCCGGACGCGTGACCTGCCCCTTCGGGTACGCCGACGTGGGCAACGCGGTACGGGGACTGCTGTCGACCGGTTTGTTCGACGCGGCGATCGCGGCCACCGGCCAGGACCAGGTCGACAAGGAACTGACCGAGGCCCTGCACCCGCACCGACGCCGGGACGGCACGGTGTGGATGCCGAACGTGTTCCGCTATCTGATCGCGCGGACGCCCTGAGGCCACGCATGCGCGATGCCGACACCACGCCCGTGCCGTCCGCGCACGGCACGGGCCCCGCAACACCTCTTGAACGAACCGTCAGCCCATGAACTTCTTGAACTCGTCCGGCAGCTCGAAGTCCTGACCGCCCTGCTGGCCCGGCAGGCCGAACGCGCCGCCCTCGGCGGCGGCGGCCCGGCGGGCGGCCTCCTCCTGCTCCTGCTGCTTGCGCTTCATCGGGTTGCCGGAGCGCTGCTTGCCCTTGGCCTTCTTCGGCTGCTTCTTCGTACGGCCGGGGCCGCCGCCCATGCCGGGCATCCCGGGCATCCCGGGCATGCCGCCGCCCTGGGCCATGCGGGACATCATCTTGCGGGCCTCGAAGAACCGCTCCACGAGGTTCTTCACCGCGCTGACCTCGACACCGGAACCCTTGGCGATACGGGCGCGGCGCGAGCCGTTGATGATCGTCGGGTCCTGGCGCTCGCCCGGCGTCATCGACTTGATGATCGCGGCGGTGCGGTCGACGTCCCGCTCGTCGAGGTTGTTGATCTGGTCCTTGATCTGTCCCATGCCGGGCAGCATGCCGAGCAGCTTGCTGATGCTGCCCATCTTCCTGACCTGCTCCATCTGGGCCAGGAAGTCGTCGAGCGTGAAGTCCTGCCCCTTCTTGGACGCCAGCTTGGAGGCCATCTTCTGGGCCTCTTCCTGGCTGAAGGTCTTCTCCGCCTGCTCGATCAGGGTGAGCAGGTCACCCATGTCGAGGATGCGGGAGGCCATCCGGTCCGGGTGGAACGCGTCGAAGTCGTCGAGCTTCTCGCCGTTCGACGCGAACATGATCGGCTTGCCGGTGATCTGCCGGATCGACAGGGCCGCACCACCGCGGGCGTCACCGTCGAGTTTGGACAGCACGACGCCGTCGAAGCCGACGCCGTCACGGAAGGCCTCGGCGGTGTTGACCGCGTCCTGACCGATCATCGCGTCGACGACGAAGAGGATCTCGTCGGGGCCGACCGCGTCGCGGATGTCGGCGGCCTGCTGCATCATCTCCTGGTCGATGCCCAGGCGGCCCGCGGTGTCGACCACCACGATGTCGTGGACCTTCGACTTCGCGAACTCGATGGAGTCCTTGGCAACCTTGACCGGGTCGCCGACGCCATTGCCCGGCTCGGGGGCGTAGACCGCGACGCCCGCGCGCTCGGCGACGACGCTCAGCTGGTTGACCGCGTTCGGACGCTGGAGGTCACAGGCGACGAGCAGCGGCGAGTGGCCCTGCTCCTTCAGCCACTTGCCGAGCTTGCCCGCGAGGGTCGTCTTACCGGCACCCTGCAGACCCGCGAGCATGATGACCGTGGGCGGCTGCTTGGCGAAGCGGAGGCGACGGGTCTCGCCACCGAGGATGGTGACGAGCTCCTCGTTGACGATCTTGAGGACCTGCTGGGCGGGGTTCAGCGCCTTGGAGACCTCGGCGCCGAGGGCCCGCTCCTTGACGTTCTTGATGAAGCCCCGGACGACCGGGAGGGCCACATCCGCTTCGAGGAGCGCGATGCGGATTTCACGAGCCGTGGCGTCGATGTCCGCCTCGCTGAGGCGCCCCTTGCCGCGCAGGTTCTTGAAAGTCGCTGAGAGGCGATCGGAGAGCGTATCGAACACGGCGGTGTCGGTCCTCGGAGTCGGGGGCAGTCTGGATTGCCCTCCAGGGTATCTGTCTGGATGTGGTTGGGTCTCCACCTCTGTGGACAACAGAGACGCAGCCCACGGGTACGGCACCGACAAGGCCCCGTACCCGTCGTCCCCGTATCCGCCGTGCTCAGCCGCGCAGCGTCTCCTCCAGCTTGCGTGCCACGGCCGCCGCCTCGTCGCTCGGCAGGGGCGTCCCCTTCGGTCCGGTGACGTAGAAGGCGTCCACCGCGTTCGCGCCCAGCGTGCTCACATGCGCGCTGCGCACCCGTACGCTCGCGTCCTCCAGGGCCCGTCCGATGCGGTGCAGCAGACCGGGGGCGTCCTGGGCGCGCACCTCGATGACCGTGGCGTGCCGGGAGGCGGCCGCGGCCACCGTGACGCGCGGCGGGGGCGCGACCACGCCCCGGCGCCGGGGGTAGGCGGCGTCGCGCTCCGCGAGCCGTCCGGCGATGTCCAGCGAGCCGTCCAGCGCCCGTACGAGGTCGGCGCGGAGCCGGGCAGCCTGGGGCAGGGAGCCGTACTCGGCGGCCACGCGCCAGTTCAGCAGCAGTACGGAGCCCTCGACGCCGTCCGGCAGGTCGAGCGCGCTCAGCTCCGCCGTGCGCACGGTGAGCCGGTGCATGGCGAGGACGCCGGCGACCGCGGGCAGAACACCGGCCTGGTCGGGTACGGCGATGAGGAGCTCCACGCCGAGCGGCTCCGGGTCGGCCTTCTCGTCCTTCTCGTCGGCGGCCGCCTCCGTCTGCGCGCGCAGCGCCAGCACCGGCCCGCCGGTGCGGAACGCCTCGATGGCGAGCCGCTCCTCCTCGGCGGTGGGCGCGGCGGGCTCGGGCTCTTCGGGGATGTCCCCGGCGAACACCGCGGCGACCCGCTTGACCAGGTCGGCCACGAGGGAGGCACGCCACGCCGACCAGGCGGCGGGCCCGGTGGCCAGCGCGTCCGACTCGGTGAGCGCGTGCAGCAGCTCCAGCGTCCCCGGCGACCCGACGGCCTCCGCCACGGACCGGACGGTGGCCGGGTCCTCCAGATCGCGGCGCGTGGCCGTGTCGACGAGCAGCAGATGGTGCCGTACGAGCGTGGCGATCACCGCCACGTCCTCGCGGTCGAAGCCGATCCTGGCCGCCACGTCCTTGGCGATGATCTCGCCCGCCACGGAGTGGTCGCCGGGCCAGCCCTTGCCGATGTCGTGCAGCAGCGCGGCGACGAGGAGCAGGTCGGGCCGGTGGACCCGGCGGGTCAGCTCGGAGGCCCGGACGGCGGTCTCGATGAGGTGCCGGTCGACGGTCCAGATGTGCACCGCGTTGCGCTGCGGACGGCAGCGGACCCGCTCCCAGTCGGGCAGCAGCCGGGTGATGAGCCCCTCGGCCTCCAGGGCCTCCCAGACGTCCACGGTCGGCCGCCCGGAACCCAACAGGGTGACGAGCTGTTCGCGGGCCTCGGCGGGCCAGGGCGTCGGCAGTGGCCGGGCGACGGCCGCGAGGCGGCGTACGGCGTGCAGGGACAGCGGGAGTCCGGCCTGGGCGGCAGCGGCGGCGGCGCGCAGCGGCAGCACCGGGTCCCGCTCGGGCCGGGCGGCGCGCGCGAGTACGGCCTCCCCGTCCTGCTCCACCACGCCCTCGGCCAGCGGCGAGCGCTCCGCGGTCGGCTTGCCTCCGCCCAGCATGGCGCGCAGCCTGGGCCGCACGGCGCGCGATCGCAGTACGCGCCCCACTTCACGCCAGGTGACGTCACTGGCGTACGAGATGACCCGCGCGGCCTCGTACACCTGGCGAAGCAGTGTGTCGGCGTCCAGCAGACCGAGCTCGGCGGCGACCTGGTCCTGTTCCTGGAGCGCGAGCCGGTCGGTCGCGCGCCCGGTGGCGAGGTGAAGGGCGTCGCGTACGTCGAGGAGTCGGCGGCGGGCGTCGGCGAGCCCCTCGCGCGGGGCGTCGGCGAGCCAGGAGGCGGCGACGGCCCGCAGAGCGGTGGCGTCGCGCAGCCCGCCCCGGGCCTCCTTCAGGTCGGGCTCAAGGAGGTACTGCAGCTCTCCCTGCCGCTCGGCCCGCTCGGCGCACAGCTCCTGGAGTTCCGGGAGTCGCTTGGGTGCCTGGTTGCGCCAGTCGGCGAGGACGGCGGTGCGCAGTCCGGCGGTCAGTCCCAGGTCTCCGGCGAGGTGCCTGGCGTCCAGCAGCCCCAGGTGTGCCTTGAGGTCCTCGCTCGCGGTCTTGCGGGCCTCTGCGGGGGTGCGGACGGAGTGGTCGAGGGCGAGCCCCAGGTCCCAGATGGGGTACCAGATGCGGTCGGCGAGGGCGGCCACGGCCTCCTCGTCGGTCCCGTCGTGCAGGAGCAGCAGATCGAGATCGCTGCGCGGCGACAGCTCACCGCGCCCGTACCCCCCGACGGCGACCAGCGAGACCCCGCGCAGCTCCGAGGCCCCGGCGCCGAAGAGGCCCGCGAGCCAGTCGTCCGTGAGCTCGGCGAGGGCGGCACGGCGCGGCGGCCCGGACTGCGCCCCCTCCTGGAGGAGGTGCAGCCGGGCCGCCGCGTAGCCGCTGGGTCCCGAGTCCTCTGCTTGTGTACGTGCGTCCGTACTCGTCACCCAGCGACTCCTGTTCTTCTGTTCGGTCAGAGCGCGTCCGGGCCGCGCTCACCGGTCCGGACCCGTACGGCCGTCTCGACCGGGATCGACCAGACCTTGCCGTCACCGATCTTGCCGGTGCGGGCGGCCTTGACGATGACGTCGATCAGCTGCTCGGCGTCGTCGTCCTCGGCCAGCACCTCGATACGGATCTTGGGGACCAGGTCCACCGTGTACTCGGCGCCGCGGTACACCTCGGTGTGCCCGCGCTGCCGACCGTACCCACTGGCCTCGGTGACCGTAAGACCGTGCACCCCGAAGGCCTGCAGTGCTTCCTTGATCTCGTCGAGCCGGTGCGGCTTGACGACCGCGGTGATCAGCTTCATGCCTCGACCTTCTTGCTCTCAGTGGCAGCGACGCTGCTCGTCGTGGAGGAGATGTGCGACTGGGTCGCCGAGGTGAAGTCGTAAGCGGTCTCGGCGTGCTGGGCCTGGTCGACACCGGAGACCTCGTCCTCCTCGGAGGCGCGGAAGCCGATCGTCTTCTGGATGGCGAAGGCGATGATCCAGGTCACCACGAAGGTGTAGCCCATGACGGAGAAGGCACCCGTGGCCTGCTTGCCGAACTGGTCGAGGCCGCCCACACCGGTGGCGAGGAAGCCGACCATCAGGGTGCCGAGGACACCGCCGACCAGGTGGACGCCGACGACGTCGAGGGAGTCGTCGTAGCCGAGCTTGTACTTGAGGCTGACGGCCCAGGAGCAGACCGCACCGGCGACGACACCGATCAGGATGGCGCCGAAGGCGTTGACGTGACCGCCGGACGGGGTGATGGCGACGAGGCCGGCGACGGCGCCGGAGCAGGCACCGAGGGTGGTGAACGCGCCGTGGCGGATGCGCTCGTAGATCAGCCAGCCGATGATGGCCGCGGCGGTCGCGATCTGCGTGTTGATCGCCATCCGGGCGGTCGTGCCGTCGACACCGAGCCAGGAACCGGCGTTGAAGCCGAACCAGCCGAACCACAGCAGGGCGGTGCCGATCATGACCAGCGGCAGGCTGTGCGGCCGCATCGGGTCCTTCTTGAAGCCGATCCGCTTGCCCACGACGAGGACCGCGGCGAGCGCGCCGATACCGGCGTTGATGTGGACCGCGGTACCACCGGCGAAGTCGATGACACCCATCTCGAAGAGCCAGCCGCCCGGGGCCCAGACCCAGTGGGCGACCGGGAAGTAGACGATCGTGACCCAGAGGGCGACGAAGATCATCCAGGCGCCGAACTTCACGCGGTCGGCGAGCGCGCCGCTCATCAGGGCCGGGGTGATGACCGCGAACAGCATCTGGAAGAGGATGAACGCGAACGCGGCGATCTGGTGCGGCTTTTCGTCCGCGCCGGTGACGAAGCTGTCGACCGTGCTCGCGATGTCGATGCCCTTGAGGCCGATCGCGTCCAGGTTGCCGATGAACCCGCCCGCGTCACCACTGAACGCGAGGGAGTATCCGTACAGCACCCACAGGATGCTGACGATGCCCAGCGAGATGAAGGACATCATCAGCATGTTCAGCACGCTCTTCGCCCGGACCATGCCGCCGTAGAAGAGCGCCAGGCCCGGCGTCATCACCATGACGAGCGCCGCGCTGATCAATACGAATCCGGTATCTGTGCCGTTCAATGCCGGTATCTCCTCATGGTCGGAACGGCCCGTGCGGATGCTGAAGCTTGGGGGAGCTCTCGGGGAGGGCCGACTGTGCTGAGGAGATTGGCGCAGCACCGTTTCACCGGGAGATTGGAATTGTTTCCCGGACGTGACGAACGCCCGCGTCGTGTTACAGACAGGTGAAACGTAGGTCACGGAGGATTCGCCATACCTGGGGCCCCGCCCCTGCGGGCCCGGTGGCCGATAACGGTTTCGTATCCGATGGAACTCTCGGTGAAGGCCGCCAAATGAGCCGACCGCGGCGGGCCATCCGTTGACCTGGCATGGGGGAGCCGAGTCGGGCAGTTAGGGATGGCCGACCGCGGTCGGGGTCGAGCGGGCCCGCGGGGTATCGGCGGGCCGGGGGTCAGACCGCTTCGGCGGTTTCGGGGAGGTGTGCGGCGAGCTTGTCGGTGAGGTCGACGACCTCGGCGAGATCGCCGAAATCGCGTACGGCCGTGTCGACGGTCTTGCGGATACGGGTGTTGACGCGCTCGGAGCGCACCTTCTTGGCGACCTCCATGGCCCGCTGCGCCATGGTCACGCCCTGCTCGGGCTCCCGCTGGAGCAGATGCACCGTGGCCATGCCGATGAGGTTCAGCGCGTACGACCGCTGGTGTTCGGTGTCCGTGGAGAAGAGCTCGACGGCGCGGCGCATCACAGGCTCGGCCAGGGAGGCGTAGGTGGGGCTGCGGCCGGCGACATAGGCGAGATCGCGGTAGGAGTGGGAGTTCTCGCCGTGCAGTTCGGCCTCGTTGAAGAATCGGATCCAGTCGGGATCCGGGTCGTCCCATTCCTCGGCGTCGGTGAAGGTGTCCTCGGCCATCCGGACCGCCCGTTTGCACTTTCCGGGCTGGCCCATGTTCGCGTAGGCGCGGGCCTCCATCGCATACAGCATCGACTGGGTGCGCGGGCTCGCGCAGTCGCGGCTGCCGTACTGGGCGAGGTGGATCAGTTCGAGCGCGTCGTCGGGCCGGCCGAGGTGGATCATCTGCCGGCTCATGCTGGAGAGGACGTACGAGCCGAGAGGCTTGTCGCCCGCCTCCTTGGCGGCGTGCAGGGCGAGGACGAAGTATTTCTGGGCGGTGGGCTGGAGGCCGATGTCGTACGACATCCAGCCGGCCAGCTCGGCGAGTTCCGCCGCGACCTTGAACAGGCGCCTGGTGGTGGCCTCGGGCTGGGGTTCCTGGAGGAGGTCGGTCACCTCGTGCAGCTGGCCGACGACCGCCTTGCGGCGCAGACCGCCGCCGCACTGGGCGTCCCACTGCCGGAACATCGCCGTGGTGGACTCCAGGAGCTCCAGCTCCGGCTGGGAGAGGCGTCCGCCACGGCGGACGGCGGCGGGCGGCTCCGGTTCCGCACGCGGGACGAGGGGCGAGGGGACGAGCCAGCGCTGCATCGGCTCGATGAGGGCCGGGCCCGCGGACAGGGCCAGCGAGCTCCCGAGGAAGCCGCGCCGCGCCAGCATCAGGTCGCTGCGCGAGAACTCGCTGATCAGCGCCACGGTCTGCGGGCCCGTCCAGGGCAGGTCGACGCCGGACACCGACGGTGACTGGTGAGCGGCGCGCAGCCCCAGGTCCTCCACGGCGACCACACAACCGAACCGCTCGGAGAACAACTCGGACAGGATCCGGGGGATCGGCTCGCGTGGGTTCTCCCCGTCGAGCCAGCGGCGCACACGGGAGGTGTCGGTGGAGATGTGGTTGGCCCCGAGCTGGCGGGCCCGGCGGTTCACCTGCCGGGCGAGCTCGCCCTTGGACCAGCCGCTGCGGACGAACCACGAGCCCAACAGTTCGTTCGGGCGCTTCTCAGCGTTCGTGCCGCTTCCGCCGTTGCCGCCCACTGGAACGCCCCCATCCCTGAAACCCACCTGTGCGCTTACACGCTGTGTGCGCAAAGCCCTACCAGAATGCCGGTTACCACGCCGTACGTCCGATGGCTCCCACCCTTCGAACGGAAAGACGACTTGCCTCCGGCATACCCACGAGCGCGAACGTCCCCAGATCCCGTGCACTCAAAGTAATCCCACGATCACCCGAACAGCCACGACGGTTCCATAAACGCCACCTTTCGCCACCCCTTCGGATGAACTCACGGACGTCAGTACGCGATTCACTTGACACATGACGGCCGGGAGTGGGCGGAGTGACGCACTCAGGGGCGCGCGTCACGGACCGCACCACCGGGTGTGCTGCGCTGCGCCATTCGGGTGGCAACACAGCGTCACATTCCGCCTCCGTCGCGTAACCACCGGCGCGCTGGACCCGTTGGAGGGGGCATGGGCTTCACGATCGGCGGTATTCGGGAGATGCGTATCCGGGAGATGCGTTCGGGTACGCGGCGGCGTGGCCGTACCTCGGAGTGCACGGCCGTGGCCGAGTTCACCGGCCTCTGGGGATGGGACGTCGTCCCCGGCGCACGGACGGCTTCGGGCGCGTGCTCATGCGGCAAGGCGCACTGCGCCGCGCCTGGCGCACATCCCCTCGACTTCGCTCCCCCGGTCCGCGCCGGGGCCACGCTCGACGAGGTGAGCGAGGCCTGGGCCCAGTTCCCCGGCGCCTCGATCATGCTGCCGGTCGGCCGTTCCTTCGACGTGATCGAGGTTGCCGAGCCCGCCGGGCGGCACGCCCTGGTCCGGCTGGAGCGCATGGGCCTCCCGCTCGGCCCGGTGATCGCCGCCCCCGAGGGTCGCGCGCACTTCCTCGTCGCCCCGGGCGCGGCGGCCGAGCTGCCCGAGCTGCTCTACCGCATGGGCTGGGACGACCCCTCCGCCCTGGACCTGCGGGGCCTCGGCCCCGGCACCCACGTCACCGCCCCGCCCTCCGACCGCGCCGGCCTCGGCCCGGCCCGCTGGCTCCGCTCCCCGGCCCTCGACTCGGCGACGAAGCCGCCGGCCCCGCGGCTACTGCTCGGAACGCTGGCGTACGTGGCGCACCGGTCGCGTGCTTAGGCGGTGTCTGAAAGCCCCGCACACGTACGGACACAGCGAAGCGCCCGTCCCCCACACGTTGGGGGCGGGCGCTTCTTTGGTCACCGCCGAAATTTCGGAGGTGACTACTCTCCGATAAGGGCGTCAACGAACGCCTCCGGCTCGAACGGTGCCAGGTCGTCGGCGCCCTCTCCGAGGCCGACGAGCTTGACGGGCACGCCCAGCTCACGCTGTACGGCGATGACGATGCCACCCTTGGCGGTGCCGTCCAGCTTGGTCAGCACGATGCCGGTGATGTCCACGACCTCGGCGAAGACGCGGGCCTGCACGAGCCCGTTCTGACCGGTGGTGGCGTCGAGGACGAGCAGGATCTCGTCCAGCGGCGCATGCTTCTCCACCACACGCTTGACCTTGCCGAGCTCGTCCATGAGGCCGGTCTTGGTGTGCAGCCGGCCGGCGGTGTCGATGAGGACGACGTCGGCGCCCTCCTCGATGCCCTCCTTGACCGCGTCGAAGGCGATGGACGCCGGGTCGCCGCCCTCGGGACCGCGCACCGTACGGGCGCCGACCCGCTCGCCCCAGGTCTGCAGCTGGTCGGCGGCGGCGGCCCGGAAGGTGTCGGCGGCTCCGAGCACGACGTTCTTGCCGTCGGCGACGAGGACACGGGCGAGCTTGCCGGTGGTGGTGGTCTTGCCGGTGCCGTTGACGCCGACGACCATCACGATGCCCGGGGTGTCGAGCGGCGAGTCGGTCTTGACCGCGCGGTCGAACTCGGGGACGAGGATCTTGAGCAGCTCCTCGCGCAGCAGCCCGCGCAGCTCCGCCGGGGTACGGGTGCCGAGCACCTTCACCCGCGCGCGCAGCTGTTCGACCAGCTCCTGGGTGGGCTGGACGCCGACGTCGGCGGTGAGGAGGGTGTCCTCGATCTCCTCCCAGGTGTCGTCGTCGAGGTGCTCGCGCGCGAGGAGCGTGAGCAGCCCCTTGCCGAGCGCGTTCTGCGAGCGGGAGAGCCGGGCGCGCAGCCGTACGAGACGGCCGGCGGTCGGTTCGGGGATCTCGATCGCGGGGGCGGCCGGGGGCTCCTCGACGGCGACGGGTGCCGTCGCCGTGGCGTCCGGGAGGTCCACCTCCTCGATCGTTCTGCGCGGTTCTTCGCGCGGCGTCTCGGCCTCGTCGCCGACGTGCGGCTCGGCCGGGGGCGCGGTGATGTCCGGGGTGGTGGGGGGTGCCGGGGGCAGCGGCTTCTTCCTGCGGCTGCCTACGACGAGCCCGCCCAGCACGCCGAGCACGACCACGGCGATGACTAGGGCAAGGATGAGAATTTCCATAACAGAGCCAGTATGGCGTGACCTGCCACCCATCGGATCGTCAGGCACGTCGGGGCTACGGACCCCACCGGGCTGGTTCCAACCCGGCTGGTGCCGATCGCGTAAGACTCGACCGCTCGCTGGGCGATCAAGCGGCGTGAGCCAGGAATCCCCGCTTACGACGGGGAGGGTTCAAAACGGGTCCAGTATGCGAGTCCCGTCTCGGGTACGCGGAGACGCGTCCCCAGGGTGTGTGACGGCCCATGCAGTGGGTCGTCACACACCCTCCCATAGAAACCTGACGCTTAATCAGCTAACGTCCCCCTCCACACCCTCCGAAGGGGACCTGTCATGCCCGTCACGGTCGTCCGTTTCAATCTGGTCGAGCCCGGGGCGACGCCCGCCTCGCTCGGCGCCCGTTACCGGGCCGCCGTCGAGATGGCCGCGTACGCCGATGAACAGGGCATCAGCACGGTGCAGACGGAGGAACACCACGGGGTCCCCAACAACTGGCTGCCGTCGCCGTTCGTCTTCGCGGGGGCCGTGTTCGGAGCGACCCGCCGGATCGCGGTGACCGTGTCCGCGATGATCGGTCCGCTGCACGACCCGTTGCGGCTGGCCGAGGACATCGCCGTACTGGACCTGGTGAGCGGCGGTCGGCTGGTGACCGTCGCCGGGATCGGGTACCGGCCGCAGGAGTACGCCCAGTTCGACGTGGACTGGAAGGGGCGGGGGCGACTCCAGGACGAGCTGCTGGAGACCCTGCTCCGGGCGTGGACCGGTGAGCCCTTCACCTACCGGGGTCGTACGGTCCGGGTCACCCCGCGCCCTGGCACCCAGCCGCATCCCCTGCTGCTGGTCGGCGGCTCGTCGAAGGCGGCGGCACGGCGGGCGGCACGTCTCGGGCTGCCGTTCTTCCCGAGCGCGCATCTGCCGGAGCTGGAGGCGTACTACAAGGAGCGGCTCGTGGAGTACGGCACCGAGGGGTGGACGATGATGCCCGCCGCCGAGACGCCGTTGCTGCACGTCGCCGAGGATCCGGACCGGGGCTGGGCCGAGTACGGCGGGCATTTCCTGCACGAGGCGCGGACGTACGCGTCCTGGCAGTCGGCCGGTATCCGGTCGGCCGTGCGGTCGGCGGCGACGACAGTGGACGAGTTGCGCGCCGAGGGTGTGTACAGGATCGTCACGCCGGACGAGTGCGTGGCGCTGGGCCTCGACACCTACGTACTGCATCCGCTGGCGGGCGGAATGCCGGTGGAGGAGGGATGGCGAGGGCTTCGGCTCTTCGCCGAGCAGGTACTGCCCCGGCTGAACGGCTGACTCGGCCGGAACTACCGGAGCCGCTGACTGATCACTTTCGACACCCCGTCGCCCTGCATGGACACGCCGTAGAGCGCGTCGGCGACCTCCATGGTCCGCTTCTGGTGGGTGATCACGATCAGCTGCGACGCCTCCTGCAGCTCCTGCATGATGCGGATCAGCCGCTGCAGGTTGGTGTCGTCCAGGGCCGCCTCGACCTCGTCCATGACATAGAACGGGCTGGGCCGCGCCTTGAAGATCGACACGAGCATCGCGACGGCGGTCAGCGACCGCTCGCCACCGGAGAGCAGCGACAGCCGCTTGACCTTCTTGCCGGGAGGCCGGGCCTCCACGTCCACGCCCGTGGTGAGCATGTTGTCGGGGTCGGTGAGGATCAACCGCCCCTCACCCCCCGGGAAGAGCCGACTGAAGACGCCCTCGAACTCACGGGCGGTGTCCCGGTACGCCTCGGTGAAGACCTGTTCGACGCGCTCGTCGACCTCCTTCACCACCTGAAGCAGATCGGCGCGGGTCTTCTTCAGGTCCTCCAGCTGCTCGCTGAGGAACTTGTGCCGCTCCTCCAGCGCCGCGAACTCCTCCAGCGCCAGCGGATTGACCTTGCCGAGCTGCTGGTACGCCCGCTCGGCAGCCTTGAGCCGCTTCTCCTGCTCGGCACGGTGGAACGGCTTGGGCCGGTTACGGGGATGCTCCGGGTCCTCCGGCAGCTCCTCGCCCTCAGCGGGCGGTGACGGCGGTACGAGCTGATCGGGCCCGTACTCGGCGACCAGACCCTCCGGTTCGACGCCCAGCTCCTCCAGCGCCTTCGTCTCCAGTTGCTCTATCCGCATCCGCTTCTCGGCGCCGAGCACCTCTCCCCGGTGCACGGAGTCGGTCAGCTTGTCCAGCTCGGCCTTGAGATCACGCCCCTCGTTCCGCGCCTGCGCCAGCTCCTGCTCCCGACGCGCCTTGGCGGCGTCGGCCGCGGTGCGCTCCGCCTCCGCGCGGGCGAGGGAGACCTCGACGTGGGCCAGCAGCTGCCGGGTGCCGGACGCGACGGCCTCCGCCACGGCCGCCTCGTGCCGCAGCCGCGCCCGGCGCTGCTCGGCCCTGGCCCGCGCCTCGCGCTCGGCGCGCGCGGCCCGGTCGAGCGAGTCGGCGCGCCCGGCCAGCCCTTTGACCCGCTCCTCGTGCGTACGCACCTGGAGCCGGGCCTCCATCTCGGTCTGCCGCGCGTTGGCCCCGTCCGCCGCCAGCCGATCCCGTACGGACGTGTCGGGCTCCTCCTCGACGGGCATCTCCTCGGCCACAGCAAGCCGCTCGGCCAGCTCCTCGGCTTCCTGTACGGCCTTGTCGAGCGCCTCCTGGGCCCGCGCGGCCGCGGCGGTGGACCGCTCGGCCTCCCCGGCGGCACCCCTCGCCTGCCCGGCGAGCCGCCCGAGCTGCTGGGCGACCGCGGACTTCTCCCGCTCGGCCGCCCGGCGCCGCTCCCCCAGCTCCTCCACGAGCCCGGCCCGTTCCCGGCGCAGCTCGACCGCGCTCTCCTGGGCCTCGGCCAACTCCTCGCACCGTACGGCCAGTTCCTCCAGCTCGGCCGCCGCCTCGTCGACGGACGCCTGCACCTCCAGCAGACTCGGCGCGCCCGCGGAGCCGCCGTGTGCGAAGTGCGCCCCGAGCAGGTCGCCTTCGGCGGTGACCGCGGTGAGGTCAGGGCGTGTTTGAACGAGGTCTTCGGCGTCTTCGAGGGTGCCGACCACGACGATGCGGTGGAGTAGGCGGTGCACGGCGGGCATGAGGTCGGCCGGGCCGCGGACGAGATCGGTGGCGAAGTGCCCGATAGGGGGTGCGGTGCGCCCGGCGGGGGGTGCCGGGAGAGGCCGTCGTTCGTCCGCGGGTGCGTCGTGGCCGGTCGCGCAGTTCCCCGCGCCCCTTTGGGGCGGCGCTGTCCCTGGGGGCGGTGTCAAGTCCTCCGGTGCGCCCGCCAGCAGCAGCGCTGCCCGGCCCGCGTCCTGCTTGCGCAGCAGTCGGATCGCCTCGGCGGCCGATGCCGGGGTTGTCACCGCGATCGCGTCGGCCGCCGCGCCGAAGGCTGCCGCCAGGGCGACCTCGTGGCCCGGGGACACCGTCAGCAGTTCGGCGGCCGGACCCAGCAATCCTCCGAGCCGATCCTTCGCGTTGAGCAGCGCGCCCGATCCGTCCTTGCGGCGCAGGCCCATGGCCAGGGCCTCGTGGCGGGCCTGGGTGGCGGCGCGGCGGCGTTCGGCGGTGGTGGTGGCCTCGCGGGCGGCGGTGAGGGCGGACTCGGCCTCGGCCAGGGCTCGCTTGGCGGCGTCGTGCTGTTCGGCGAGTTCGGTGTCGTCGGCGTCGAGGCCGTCGACCTCGGCCTTCAGCGCCTCGTACTCCTCCTGGGCGGCGGCGGCACGTTCCCGCGCCTCGTCGCGGGCGGCGGCGAGGCGGTCGATCTCGGCCTGGGCGGAGGCCGCGCGGGAGCGGGCGGCGTTGACCTGGCCGCCCAGTCGGGCGAGGCTCTCGCGGCGGTCGGCGATGGAGCGCGCGACGTCCTTCAGGCGACGCTCCTCGACGGCCAGCTCACGCTCCAGTTCGGCCCGGTGGTCAACCGTGTCCTCCAAGGCGCGCTCGGCGGCTTCGAGGGCCGCTTCGAGCTCGGCCTCCTGTTCACGGATGCGGGCGGCCTCGCGCTCCATGTCCTCGGGGTCGCGTCCGCGCCGCTCCTCGGGCGGGGCCGAGGTGGCGCTCTTCACCCGGGCGTCAGCCAGGGAGATCGTGCCGCGCACCCGCTCGGCGAGCTGTGACAGCTCGTACCAGGTCTCCTGGGCCCGTTGCAGACGCGGGGTGAGCCGCCGTACCTCGTCCTCCAGGAGCGCCTCACGCTGGAGGGCCTTCTTGAGCTCGACCTCGGCGGCCTCCTTGCGCTGCTTCAGCGCCGCCTCGTCGGCGATCTCGTTCTGCAGCGCCCCCCGGAGTCGTACGAGATCGTCGGCCAGCAGCCTGAGGCGCGCGTCCCGCAGGTCCGCCTGGATGACGGCGGCCCGGCGGGCGACGGCGGCCTGGCGGCCGAGGGGCTTGAGCTGGCGGCGGAGTTCGTCGGTGAGGTCCTGGACGCGGGCCAGGTTGGCCTGCATGGCGTCCAGTTTCCTGAGCGCCTTCTCTTTGCGCTTGCGGTGCTTGAGGACGCCGGCGGCCTCCTCGATGAAGGCGCGGCGGCCCATGGGGTCGGCGTGCAGGACGGAGTCGAGCTGGCCCTGGCCGACGATGACGTGCATCTCGCGGCCGATGCCGGAGTCGGAGAGGAGTTCCTGGATGTCGAGGAGACGGCAGGTGTCGCCGTTGATCTGGTACTCGCTGCCGCCGTTGCGGAACATGATCCGCGTGATCGTGACCTCGGTGTACTCGATGGGAAGGGCCCCGTCGGAGTTGTCGATGGTCAGGGACACCTCGGCGCGGCCGAGCGGGGGGCGCCCGGTGGTGCCGGCGAAGATGACGTCCTCCATCTTGCCGCCGCGCAGCGACTTCGCGCCCTGCTCGCCCATGACCCAACTGAGCGCGTCCACGACATTGGACTTGCCCGAGCCGTTCGGTCCGACGACACACGTGATACCCGGCTCGAACCGGAGTGTGGTCGCCGAGGCGAACGATTTGAACCCGCGGAGGGTCAGGGCCTTGAGGTGCACGCCGCTGGACTCTACCTCCCGGCTTTGTCTCACTCCATGAACGCGCGGTTTCACCCATGAACGCGCAGGGCACACCACACGTTAAAGAGCGTGAGAAGCACCGTTCACGAGTGTGGGGACGCACGGGGGAAAGAAAGAAGGGACGCCTCAGGAAGGCGTCCCTTGCAGATCTGACAACTTAGCGGTTGATACGGGCAGCCCAACCACTGCTGTCGTGGTGCCATGCGTTGCAGTGATCAGGTGAGCGCAGGCTCCGCCTGGTGTGCGTCGAGCTCCATGAGCGAGTCGTGAGAAGCGGCAGCCGTCAACGCGTCGTTCTCCGCCTGGATCCGTACGAGCTCGGATTCCAGGTCCTGGACGCGCTGCTGGAGCCGTCGCATCTCGGCGAGGAGTCGCGGGTCGGAGCCGCCGACGTAACCGAGAAGCGCCTTTGCCATGATGGATGGTCCTCCACACTGAGTGACCGACCGAAGCGGTGTGGGTCGTGAGGGAATCGCACCCGCGGTGCTTGGCACTATTGAGTTTTGCTGCCGTTCATCCATGCCAAACAGCTAAGGTGCGCGGGGCTTTCAGCGTCTCACCAAAAAGTTTGACGGTCAACACGATCACGCCCCGCATTGGCGGACGACCCGGTGGCGCGCGGCCCTCGATGGGCGGCGCGGCGGCACTTCCGGGACCTCTCCTGGCCGACGGAGCGAGGGGATCATCCTCGGCGCGGAGCTTGCCATGGACAGTGCGCTCTTGGCAACCACCTGCACATTTCTGGTTTGTGCATGCCACTGACATATGCCAGCGGCATGCACTTC
This sequence comes from Streptomyces capitiformicae, assembly GCF_002214185.1. Classification (NCBI taxonomy): domain Bacteria; kingdom Bacillati; phylum Actinomycetota; class Actinomycetes; order Kitasatosporales; family Streptomycetaceae; genus Streptomyces; species Streptomyces capitiformicae. Next base: position 1,108,618 of record NZ_CP022161.1, on the reverse strand, counting down.
CGCCGTACCCGCCTCGCTTCACTGAGCCCGGTCAGCGGATGGCGAAGCCGTCGTAGCCCCCTCGGGGTGTGTCCCAGATCTCGGTGACCCCGTCCACGCGCCCGGGCGTGTCGTCGCCCTGGAGCCACTCCAGCAGCCCTTGACAGGCCTCGCGAGTACCCTCGGCGACCACCTGTACGCGTCCGTCGGCCAAATTGAGAGCAAAACCACTCAGCCCGCCGATCTCCAGCGCCCTGGCCCGCGTGAACCAGCGGAAACCCACACCTTGCACCCGTCCACGCACCCAGGCGACCAGCCGCACATCCTCGCTCATGCCTGCACGCTAACGGGCCAATGTCTCCCAGGCCCCTCCCTCCCCCGGCGCCATGCTGTACCGTCCCGATCCAATGAATCTCATATGAAACTCACTCGTTCGTGTGAGGTTCGTGAAGGCGACGATCACAACGTTGACAACACCCCCAACGTTGACCGCAGGACAGCGCAAGGACGAGGAAGGCCAGACAATGGGACGCCACCGACGCTCCGCCGCCGGCCGCGCCGCCACGGGCCGCGCCACCGGAGTCACCGATACGGGCCCGGAGCCGCACTACGGCCCGGAGAACCTGTACGGGTTCGCCGCGTTCTTGGAGGCCGACGCCCAGGCGGCGTCGCGTTCCGGTGGTTCACGCCGCCGTAAGAAGAAGGCCGTCACGCCCGTGAAGTCCGGCCTGCTCGGTGTGTCCGCCGCCGTGGCCCTCGGCACCGTCGCGGTCGCGACCGGTGTGCTGCCGGGCGGCGACAAGTACACGGTCAGCGGTGGCGCCAGTCCCGAGACGGTGGTTCCGGCCGGCTCGCCGACGGGCGCGGCGGCCCAGCAGGGCGGCACGGACGGCGCCGCCGAGCAGCGCGAGGACGAGTCCACCAGCCGCGACTCCCAGCGCGAGGCCTCACCTTCGGCCGGCCCGTCCACCAAGACGCCCACGCCGCCCAAGACGCCCTCCGAAGAAGCAGACAAGGGCTCCGGCTCGAAGAAGACCCAGAAGCCGAAGCCCGAGCCCACCAAGGAGAAGGAGAAGACTTCCCCGGCGGAGATCTCCTCGGAGACCCAGGCCGAGGCGGCGGTCCTCCAGCTGGTCAACGAGGAGCGGGCCAAGGCGGGCTGCGACCCGGTCGCGGCGAACAGCACGCTGGCGAAGCTGGCTCAGCTGTTCAGCGAGGACATGGCCCTGCGGGCCTTCTTCGACCACACGAACCCCGACGGCCTGGACCCGTGGGACCGCGCGGCCGCCCTCGGGATCACCGGCCTCGGCGGCGAGAACATAGCCCGCGGCCAGGCCACCGCCGAGGCGGTCATGGAGGCCTGGATGAACAGCCCCGGCCACCGTGCGAACATCCTGAACTGCGACTTCAAGACCCTCGGCGTCGGTGTGCACATGGCCGACGGGGGGCCGTGGTGGACGCAGGACTTCGGTTACTAGTGCCCTGGCAGGCAACGTTTGCCCGTCAAGGAGCGGCGTCCGGTGCGTGCTCTCGGTGTACCGGCCGGAAGGCCCCGTAGACGGACTGGATGTACTTGGGCTTTCGGCCGGTGCGGCGGTGGGGCCCCTCCCGCTCATGGGGGCCCCTCCCGCTCGAGCGAAGCCGAGAGTGGGGGAGAAGCCGAGAGTGAAGGAGAAGCCGAGAGTGGGGGAGCGTGCCGGGCGTCGCGACGGGGCGAACGTTGCCTGTCGGGGCACTAGAGGGGCGTACCGCGGGGCGCGTCCGCCGAGGCGCGCACACCCCGGCGCGCTAACCGCGAGTTAGTGCAACCTTCTGGTTAGCGCTGCGCCGGAGTATCCTCGACGTATGGAATCAGCCGCGCAGACCGCCGTGACGCCCGCGCAGGCCGCCGCGTGCGCGGATGGTGCGAACCTCGACGACCTGCCCTTCGACGTGTTCGCCAGGAACTGCCCGTCCCGAGGCACCCTGGAGCACGTCACCGGCCGCTGGGGCGGTCTCACGCTCTGCGCGCTGCACGAGGGCACGCTCCGCTTCAACGAGCTGCGCCGACGGGTCGACGGCGTCAGCGAGAAGATGCTCTCCCAGACCCTCCACGCCCTGGAGCGCGACGGTCTGGTCCACCGCGAGGCCCAGCCCACGAACCCGCCCCGCGTCGACTACACGCTCACCCCGCTCGGCCGCGAGGTCGCCGAGCGCCTGCTGTCCCTCATCCACTGTGTGGAGGACCGCATGGAGGATGTGCTCCGGGCACGCGAGCGCTACGACGAGACGCGCGGCGCCCGCTGACACGTCGGGCAGTAATAGCTGGACCGGTTCATCCAGGGGCGCCGCCGCATCGGCGTGGCACAGCGTCGGCAGGGCAGCCCCTCCCGCCCGTACGCGTCGAGTGAGCGGTCGAAGTACCCCGACTCGCCGTTGACGTTGACGTACAGGCTGTCGAAGCTCGTGCCGCCGACCTCCAGGGCCGCGTTCATCACATCCCGTATGTGCCCCAGGAGTTCGGTGGTGCGGGGGCGCGTGAAACCGGCGGTCGGGCGCTCGTAGTGGACTCGTGCGCGCCAAAGCGCCTCGTCCGCGTAGATGTTGCCGACGCCGCTGATCAGCGACTGGTCGAGCAGGGCCCGTTTGATGGTCGTACGCTTGCGCCGCAGCGACTGATGGAAGGCCTCGGCGTCGAACAGCGGGTCGAGGGGGTCTCGGGCGATGTGGCCGATGACGTCCGGCAGGCCGTCGGGGATCGTGTCGTGCAACGACAGTCCCCCGAAGGTGCGTTGGTCGACGAAGCGGAGTTCGGTACCGAGGGCGTCCGCGAACCGTACGCGGATCCTGAGGTGCTTCTCGTCGACCGCGTCGTGCGGCTGCACGAGCAGCTGGCCGCTCATCCCGAGATGGGCGAGAACCGCGATTCCGGTGTCCTCGACGGGCAGCCACAGATACTTCCCACGCCGACTCGGCTCACCGATCCGGTACCCCTTGAGCCGGTGCGCGAAGTCGTCCGGCCCGGCGAGATGCCGCCTGATCGCCCTTGGGTGCAGGACCTCCACATCGGCGACCGTCCGGCGGGCCACCCACCGCTCCAGCCCTCGCCGTACGACTTCGACCTCGGGAAGCTCAGGCATGGGGCTCCTCTTCAGGGGCGCGGGGCTGTGTCGATGTGCGGCTCCGCCGCGCGGGCGCGAGCGACAACACACAACCCGCACCCACCCAACAACCCCGACCCCCCGAGCTGGAGGCGCTCAGGGGGTCCCGTTCGGGGTCAGGCCGACGCGGTGTCCGAAGGCGCGTCGGCGGTGGACTCGGCCTCGGCGGCGGCCGCGGCGGCCGCAGCCGCCGCCTTCGCACGCTCGTCCGCCGCGGAGCGGATCGCGCGCCAGGCGGACTCGGCCGCCTGCTGCTCCGCTTCCTTCTTGCTGCGGCCCGTGCCGGTGCCGTACGAGACGCCTCCGACGCGGGCGGCAGCGGTGAAGGTCTTCTCGTGGTCGGGGCCGGTCTCCGTGACCAGGTACTCGGGCACGCCGAGCCCCTCGGTCGCGGTGAGCTCCTGGAGGCTGGTCTTCCAGTCCAGGCCGGCTCCGAGGTTCGAGGACTTCTCGATCAGCGGGTCGAACAGGCGGTGCACCAGCTCCGCCGCCGAGTCCAGGCCCTGGTCGAGATAGACCGCACCGATCACCGCTTCGAGGGTGTCGGCGAGGATGGACGCCTTGTCCCGGCCGCCTGTGCCCTCTTCACCGCGGCCGAGCCGGATGAAGGAGCCCAGGTCGAGCCCACGGCCCACCTCCGCCAGCGCACGAGAGTTGACCACCGCGGCCCGCAGCTTGGCCAGCTGGCCTTCGGGCAGGTCGGGGTGGGTGCGGTACAGCGTGTCCGTGACCACGAGGCCGAGTACGGAGTCACCGAGGAACTCCAGGCGCTCGTTGGTGGGCAGGCCGCCGTTCTCGTACGCGTAGGAACGGTGGGTCAGCGCGCGCACCAGAAGGGCGGACTCGAGCTGGTAGCCGAGCCGCCCTTCCAGAAGCGTGTGGGACGAGGCCGTGTTGTCCGCCTTTTTCTTGGCGCTGATTTCCGCCTTGGCGTCAGACATAAAGCCTCTCACCAGCCGCTCAGACCTCGAGGACCTGGCGCTTGTTGTAGGTGCCGCAAGACGGGCACGCGATGTGCTGCTGCTTGGGCTCGTGGCAGCGCTCGCACGCAACCAGGGTGGGGACCGCAGCCTTCCACTGCGACCGGCGGTGGCGCGTGTTGCTGCGCGACATCTTCCGCTTCGGAACAGCCACGGCTACTTCTCCTGCTTCTCGTCGACGCCAGCTTCGGCGCCGCTCATCTCGTCCTTCTCGCCATCTTCGAGTGAACCGGCGAGTCCCTGCAGTGCCGCCCAACGGATGTCGACGGCGTCGTGGTGGTGGTCCGGGTCGTCCGCGAGCCGGGCTCCGCACTGGGAGCACAGGCCGGGGCAGTCGTCCTGGCACACCGGCTGCATCGGCAGTGCGAGCACCACCGCGTCACGCAGCACGGGTTCGAGGTCGAACAGGCCGTCCTCGATGAAGAGCCTGTCCTCGTCTTCCTCGGCGTCGTCGGCCGGCTCCGCCTTGGGGCGGCCCCGGTCGTCGGCGTCAGGGTACGAGAACATCTCCTGGTAGTCCGCGTCGAGCTCCAGCTCAAGCGGCTCCAGACACCTTACGCACTCCCCCTCGGCCTTGGCACGGGCGGTGCCAGTGACGAGCACACCTTCCATGACCGACTCCAGGCGGAGTTCGAGCCCCACCGGCGCGCCTTCCGGCACTCCGATCACTCCCTGGATCCCGAGGTCCTTGGGAGCGTCGATCTCACGGGTCAGGCGCTGCAGCGCGCCAGGACGCCGCCCCAGCTCGTGTGTGTCGAACACGAGAGGGTTGCGGTGGTCGAGGCGGGCGTTCAGGGCCATTCCTGCTTTCGATCTTGAAGCTCTGGGATGCCGCCCTTCGATGCTTCCCGGGCAGCGTTGATCGCGGACGTACGCGCGACCGAAGAGCCAGGATACTGGACCTTTCGCTCTCGGCCCAATCCGCTGTCAGCGGCCCTGCTCGTAGCGGCGCAGCTGCTCCGCGGTGATCATGGTGGTGTCGAAGAGGCTGGTCTCGTCGAGGGCATTGGCCGGGGGCTGTGCGTACCCCTGATGCCCCTGCTGTTCCTGGTTCGGGTCGTACGACGGCTGCTGCGGGTAGCCGGCCGCGTACGGGTCGGCCTGCTGGTAGCCGTAGGGGTCGGCCGCCTGCTGGGGCTGGGCGTACTGCTGCTGGTAGCCGCCGTACGGATCCTGCTGGTACGCCGTCGCCCGGTACGCGTCCTGCTGCTGACCGTACGACGACTGCCCCGGCACCGCGGAGGGCTGCTGGGCGGGGGTGTCGGTGAGCGCGGCGAGCTCGGCCAGGTAGTCGGCGTCGCTGGTGGGCCGGGGGGAGGTGCCGTCGTCGTTCAGGGCGAGGGCGCCGAGGTCGTCGGTGGCGATCCGGCCGTGGAGCTTCTGCCGGCCGCGGCCGACGGCCTCCAAAGTCTTGGCGAGGACGGCCTCGAAGGCACCGAGCTTGGCGTCCACGTACGCGTCCGCGTCGCGGCGCAGGGTCTCGGGGTCGTGGCTGCGCTCCGGAGCGTCCTCGTCCTCGTAGCCCTGTTCGTCGACGCCGGGGCCGGTGCCGAGGAGCTTCTCGCGGCCGCGGCCGACGGAGCCGAGGGTCTTGGTGAGGACGACCTCGAAGTTGGCGAGCTTGGAGTCGACGTAGTCGTCGGCCTCGGCGCGGACCTCTTCGGCTTCCTGGCGGGCCTCGGCGAGGATGCGGTCGGCCTCGTTCTGGGAGCGGCGGGCGACCTCGGTGTCGGAGATCAGGGAGCCGCGCTCGGCGTGCGCGGTCTCGATGATCCGCTCGGCCTCCATCCGGGCCCGCTCCACCATGTGCTCGCGGTCGCCGATCAGCTCCTGCGCCTGGGCGAGGGAGTCGGGCAGCGCCGCGCGCACCTCTTCGAGCAGCGAGAGCAGTTGGGCGCGGTTGACCACGCACGAGGCCGACATGGGCATGGCCCGGGCGCCGGAGACGACCGAGACGATCTCGTCGAGCTTCTTCTGCACGTCCACCGTGTGGTCCACCGTGTGCTCGCCACTCTCTACAGCTGTGTTGGAGACGGTCGGGTCGACTGTACGGCCAGTGGACGACCGCCGTCCCCTCAGTCCTGCTTCAGACGCTCGTTCAGCGCCTGGAGGACCAGCGGGGGCACCAGGTGGGAGACGTCGCCGCCCCAGGTCGCGACCTCCTTGACCAGGGAGGAGGACAGGAAGCTGTAGGTGGGGTTGGTGGGGACGAAGAGGGTCTCCACGCCGGAGAGGCCGTTGTTCATCTGGGCCATCTGCAGCTCGTAGTCGAAGTCGCTGACCGCGCGCAGGCCCTTGACGATGGCCGGGATGTCGCGCTGCTTGCAGAAGTCGACGAGGAGGCCGTGGAAGGCCTCGACCCGTACGTTCTCGTAGTCGGCGGTGACCTCGCGGATCAGCTCGATCCGCTCCTCGACCTCGAACAGGCCCTTCTTGGACTTGTTGATCATCACGGCGACGTAGACCTCGTCGTACAGCTTGGAGGCGCGGCCAATGATGTCGAGGTGTCCGTTGGTGATGGGGTCGAACGACCCCGGACAGACGGCTCGGCGCACTTGGGATCCCTCGCTCTTCGGTCCGGTCATCATGCGTCTTCGCACGTGGAGGCGGCGCGACCGTACCAAAACGTTCCCTCGCCGTAGCGACGGGACCTGATCGCTTCGAAACCGGTCGGCCAGCGGAATTCGCCGCCTCTGGTGCTGCGCTCCACGGTGACGAGGGCTTCCTCGCCGAGCCAGCCCCCCGTACGGAGTGTGAGGAGAATCTCTAGAAGATCGTCATCCGAGACGGCGTACGGGGGGTCCAGGAAGACGAGGTCGTACGGCGTCTCCGGGGCCGGGCCATGAACGATCTGCTCCGCTTTGCCCGACCTGACCTCGGCTCCGGGAAGGCCGAGCGATCTGACGTTGTCGCGGACCGTGCGGGCCGCTCTCGCGTCGGCCTCGACGAGGAGGGCGTGGGCGGCGCCTCGGGAGAGGGCCTCCAGGCCTACGGCGCCGGAGCCGGCGTAGAGGTCGAGGACCCGTTCGCCGTCCAGGGGGCCGCCGAGGAGGGATTCCCAGGTGGAGAAGAGGCCCTCGCGTGCGCGGTCGGAGGTGGGCCGGGTTCCGGTGCCGGGCGGCACGGAGAGGCGCCGTCCGCCGGCGGCGCCGGCGATCACGCGGGTCATTGGGGGAGTCCTTCTTCGTGGGCGGCTTTACGGTTCAGTTTGGCAGGCGGGAGGAGGTGGGTGCCTGGTCGCCGTCGGCCACTTCGGGTCCATCGTGGCTTGTCGCGCCCACCTGGCGAAGCCGCATGTCGACACAGCCCCGCACCTCCTGGGGCGCGCTGGTCCTCAACCCTTGTCCAAGTACTGTTCCCTCTCCTCGTCCAACAGGGCGTCCAGGGCCGTGCGCAGGCCGGGGAGGTGCTGTAGGTCCGGGTCTTCGGCCACTACCGCCGCCGCCTCCTCCCTCGCCTCCGCGATGATCTCCTCGTCCTCGATGACGGCCAGCATCCGGAGGCTGGTGCGGGCGCCGGACTGGGCCTGGCCGAGTACGTCGCCTTCTCGGCGTTGTTCCAGGTCGATGCGGGAGAGTTCGAAGCCGTCGAGGGTGGCTGCGACGGCGTTGAGGCGTTGGCGGGCCGCGCTGGCCTCGGCCATCTCGGTAACCAGGAGACACAGGCCCGCTGCCGAGCCTCGGCCCACCCGGCCGCGGAGCTGGTGGAGCTGGGAGACGCCGAAGCGGTCGGCGTCCATGATGACCATCGCCGTGGCGTTCGGAACGTTGACGCCGACCTCGATGACCGTGGTGGCGACCAGGACGTGCGTCTCGCCGGCGGCGAAGCGGCGCATCACGGCGTCCTTGTCGTCGGGGTGCATACGGCCGTGCAGGACCTCGACCTCGATGCCGTTGAGCGGGCCCTTGGCAAGGTGGTCGGCGACATCGAGGACCGCGAGGGGTGGGCGCTTCTCGGCCTCGTCCTCGGGGGACTTCTTGGCCTTCTTCGGGTCGTCCTCCTCATCGCCGATGCGGGGGCAGACCACGTACGCCTGGTGGCCGTTCTCGACCTCCTCGCGGATCCGCTCCCAGGCGCGGGCGAGGAAGTGGGGTTTGTCGGCGGCCGGTACGACATGGCTGGCGATGGGTGAGCGGCCGGCGGGGAGTTGGTCGAGGACCGAGGTCTCCAGGTCGCCGAAGACGGTCATGGCGACCGTGCGCGGAATGGGGGTGGCCGTCATGACGAGGAGGTGGGGCGGCTGCTTGCCCTTGCCGCGCAGCGCGTCGCGCTGTTCCACGCCGAAGCGGTGCTGTTCGTCCACGACGACCAGGCCCAGGTCGTGGAACTGCACCTTGTCCTCGATCAGCGCGTGGGTGCCGATGACGATGCCCGCCTCGCCGGTGACCAGGTCCAGCAGGGCCTGCCTGCGGGCCGCGGCGCCCATCGAACCGGTGAGCAGCACCACCTTGGTGGCGTGCTCGGCCCCGCCCAGCATCCCCCCCTCGGCCAGCTCGCCCATCATCTCGGTGACCGACCGGTGGTGCTGCTGGGCGAGCACCTCGGTGGGCGCGAGCATCGCGGCCTGCCCGCCCGCGTCGACGACGGCGAGCATGGCTCGGAGGGCCACCATGGTGTTGTGGGTGACCGTGAAGTTGTCGGTGACGTAGGCATGGCTCGGGTGGGCGACGCTGATGCACTGGACCGGCTTGCGGCCCACATGCTCGACGGCCCGGATTCCACGTCGAAACGTGTTCGGCCGAGCCCGTACGCGGTCGGCCTTGCGGGTCAGCCGGAACGGCGCGTGTTCCTCGGGCAGGGCGACCGAGACATTGAATGCGGCGCGCTTCGGCAGAACCCGTGCACGGCCACCCAGCGATCGCACGAGCCAGGCGACGTCGTCCGCCAGCCTGCGCGAGACCGAACAGAGCGAGATGTTCAGACCGTCCGCCTGGACGGTGCCATCCGTGTCCAGAAGGCCTTGCAGCAGGGCCAGACGGTTCTTGACCGACGTGTTCTTGAAGTCGTCCGGCACGAACTTCCCAGGTGACGTGAGACCCCACAGGTTCAGGTCGCGCAGCGTCTGGATCACGGGATTGCGGACGCCGCCGGCACGTTCCGTCAGCTGGATCGTGTAGTCGCAGCCGGAGCCCTTTACCGGCACCAGTCGGCATTCCGGCGCGACCGCGGCTGCCACGGCATCTCGAATCTCCTCGTCGATCGTGGAGAAGCGCAGGTTGTGGCGGAACGAGCCGTCCCCCAGGAGGAGGCCGAACAGGTAGGGATCCAACGGCAGTCCTGAATCGTCTCCGAGGTCGACGGGGGTTGCGGCCGGGATGTACCACTTCGAGGATCCGTTTGCCTTGAAGGTGTCGAGACGGATCTCCCGAGCGGTCATGACCTTGGGTTCCTGCCCTCGGTGCCCCCCGCAGCCCGTACCGACGATCCAGAGATGCTCGTCGTCGCACTCGACAGAGCTGCCGTCGGACAGCACCAGCCGCCAGACATCGCGCTCTCCTTGTGGGAAGACGCCGTCGATCAGCGCGATCTCCCCGTCGGGCACGACAACCTCGTCCCCCACGCTCAAGTCCCCCATCCGGCGGAAACCGGCGGGAGTGAGCACCAGCGAGTCGAGAGGCTGGGCCTTGCCCGAGCCGACCTCTCCCTGAAGCAGGCGGTGCATCGGATGCTCGGTGGCCAGGTCGTCGAAGATCTCCTTGGAGACCTTGCGCTGGCCCTCGGTGAGGGTGAAGGGGAGGCGGGCGTCGAAGGCGGTGAGGAGGCCGTCGGGGGTGGGTTTGCGAACCGCGGCGGGGAGTTGGGCGTCGGCGTGGCGGCGGCGGGCGAGGGCCACCTGGAGGACGAAGGCCTCGTCCCACTTGAGGCGGTCGCGGGCGGAGTCGATGTCCGCCTTGGTGTGGGGACGGTGGATCTTCAGGAGGGCTTCGGGGAGGGGGACCAGGCCGCGGCCCGCGCGGAGCGAGTCGGGCAGGGGGTCCACGGCTTCCTGGGCGCTCGGGAGCACTGTCTGGACCGCCTTGGCGATCTTCCAGGACTCCAGCTTGGCGGTGGCCGGGTAGATCGGGATGAGGGCGCCGGCCCAGGTGTCGACGGTCTCGGAGACGTCGTCGCCGCGCAGGAGTTCGTAGGCCGGGTGCGCCAGTTGGAGGCGGCGGTTGAAGACGGAGACCTTGCCGGCGAACAGGGCGCGGGTGCCGGGGAGGAGCTCCTTGTGGGGTTTGTGCACGCCGTTGCCGAAGAAGACGAGCTGGAGGCGGCCGCTGCCGTCGGTGATGGTCACTTCGAGGCGCTGGCCCTTGCCGCGGGGCGCCTTGGCGGAGGCGAAGGTGTGCAGTCGGGCGTCGGCGACCTGGGCGACCACGGTGACGTGCTCGTCCATGGGCAGGTCGGCGAGGTGGGTGAGCTGGCCGCGCTCCTCGTATCTGCGCGGGTAGTGGTGGAGCAGGTCGCCGACGGTGTGCAGGCCGAGGTGCTCGGCCATCACCTTCGCGGTGGCGGCGCCGAGCGTGTTCTTGAGCAGTTCTTCGAGCGCGGGCACGGGATCCATTGCACACCAACCCACTGACAATCCCGTATACGTCCTTGAAATCTGCTGGTCAGACGGGTCGTTCGGGCCTAGGATGGCGCACTCCCGGGCCCAGCAGTGGCAGGGTCCGTACCGCCTCCCGTCCGCGGTCACCGTCTCGCGGGACCGCCCGACCCCGCCGCCGTCGCCAGAATCCCACCCACCGGCGCTGCGACGATGGATTCAATGACCTCACAGTCATCCCAGGCACCCCGGACACCTCACTCATCCCACTCGCCTCATACGTTCCAGGTCGATCTGCGTGGCCTGGTGGATCTCCTCTCGCACCACCTCTATTCCAGTCCGAAGGTCTACCTGCGGGAGTTGCTGCAGAACGCCGTGGACGCGATCACCGCGCGGCGTGCCGAGCAGCCCGACGCGCCCGCCCGGGTGCGGCTGTTCGCCGAGGGCGGCGCGCTGCGGGTGGAGGACTCCGGCGTGGGGCTCACCGAGTCCGATGTGCACGATCTGCTGGCCACGATCGGCCGCAGTTCCAAGCGGGCCGACGGGATCGCCGACGGGCTCCGGGAGGTCCGCTCGGACTTCCTGGGGCAGTTCGGCATCGGGCTGCTGGCGTGCTTCGTGGTCGCCGAACGCATCCGGGTGGTCAGCCGCAGCGCCCGTACGCCCGGGGCGCCGCCCGTGGAGTGGACGGCGACCGACGACGGGTCGTACACCGTGCGGACGCTGCCCGACGAGGCGCACCCCGAGCCCGGTACGACGGTGCACCTGATCGCGCGGCCCGGCGCCGCCGAATGGCTCTCCCACGCGCGCGTGCTGTCGCTGGCCCGGGACTTCGGGTCGCTGCTGCCGTACGACGTCCGGGTGGGCGACGAGGCGGTCACCGATCTGCCCGCGCCCTGGGACCGTGCGTACCCCTCCCCCGCCACCCGCAGGGTGGCCCTCGCGCGGCACTGTCACGACCTGTTCGGGTTCACTCCGCTGGACGCGATCGAGCTGGACGTGCCGCTGGCCGGGATCCGGGGTGTGGCGTACGTCCTGCCGTCGGCCGTCAGCCCGGCTCAGCGGGCGAGCCATCGGGTGCATCTGAAGGGCATGCTGCTCACCGAGCGGGCCGAACAGCTGCTGCCGGACTGGGCGTTCTTCGTGCGCTGCGTCCTCGACACGGACAGCCTGCGGCCCACGGCGTCGCGGGAGTCGCTGTACGAGGACGAGACCCTGGCGGCCGTACGGGAGGCGCTGGGCGACAGGATTCGCGGCTGGCTGACCGGGCTCGCCGCCGGTGATCCGGAGCGGCTGGCGGCCTTCCTGTCGGTGCACTACCTGGGGGTCAAGTCCCTGGCGCGGCACGACAAGGAGATGCTGCGCACGATGCTGCCGTGGCTGCCCTTCGAGACGACCGACGGGCGGCTGTCCCTGGAGGAGTTCGCGCAGCGGCACCCGGTGGTGCACTTCACGCGGACGGTCGAGGAGTACCGCCAGGTCGCGCCGATCGCCTCCGCGCAGGGCGTCGGGGTCGTCAACGGCGGCTACACGTACGACAGCGAGTTGGTCGAAGCGCTGCCGTCGGTGCGGCCGGGGACGGTGGTCGCCGAGCTGGACGCCGACACGGTGACCGCGCATCTGGACACGCTGGACGCGGACGAGGAGCTGGCGCTGACGGGCTTCCTGTCGGCCGCGCGGGCCAAACTCGACCCCCTGGGGTGCGATGTCGTGCTGCGGGCCTTCCACCCACTGTCCGTGCCCGCGCTGCACCTGGACGACCGGTCCTCCCGGCACGAGCAGGCGCGCGCGGAGGCGGAGGAGCAGGCCGACGACCTGTGGGCGGGCATCCTCGGCTCCCTGCGGGGCAGTGCCCCCCGCGCGCGGTTGGTGCTCAACCATCTCAACCCGTTGATCCGGCGGATCAGCTCCCTGAACGACCCGGAACTGATCGGCACCGCCACCGAGTCCCTCTACGGGCAGGCCCTGCTGATGGCGCAACGCCCACTCAGGCCCGCCGATTCGGCGCTGCTGAACCGGGCGTTCATCGGCCTGCTGGAGTGGGCCACGCACAGCGAGACCGGGGAGGACGGCCGCAAGTGAGTGAGTTCATCGAGGACACGGCCTTCGACGAGCTGCGCCGGGCCATGGCGGAGAACTACGAGCAGCCGGAAGGACCCGCCCGTAACGCACGCGCGGAACAGTTGCTCGCGGAGGCGGAGAAGCTGAACATCCCGCTCGCCGTGATCGAGGCACTCGGGCACCAGCTGAAGGTCTACAACTACAGCTCCGAGAAGGACAAGATGTTCGTCCCCTTCGCGCGTCTGCTGCGCATGTGGGACGAGCGCCCCGAGGACTTCGACGAGTACGAGATCCACTCCCTGCACTGGGTCTTCAAGTGGATGTCGGCCGGCATGCTCAACCAGCCGCACATCCCGCTCGCCGCGATCGAGAAGTGGCTGGGCGAGATGGAGCACCGCTACCGGCTCGCCGGGCACTCCGAACGGGCGGTGCGCGGCGCCGAGTTCAGCGTGGCGGCGCACATCGGGGATCTGGCGCGGGCCGAGCGGGCGTACGAGGCGTGGCTCGCCGCCGACCGGGACAGCATGGCCGACTGCCACGCGTGCGAGCTGCACGGCCAGGGCTGGTGGCGGGCGCGGCTGCGCCAGGACGCCGAGGCCCTGGAGCTTTGGGCGCCGGTCCTGGAGGGCCGGTACGCGTGTGCCCACGAGCCGCACACCGTCCTGGCGTCGTCCCTGGTGCCGCTGCTGCGCCTGGGCCGCGTGGACGAGGCCCGCGCCCACCATCTGCGCGGCTTCCGGCTCGTGCGGGCCATGGAGAGCATGCGGGGCGCGTACGCGGACCATGTGGAGTTCTGCGCCCTGTCCGGCAACGAGGCACGCGGCCTGGAGCTGCTGGCCGAGCGTCCGGCGTACTTCACGGACTCCGGGGACCCGCGCAGCAAGCTGGACTTCATGAGTGCGGTGGCCCTGCTCATGGACCGCCTGGTCGCCCGTGGGTTCGGCGATCAAACGGTCCCGGGCCCGGCCGGCCGTACCTGGACCGCCCGCGAACTGGCCTCCCACGCGCGCGAGGAGGCCCTTTCCCTGGCCGCGCTGTTCGACGAGCGCAACGGCACGGCGTACGTCAGTACGGGCGCCCGGGAGCGCATGGACCAGCAGCCGCTGCTGGACCGGCTGCCGCTGGGGGTGCGTGCGACGCGTACGGCACCGGTTCCGGCGCCCCGGCAGCCCGCCGCGGCCGAGCGGACGGAGGCTGCGGGGAGCGCGCCGGGCCCCGGCGACCTGGCCGGGCTGCTCGCCGAGGCGCGGCGGCTCGCCGAGTCCCTGCACCCCGACTCCGTCGCGGCATGGGCCGCCGTGGCCCGTGCCGTGGAGGCCGGGGGCCGGGGTGCCGAGCTGACCGCCTACGACCAAGCGGAGCTCGTCGATCACCGGGCGATCGGCCTCGGCCCCGAGGGCGCCCCCCTCTTCGAACAGGCGGCCGAGCTGTACGAGGAGGCCGGCGACCCGGGCGAGGCACTGGCGGCACGCGCGCGTGGAGCCACGGTCCACGCCCTGAACGGCCGCGTCGAGACGGCCCTGGAGCTGATCTCCGAGCCGTACGAGAAGGTCCTCGCCCTCCACGAGGCCGACGGCACCGGCGTACGGCAGACAGCGTCCGTGCTGGTCGGGCGGGCGCGCATCCTCGTGCAGCGGATGCACGAGACGGAGGACACCGGTGATACGGCGGACGCGGCCGCGGTGGCCGCCGCCGAGGCGGCCGTGCGGGAGCTGGCGGAGTTCGTCGAGCCGCACCGCGCGGACGACGTACGGCTGGCCTCGCGGGCGGCGGAGGCGCGGGCGCTGCTCGGGGAGCTGGCCGCGCGCCGCGAGGACGCCCAGGCGGCCGCCGAGCTGTTCGTGGAGGCCGCGGAGCGGTATGTGACGGCCGGGCTGCCCTGGTTCGCGGTGCAGTACGAGGCGCGGCTGGCCGGCGTCGCGCAGCAGGTCGGGGACCTGGAGACGGCCGAGCGGGCGGCCCGCGCGGCGCTGGAGCACGGCGGCGCGGAGCTGGACCCGGTGGGCCGCGCCCAGCTGAACGCCCAACTGGCCGAAGTCCTCGGCGCCGGGGACCGCGTCGAGACGGCCGCGGAGCACGCCCTGGAGGCGGCGCACTGGGCCGACGAGGCTGGTGAGAGCCGGACGCTCGGTTCCTGGGCCCGGCATCTGCTCGGCGGGTTCCTGCTGCGGCAGGAGCGGTGGGCGGAGGCCGCGGAGGTACTGGAGTCGGCACTGCCGGATCTCACCGCCGAGACGCACGGCGACGGGGCGGTCGCGCAGACCCTGTGGTGGCTCGGCGACTGCCACACCGAGCTCGGTGAGCACCGGGAGGCCGCCGAGCGGTGGCTGCGGGCCGCCGACATCACCCGGCACTGGCCGGAGCAGCGCGACCACGCCATGTTCGCCCATCTCGCCGCCGAGGCACTCGCCCGCGCGGGGCTGCCCGCCGACGCCGACCGGGCCTACGAGCGCGCGGGCGACCTCTGGGGAGAGCTCGGCAACGTCCACGGATACGTCCGGGCGTTGCGCGCGCGGGCGTGGTACGCGGCGCAGGAGGGGGCCGGGCTGGACGCGTCCCGGGAGTTGATGGGTGACGCGGTGCTGGGGTGCGAGGCGGCCCTGTCGGACGTGGCCGGTGAGGAGAACCGGCGGCGGATCGTCGCCGAACTCGGTGAGACGTATCGGCAGTTCGGGGATCTGCTCGCGCGGTCGGTGGCCGAGGACGCGGAGCTCTCCGAGTTCCGGCCGGTGTTCGAGGAGGCGCTGGAGTTCGTCGGGCGGGCGGTGTCGGTGTACGGCTCGCTCGGGGCGGACTTTGTCGATGCCCGTGGTGGGGCTGAGCTCGCGGCGGGATGGTTGGAGGCGGATCTGGGGCTGGGCGATGCGGCGGGGGCACGCGCGCGTGGGGTGTTGTCCGCGGTTGCCGGGCGGGACGACGAGGTGGCGGTGGCTCGGCGGGCGGAGGCATCGAGGATGCTCGAGGTGGTGGAGGGGCGGGGGGAGAGCTGAGCTGTGCGGGGGTTGCTCGCGCAGTTCCCCGCGCTCCTCAAAAGCACGGGGTGCACCCTGGTTTTCAGGGGGCGCGGGGAACTGCGCGAGCAACCAACGACAACCCGCACTCGCCCACGCACCCCGTCCCCCGAGCTCTCAGGCGCCCCGGCGCACCCTCGTAGCTACTCCACCCCGATCAACAGCAACGCCCCCTGCCGCCCACCCCTGTACACCACCGTGTCCACCGCCAGGTAGGACTCCCGTACCCGGGTCTCCACGTGGGCCGCGATGTCGGTGGGGGCCTCGTCGCCCAGGACCAGGGTGACCATCTCGCCGCCTGCGGCGAGCATGCGGTCGACGACCGTCGCGGCGGTGGTGGTGATGTCGGCGCCGATGACGGCCACGTCGCCGTCGATGAGGCCGAGGACGTCGCCGGCCTGGCAGATGCCGGCCATGGTCCAGGACTGGCGTTCGGCGATGACGACCTCGCCGTAGCGGGTGGCGCCGGCCGCGGAGGTCATGGAGACGACGTCCTCGTCGAAGCGGCGGTCGGGCTCGTGGACGGCGAGGGCGGCGATGCCCTGGACCGCCGAACGGGTGGGGATGAGGGCGACGCGTACGCCCTCGGCACGGGCCTGTTCGGCCGCGGCGGCCGCCGTGTGGCGAAGGTCCGCGTCGTTGGGCAGCAGCACCACCTCGCGCGCGTGGGCACGCCGTACGGCCTCCACGAGTTCCCCGCTGGCGGGGGGCTCCCCGGGGCGGGCCAGCACCGTGGTCGCGCCGGCCTCGGTGTACAGCCCGGCCAGCCCCTCCCCCGGTACGACGGCCACGACGGCGCGCTGGGCCCGCTCCCGTGGCGGTCGCCCGGCCGCACCGGCCATGTGCGCGTCCTCGGCCCCGAAGTGCGTGATCCGGATCCGGTACGGCCGCCCGGCCTCGACCCCGGCCTCCACGGCGGCCCCGGCGTCGTCGACGTGCACATGGACGTTCCACAGGCCGTCCCCGCCGACCACCACGAGCGAGTCGCCCAGCGCGTCGAGCCGCGTGCGCAGCCGGGCCACGGCCGCGTCGTCCGCCTCCAGGAGGTAGATCACCTCGAAAGCGGGGCCGCCGGGCTCGGGCCGGTCGTCCGTACACACGTCCGTCGCGGCGTCGACACCCACACTCACACCAGCACCCGCACCCGCCACCGCCCTCGGCGCCTCCCCCGTGAACGTCTCCACCAGCGCCGCCAGTACGGCCAGCAGGCCCCGTCCGCCCGCGTCCACGACGCCCGCGCGGGCCAGGACGGCCAGTTGCCCGGTGGTGGCCGCGAGGGCCTCGCCCGCGCCCTCGTAGGCGGCCCGGGCGACCGCGCCGCAGTCGCCCTCGGCTCCGGTGACCGCGGCGGCCGCGGCGGAGGCGACCGTGAGGACGGTCCCCTCGACGGGATGGGCGACGGCGTCGCGGGCGGAGTCGGCGGCGTGGCGCAGGGCGAGCCGGAGACCTTGGCCGTCGGTGTGGGCCGCCTCTCCGTCGTCGGCGAGTACCTTGGCCATGCCCCGGAGCAGCTGGGCGAGGATCGTCCCGGAATTACCCCGGGCGCCGATCAGAGCGCCGTGCGCCATCGCGCGCGCGGCGTCGGCCAGGGTGGGCTTCCCGGTGGCCCCGGGGCCGGCCTCGTGGCCCGCGAAGACGGCCTCGACCGCCGTGACGGCCGACTCCATGGTCAGGTAGAGGTTCGTGCCGGTGTCCCCGTCCGCGACGGGGTAGACGTTGATCGCGTCGATCTCCTCGCGCGCCCGCCCGAGCGCCGCCAGCGCGAGACCGCACCAGGTGCGCACCGCGAGAGCATCGAAGAATGTCTGCGGCACCTGCGCCACCTACGCCTCCTTGAACGGCCCGGACGTGGGACGCAGCGTAGACCCAGCGTGGGTGTCCACCGGAAGAGGGCCGGGAACAGGGGCCTGAGCAGCCATGGTAGTTTCGTTCTACTGGCGCAGCCGTTGTATGCTGCTCCAGTTGCCCGATCCAGATCGGGCCATTCCCCTGGCAACGCCACTCAGATCTCTGATCCTGCGATCTCGATCCCGGCCTGCCGGGATCAACCGTAAGTGCATCTGAAGTCTTTGGAGTGACCCGTGGCTGCCAACTGCGACGTCTGCGGCAAGGGGCCGGGCTTCGGCAACAACATCTCGCACTCGCACCGCCGTACGTCCCGCCGCTGGAACCCGAACATCCAGCGTGTGCGTACCGTGGTCGGCGGGACGCCGAAGCGCGTGAACGCTTGCACCTCGTGCATCAAGGCCGGCAAGGTCTCGCGCTGACGCTCAGCTAGCGCGCGGCCACTGCTGGTTCGCTGCACAGAGCCGGTCCACCGAACAGTGGGCCGGCTTTTTGCCGTGCCTGCACCCTTCCTGTACTGGCACAATCCAGTGAATGCGGTTCGGCATCCTCGGTCCCCTCGACATACGCGCCGACGACGGCACTTCGGTGGACCCCGGTGGCCTCCGCCCCCGCGCCCTGCTGACGCTGCTGCTCCTCGACGCGGGCCGTTCGGTCTCCACCGAGCGCCTGACCGGCGGCGGCCTGTACGGCACCGAGCCACCCGCCGGAGCCGCGGGCGCACTCCAGTCCCAGATCTCCGGCCTGCGCAGGCGCCTGGGGCCACACACGGCGCACACGGCGCACACGGCGCACACGGCGATCGAGGCCACGCCCGTCGGCTACCGCATCACCACCCCGCCCGACGCCGTCGACGCCCACCTCTTCGAGTGGCTGTGCGGCGAAGGGCGTACCGCGCTCGCGGCCGGGGACCATCCGCAGGCGGCGGCGCGGCTGCGCGAGGCACTCGCCCTGTGGCGCGGACCCGCGCTGCCCGACCTCCCGGACGCGCATGCCGAGGTGGCGCGGCTCGACGAACTGCGGCTGGCCACCGTACAGGACCGGATCGAGGCGGACCTCGCGCTCGGCGGCGGCCCCGAACTCGTCCCCGAACTGCGCTCGCTGCTCGCCGCGCATCCGCTGAGCGAGCGGCTGTACGGGCAGCTGATGCGGGCCCTGTACGCGCGTGGGCGGCCCGCGGAGGCGCTCAAGGCCTACGAGCAGGCCAGGCACACCCTCGCGGACGAGCTGGGCACGACCCGTCGCTCGAACTCTCCGCGCTCCACCTCGAACTGCTGCGCGGCGACGGCCCGGCCCCACTCCGACACCGCGTACCGGTCCAACTCACCCGTTTCATCGGCCGGGACACCGAGCTCGCACGCATCGCGGCGCTCCTCACCGCCCTGGCGGGCGGAGATCACCGTACGGCGTTCGCCGCGTACGAGTCGCGGATCCGGGACTTCGCCAAGGGCTGCCAGAAGACCTCGGGCAACGCGGGCCCGTTCTTCGCGCCGCCCACCGAGCGGCGGATCCGCAGCCGGGACCGGATGTACCGCCTGCTCGCCTCCCGCCCGCTGGCGGCCTTCTTCAAGCGGCTCACCGAGAAGTCGGCGACGAACATCAAGCTCCCGGCGTACCCCCGGTGAATGCCCACCCGTGAGCCACGGGGCCGATCCCCCCGCCAAGTGCGAACCCGGCGGCGATCGCCCCGGTGACGTACTCCTTGGCTGCCGCCACGGCCTCCGGCACGGACTGGCCCTTCGCGAGCTGCGACGCGATCGCGGAGGCGAGAGTGCAGCCCGTGCCATGGGTGTGCCGGTTGTCATACCTCGGGGCCCGCAGCCAGTGCTCCTCCGAGCCGTCGGTCAGCAGATCGACGGCTTCTCCCGGCAGATGGCCGCCCTTGATCAGCGCCCATCGGGGCCCGTACGCGAGCACGGCCGCCGCGGCTCGCCTCAGATCGTCCTCCGACTGGACACGTACGCCGGTGAGTTGGGCCACCTCGTCCAGGTTGGGCGTGGCGACGGTGGCGACGGGCAGCAGCTTCGTCCGTACGGAGTCCAGCGCGGACGCAGCCAGCAGGGAGTCCCCGTGCTTGGACACCCCCACCGGGTCGACGACCGCCGGGGCATCCGTGCCGCCGATCAACTCGGCCACCGTTTCGACCAGTTCGGCCGAGGCCAGCATGCCGGTCTTCACGGCCTGTACGCCGATGTCGTCGACGACACTGCGGTACTGGGCGCGGACCGCCTCCACCGGCAGCTCCCAAGCACCCTGCACACCAAGGGAGTTCTGCGCGGTGACGGCAGTGATCACGCTCATCCCGTGCACGCCGAGCGCGAGCATCGTCTTCAGGTCGGCCTGGATCCCGGCCCCGCCGCCGGAGTCGGAACCCGCCACCGTCAGAACCCTGGGCGGGGTCATGACTCGATGTCCCCGAAGTGGTCCCAGCCGCCCTTGTTCGTCCAGGGCGCCCCGTCCACGGTCACCTGGGGCAGCGCCGAGGGGTTGAGGACCTCGCCGATCACCTTCCAGCGGGCGGGCAGCTTCACATCCGGCGGGAAGGTCGCCACGATCGCGTGGTCCTCGCCCCCGGTGAGCACCCACTGGATCGGGTCGACACCGACGGCCTGCCCGATGTCGTTCATCTGGGAGGGGATGTCGATCGCGCCGGAGCGGATGTCGATCCGGCACTTGCTCGCCTCCGCGATGTGCCCCAGGTCGGCGATCAGCCCGTCGCTCACGTCGCACATCGCGGTCGCGCCGAGTTCGGCGGCCGCGGGCCCCGCGTGGTACGGCGGCTCCGGGCGCCGGTGGGCCTCCACGAAGGCGCGCGGCGAGCGGAAGCCACGCGAGAGCACCGCGTGCCCGGCGGCGGACCAGCCGAGCCAGCCGGTGACGGCCACGACGTCCCCGGGCTGGGCGCCCGCCCTGGTCACGGGCTCGTGGTTGCGCAGATCACCGAGCGCGGTGATGGAGATCATGATGGTGTCACCGCGCACGACGTCACCGCCGACCACGGCCGCCCCCGCGACCTGGCACTCGTCACGCAGGCCGTCCATCAGCTCGGTCGCCCAGGTCACCGGGAGTTCGACGGGCGCGACCAGGCCGAGGAGCAGCGCGGTGGGTACGGCGCCCATGGCGGCAATGTCCGCGAGGTTCTGCGCGGCCGCCTTGCGCCCGACGTCGTACGCCGTGGACCAGTCCCGGCGGAAATGCCGTCCCTCCAGGAGCAGGTCGGTGCTCGCCACGACCCTGCGGTCCGGCGCGGCCACCACGGCGGCGTCGTCGCCGGGGCCGACCCGGACCGCGGGGGTGGTGGTGAGCCGGGAGGTGAGCTCCCTGATGAGCCCGAACTCCCCCAGCTCTCCCACGGTGCCCTTCATCGTCGTATCGCCCCTTCTTGTGCCGCTTCCAGTGTCGCCCGCGCCCGGTCGCGAGCGGTTCTCGTCCTCGGTACGATCGCGCCGACCGTCACCTTCCGTCGCCCCCGCGCCCCGGTGTGCGCGGCGCGGCCTCCACAGGTCTCCCCGTGGCGCGTGACGACGCGATACCGTGGCGTTCCTTTTCCCCACATGATCCTCGTGGCCGCCCTGGAGGTTCCGTGGTACAGGCGTACATCCTGATCCAGACGGAGGTCGGCAAAGCGTCGACCGTCGCCGACACGATCAGCAAGATCCCTGGGGTCATCCAGGCCGAGGACGTGACGGGTCCGTACGACGTCATCGTGCGCGCCCAGGCCGACACCGTCGACGACCTCGGCCGACTCGTGGTCGCAAAGGTCCAGCAAGTGGACGGCATCACCCGCACCCTGACCTGCCCGGTCGTACACCTGTAGCCCCCGTCTACCCTTTGGCCGGTGAACTCCTTGCGTCACCGGCACCCCGCTCGCTTCGGGCTGCCCGTCCTGGCCGTGTCGTTGATCGCCGTCTCGGGCTGCTCCTCAGCAGACGACGGCGGATCAGCGGCGGTTCCCAGCGCTGGGGCTGCCGCCACGAAACTGTGCCAGAAGCTGGACGGGGCCCTGCCGCGAGAAGTGGACGGTCTCAGCCGCCGGGATCCTCAGCCGGCCTCCGAGCTGACGGCACGCTGGGGCGACGCGGTGATCATACTGCGCTGTGGTGTGCCCCAGCCGCCGAAGATGGTCGACCCCAGGGTGGCCGAGGGGCGCGACGCCGATGCGGTGGCGGGGGCGGTGGACGGGGTCGACTGGCTGATGGAGAAGCGGGACGACGGGTCGTATCGCTTCACCACGGCGAATCGCTCCGCGTATGTCGAGGTGACGGTGTCGGCTGAGAGGGCCGGGGAGGACACCTCGCCGATCCTTGTGGGGCTTGCACCGGCGATCAAGAAGACGATCCCTGAGGGGATTGCCTCCTGAGGGGTGCCTCGGAAGGCCGTCGGGAGGCTGCGAGTCCGTCGTGGCTGGTCGCTCCCCCAGTCTCGGCTTCGCTCGACCGGGGGGACCCCCATCGCGGCGGAGCCGCAATCGACACAGCCCCGCGCTCGTGAAGGGGCGCAGCCCCTTTCCTCAGCGCAGCCCCGTCGACCTGCTCAGCGCCGCCTGGATCAGGCGGTCCACCAACTCCGGGTACTCGATTCCCGTCGCCTTCCACATCGCCGGATACATCGAGATCGGCGTGAAACCGGGCAGCGTGTTGATCTCGTTGATCACAAACTCCCCGTCCTCCGTGAGGAAGAAGTCGGCACGCACCAAACCCTCACACGACGCCGCCTCGAAGGCGTCCACCGCCAGGCGCTGGACCTCCGCGGTCTCCTCCGGCGTCAGCGGTGCCGGCACGATGCCCGGGGTCGAGTCGATGTACTTGGCCTCGAAGTCGTAGTAGGCGTGGGCGTCCGGCGGCGGGATCTCCGCCGGAACCGAAGCGCGAGGGCCGTCCTCGAACTCCAGCACCCCGCACTCGATCTCACGGCCGCGCAGCGCCGCCTCGACGAGGATCTTCGGGTCGTGGCTCTGGGCCTCCGCGATCGCCTCGTCCAGCCCCGACAGGTCGTCGACCTTGGTGATGCCGATGGAGGAGCCCGCGCGGGCCGGCTTCACGAAGAGGGGCCAGCCGTGCTCGCCGGCGAAGTCGATGATCTTCTTGCGGGCGGCGGACTCGTCGAGCTGCCACTCGCGGGGCCGGATCACCACGTACGGGCCGACCTTGAGCCCGAAGGAGGTGAACACCCGCTTCATGTACTCCTTGTCCTGGCCGACGGCCGAGGCGAGGACGCCCGAGCCGACGTACGGGACGCCGGAGAGCTCCAGCATGCCCTGGAGGGTGCCGTCCTCGCCGTACGGGCCGTGCAGGACGGGGAAGACGACGTCGACCTCGCCGATCGCCTTGGGCACCGAACCGGGCTCGCTGTAGACGACTTCGCGGTTGGCCGGGTCGATGGGAAGCACCACGCCGCCGTCCCTCGACTCCGCGAGTTCCTCGACCTCCGGCGTACGGCGGTCGGTGATCGCCATGCGCTCCGGTTCGTCGGCGGTGAGCGCCCAACGGCCGTCCCGGGTGATACCGATCGGCAGGACGTCGTACTTCGTCCGGTCGATGGCCCGCAGGACGGCGCCGGCCGTGACGACGGAGATCCCGTGTTCCGAGCTGCGGCCGCCGAAGACGACGGCCACGCGCGGCTTGCGGGACGGCTGCTCAGGGCTCTGGGGGAGGTTCTCGGTGCTCATATCGCGTTGAGAGTACCCGTTGGTAGGGCGGCAGTCAGCGCCCGCACGGCCGGTTTCGATCAGCGTCGCTCCGGCTTGGCGGAGCGCGACATCATCTCCTTGAGGGCGACGACCGGCGGCTTGCCGTCGTGGACGATGTCGACGACCGTCTCCGTGATGGGCATGTCGACGCCGTGCCTACGCCCCAAGTCGAGTACCGACTCACAGGACTTGACGCCCTCGGCGGTCTGCTTGGTGACCGCGATGGTCTCTTGCAGGGTCATGCCCTTGCCGAGGTTGGTGCCGAAGGTGTGGTTGCGGGAGAGCGGCGAGGAGCAGGTCGCCACCAGGTCGCCGAGGCCCGCGAGTCCGGAGAAGGTGAGCGGGTCGGCGCCCATCGCGAGGCCGAGGCGGGTCGTCTCGGCGAGGCCGCGGGTGATCAAGGACCCCTTGGCGTTGTCGCCCAATCCCATGCCGTCCGCGATTCCGACGGCGAGACCGATGACGTTCTTGACGGCGCCGCCCAGTTCGCAGCCCACCACGTCCGTGTTGGTGTACGGGCGGAAGTACGGCGTGTGGCAGGCGGCCTGGAGCCGCTGGGCGACCGCCTCGTCGGTACAGGCAACCACGGAGGCGGCCGGCATGCGGGAGGCGATCTCGCGGGCCAGGTTGGGCCCGGTGACGACGGCGATACGGTCCTGGCCGACCTTCGCGACATCCTCGATGACCTCGCTCATCCGCATGGCGGAACCGAGTTCGACGCCTTTCATCAGCGAGACGAGGAGGGTGTCGGGGGCCAGCAGGGGAACCCATTCGGCGAGGTTGGCGCGCAGGGTCTGGGACGGCACGGAGAGGACCGTGAAGTCGGCGTCGGCGGCGGCCTCGGCCGGGTCGGTGGTGGCCCGCACGTTCTGCGGGAGCTCGAGGCCCGGCAGGTAGTCGGTGTTGGTCCGGGTGGAGTTGATCGCGTCCGCGACCTCCGGACGGCGCGCCCAGAGTGTGACCTCGCACCCCGCGTCGGCGAGCACCATGCCGAAGGCCGTGCCCCACGAACCGGCGCTGAACACGGCCGCCTTGACCGGCTTGCTCACTTGCCCTGCCCCTCTTCCTGACGTTCCTCTTCCCGCAGGGCTCCATTGTGCTGGTCGGGCCGCCGGTGCTCGACCGCCGCGGCCGTCCGGCGCCGCTGCTCGATGCGTTCGTGCTTCGGGTCGTACGGCGTCTTCGGTGCCTTCTCGCCGCGGATGTCCTCCAGCTGCCGGGTGATGGCGGCCATGATGACCTCCGTCGCGTCCTTCAGCAGGTCGGGGGTCATCTCCTTGCCGTAGAAGCGGGAGAGGTCGACGGGCGGACCGGCGAGCACGTGGTGGGTCTTGCGCGGAAGGACGTTGAGCTTCTTGGCGTACGGCGGCAGCAGCTCGTTGGCGCCCCACTGGGCGACGGGGATCACCGGGCACCTGGTCTGCAGCGCGACCCGCGCGGCCCCGGTCTTGCCGGTCATGGGCCACTGGTCGGGGTCCCGGGTGATGGTGCCCTCCGGGTAGAACGCGACGCATTCACCGCGCTCCACGGCGTCGATCGCGGCCCGGAAAGCGCTCAGCGCGTCCGTGGTCTCGCGGTAGACGGGGATCTGTCCGGTGCCGCGCATGACGGCGCCGATGAATCCTTTCCCGAAGAGGCCGCTCTTCGCGAGAAATCGCGGAACGCGGCCACTGTTGTACTGATAGTGGGCGTACGCAAAGGGATCGGCATGCGAATTGTGGTTCACCGCGGTGATAAATCCACCCTCAGCCGGAATGTTCTCCATTCCACGCCAGTCCCGCTTGATCAGCACCACCAGTGGCGGTTTGGCGATCACCGCGGCGAGGCGGTACCAGAAGCCGATTCTGCGGCGGGGCACGCGGACACCTTCCTCTAGGACTTCCCAGGGCCTGCTCCGGGGGGCGGAGCCGCACAAGTGTCGCCCCGAGCCGCCGGTATGTCGAGAACACCGTACGCCCCGCCCTGCGGGCCTCCCGTGTGGCCAGGCGACAATGACCGCGACAAGAGAAGGACGGAACGCTCGTGCAGTGGACCCTGGTCGTACCCGTGAAGCCCCTGGCCCGGGCCAAGAGCAGACTCGCGGACACCGCCGCCGGCGGGGTGCGCCCCGGCCTGGCCCTCGCCTTCGCCCAGGACACGGTGGCGGCGGCCCTGGCCTCCACGGCGGTCCACGGTGTGGTGGTCGTCACGGACGATCACCTGGCAGGCCGCGAGCTCGCCGCCCTCGGCGCCCGTATCGTCCCGGACGACCCGCAGGCCGACCCGGCGGACGGCCTGAACGCCGCTCTGCGGCACGCGGAGGCCCTCCTGCGCACTGTGCGCCCGCGAAGCCCTCTGGCGGCCCTGAACGCCGACCTACCGGCTCTGCGCCCCACGGAACTGACCCGAGTCCTGGAAGCCGCCGCCGCATTCCCCCGCGCCTTCCTCCCGGACGCCGCCGGTACCGGCACCACCCTGCTCGCCGCGACCCCCGGCCGCGCCCTGCGCCCCGCCTTCGGCCCCGACTCCCGGCTGCGCCACCGCCGCTCGGGCGCGACGGAACTGACCGTGGACGAGGCCGACTCCGTACGCCAGGACGTGGACACCGGCGACGACCTCCGCGCAGCCCTCGCCCTGGGCGTCGGCCCCCGTACGGCCGCCGCGGCCGCGCGCCTGCTCATACCCGGCCAGTAGGCTGCGCCCATGCAGGCGACCGCGTACACCTACGACCCCGAGACCCGCTCCGGCCAGGTCCTCCTCGACGACGGCACCCCCGTCCCCTTCGACACCCGGGCCTTCGACGCGGGCCACCTGCGCCTGCTCCGCCCCGGCCAACGGGTCCGTATCGAGACGGAGGGCGAGGGCACCTCCCTCCGCATCACCTTGATCACCCTGCAGACCCTCTGAGACAAGAGGACATCTGCAGCGCCCCCTTCAGGGGCGCGGGGCCGTATCGATCTGCTGCTCCGCCGCGTGGTGCGAGCAACCGGACACAGCCCGCACCCGCCACAAAGCAAAGCCCCCCACGGCGAACAGGCGACCACACCCCAAAACACCGCGGGCCGGGCTCCGATCAAGGAGCCCGGCCCGGCGCGTGTGAGAGTAACCAGCGCCTCCCGATCAACGGGCGGCGGTCTTCTTCGCGGTCGTCTTGCGAGCCGTCGACTTCTTGGCCGGCGCCTTCTTGGCGGTGACCTTCTTCGCCGGCGCCTTCTTGGCCGTGGTCTTCTTCGCGGCCGCCGCCCCCGTGGTCTTCTTGGCCGCAGCCGTCTTGGTGGTGGCCTTCTTCGCGGTGGTCTTCTTCGCCGCCGTCGTCTTCTTGGCCGCCGTGGTCGTCTTGCGAGCCGTGGTCTTCTTCACCGCGGCCTTCTTCGCGGTCGTCTTCTTCGCCGCCGCCTTCTTGACCGTCGCCGCGGCCCCACCGGTCAGGCTGCCCTTGGGCGCCTTCTTGACCGCGACTTCGCCACCCCGGGGGAGCTTCTTCGAACCGCTCACCAGGTCCTTGAACCCCTGGCCCGCACGGAAACGGGGCACAGAGGTCTTCTTGACCCGAACCCGCTCACCCGTCTGCGGGTTGCGGGCGTAGCGGGCCGGCCGGTCGACCTTCTCGAACGAACCGAAACCGGTGACCGACACCCGTTCACCCGCGACCGTCGCCCGGACGATCGCGTCCAGGACGGCGTCGACAGCGTCGGCGGCCTGCTGACGGCCTCCGAGCTTGTCCGCAATCGCTTCTACGAGCTGCGCCTTGTTCACGTCTTCCCCTTCGGAGATTCGCCAGAACGAAACTGTTCAAGCTTTTTCGCACGTTAGGCAGATATATACCGCAAATCAAACACGAAACGGGCTTATCACCCTTGTGCCGCAACGAACTCGGCGGTCATGGAGCCCTTCAGCGTTCCTCCGCGGGCATTCGCCCCTCGTCGAGGTCCGTCATGAAGCCCTCCAGACGCCTTGCCGCGTCGGCGAGATCGTGCTTGGCCACCGCCGTAACGACCAGCAGCTTCCGGGTCAGCGCCATCCGTACGCCCTCCGGGACTTGCAGTGCGCGCACCCTTGCGTGCGCTTCCTTGAGTTGGCTCGCGACCGCCGCATAGAGCTCGAGTTGGCCGTCGTGTTCCATGCACAGATTGTGCCATCTGGGGCGAGTTGTCGCCTGCGCAGGGGGCAACTACCGTCTCCCGGAGGCATGCCGGGCACCCCCTTCCGATGCCGCACCATGGTGCGCGTACCCCGGCAATCGCCTTTGTAACTAGGGGAGTTGAAACCTTTCTGCACACCACTTCGAAGGCGCGTCACCCCAGACATGGCTGTACCCCCAACCGTGCTCGATTGGGGGTACAGGGGGGTGTCACGGTGGCTGGAATCCGCCTTGCGCGGACCACCCGGACCGGTCGGAGGGGATGGCCGCCGACGAGGTCAGACCTTCAACGTCCTCGGCTTGTACGACGGCCGCTTGGCCTCGTACGCGGCGATGTCCGCCTCGTTCTGGAGGGTGATGGAGATGTCGTCCAGCCCGTTCAGCAGCCGCCAGCGGGAGTTCTCGTCCAGTTCGAAGGCGGCGGTGATCCCCTCGGCGCGCACCTCACGCGCCTCAAGGTCCACAGTGACCTCAGCAGTCGCATCCTTCTCCGTGAGCTCCCACAGCGCGTCCACGGTCTTCTGCTCCAGAACGACTGTGAGCAGGCCGTTCTTGAGGGAGTTGCCGCGGAAGATGTCGGCGAAGCGGGAGGAGATGACGGCCTTGAAGCCGTAGTTCTGCAGCGCCCACACGGCGTGCTCACGGGAGGAGCCGGTGCCGAAGTCGGGGCCGGCGACCAGGACGGTGGCGCCCTTGCGCTCGGGTTGGTTGAGGATGAACGTCTCGTCCTTGCGCCAGGCCTCGAACAGCCCGTCCTCGAAGCCGTCCCTGGTCACCTTCTTGAGCCAGTGGGCGGGGATGATCTGGTCGGTGTCGACGTTGCTGCGGCGCAGCGGGACTGCCCGGCCGGTGTGCGTGGTGAATGCTTCCATGACTCTCAGACTCCAGCGGGCGTACGGGTGTCGGCGTCGGTCAGGTCGGCGGGGGACGCCAGGTGGCCCAGGACGGCCGTCGCGGCGGCGACCTGCGGCGAGACCAGGTGCGTACGGCCGCCCTTGCCCTGCCTGCCCTCGAAGTTGCGGTTGGAGGTGGACGCGGAGCGCTCACCCGGGGCGAGCTGGTCCGGGTTCATGCCCAGGCACATGGAACAGCCCGCGTGCCGCCATTCGGCGCCGGCCTCCTTGAAGACGACGTCCAGGCCCTCGGAGACGGCCTGCAGACCGACCCGCGCGGAGCCGGGGACGACCAGCATCCGTACGCCGTCGGCGACTTTGCGGCCCTTGACGAGCTCGGCGGCGGCGCGCAGGTCCTCGATGCGGCCGTTGGTGCAAGAGCCTACGAAGACGGTGTCCACCTTGATGGAGCGCAGCGGCTGCCCGGCCTCCAACCCCATGTATTCCAGGGCCTTTTCGGCGGCGAGGCGCTCCGAAGCGTCTTCGTACGAAGCGGGGTCGGGGACGGACGCCGAAAGCGGCGCGCCCTGGCCGGGGTTGGTGCCCCAGGTGACGAACGGTGACAGCGAGGCGGCGTCGATGACGACCTCGGCGTCGAACTCGGCGTCCTCGTCCGTCTTCAGCGTCTTCCAGTACGCGACGGCCGCGTCCCAGTCCTCGCCCTCGGGGGCGTGCGGGCGGCCCTTGAGGTACTCGAAGGTGGTCTCGTCGGGGGCGATCATGCCCGCGCGGGCGCCGGCCTCGATCGACATGTTGCAGATGGTCATGCGGGCCTCCATCGAGAGCTTCTCGATGGCGGAGCCGCGGTACTCCAGGACATAGCCCTGGCCGCCGCCCGTACCGATCTTGGCGATGATCGCCAGGATCAGGTCCTTGGCGGTGACGCCCTCGGGCAGTTCGCCGTCGACCGTGATGGCCATGGTCTTCGGGCGGACCAGCGGCAGCGTCTGGGTGGCCAGCACATGCTCCACCTGGGAGGTGCCGATACCGAACGCCAGGCCGCCGAAGGCGCCGTGCGTGGAGGTGTGGGAGTCACCGCAGACGACGGTCATGCCCGGCTGGGTCAGCCCGAGCTGCGGACCCACCACATGCACGACACCCTGCTCGACGTCGCCCAGCGGGTGCAGCCGCACCCCGAACTCGGCGGCGTTCTTGCGCAGCGTCTCCAGCTGGACCCGGGAGACCGGGTCGGCGATGGGCTTGTCGATGTCGAGGGTGGGGGTGTTGTGGTCCTCGGTGGCGATGGTCAGGTCGAGCCGGCGAACCTTCCGCCCGCTCTTGCGAAGACCGTCGAAGGCCTGGGGGCTGGTCACCTCGTGCAGCAGGTGCAGATCGATGAAGAGGAGGTCGGGCTCGCCCTCGGCGCGCCGGACGACGTGGTCGTCCCAGACCTTCTCCGCGAGTGTCCTACCCATCGCTTTCCCTCCGGCCGGCTTGTCCGTGCGCCGGCCCAACTAGAGATCTCGGAGGTGGCGAGCGCGCGGAACCCCCGTCATGTCGCGGTATCGCGCGCCGGCCGCCGGGCTCGCTGGTCGACGAGCCGTTGTCGTCCTTCCAGAGTGGCAAGGTCCACGCGAAATTGAACTTGCGTTTCACAGAGTGAGACGCGAGTATCGTTGCATGGACAACAGTAGCGGCGTCGGCGTTCTGGACAAGGCGGCCCTGGTCCTGAGCGCTCTGGAGTCCGGTCCGGCCACCCTCGCGGGTCTGGTCGGGGCCACCGGACTCGCACGACCCACGGCCCACCGCCTGGCCGTGGCTCTGGAACACCACCGCATGGTGGCACGCGACATGCAGGGCCGTTTCATCCTCGGCCCTCGGCTGGCCGAGCTGGCCGCGGCCGCCGGCGAGGACCGCCTCCTCGCGACGGCGGGCCCGGTGCTCACCCACCTCCGTGACGTCACGGGCGAGAGCGCGCAGCTCTACCGCCGCCAGGGCGACATGCGGATCTGCGTGGCCGCGGCCGAGCGGCTCTCGGGCCTCAGGGACACGGTCCCGGTCGGTTCCACGCTCACGATGAAGGCAGGTTCCTCGGCCCAGATCCTCATGGCCTGGGAGGAGCCCGAGCGCCTGCACCGCGGCCTCCAGGGCGCCCGCTTCACGGCGACCGCCCTCTCCGGCGTACGCCGGCGGGGCTGGGCCCAGTCGATCGGCGAGCGCGAGCCGGGCGTCGCCTCGGTCTCCGCCCCCGTACGCGGCCCCTCCAACCGTGTCGTGGCCGCCGTCTCGGTCTCCGGCCCCATCGAACGCCTCACCCGCCACCCGGGCCGCATGCACGCCCAGGCGGTCATCGACGCGGCGGCCCGCCTGTCGGAGGCCTTGCGCCGCACAGGCTGACCAGGAAGTCCACACGCTCACAAAGAGGCCTGCCTCAACGCCGCGGCAGGCCTTTTTTGTATGAGATCAACTGCAGCCGCGCCCCGAAGGGGCGCGGGGAACTGAGCGAGCAACCACAGTCAACCCGCAGCCGCAGCCACCAGAGCCCGGCACCCACACGGCGCCCAGGCACTCACCTCTTTCCCCGACCGATGAGCGAACCTCTCCTTCGCCGACCTCCCCCTGCCCTCGAGCGGCAGCGTCCCCGTTGCCGCCGCGAGGCCGAACGCCGGCATGTCCGCGTAGATCGACTCGTACGCCCCCTCCGGCACCACGTACGTCTCGTGCCAGAGCCCGACATGCCGCCGGCCCTTCCCCTTCCGCTCCTTGCGGTTGAGCGCCGCCCACGCCACGCGATGGAACGCGTCGGGGGTGTGCGCGTACGCGTAGAGCTTCTCCTTGGACTCCCAGTACTGGACGACGTAGTACGTCCACGGCGAGGCCGTGAGCAGCACCGCGTTCAGCAGCCCCCGGCTCGGGTCCTTCCGCAGTTCCCGCTGCATCCGCGACATCGCCGCGAACACCGGCCCCCAGTGGTGCACGGCCGACTCCCCCTACCGGTGACCCTATTGGGTAGCGGCACTATCCGAGGACCCATGCTTGGATAGTTCCACTAGCCAAGGAAGGGCGCAGACAGTGCGACTGGCCGAGTTGAGCGAACGCAGCGGCGTGTCCACCGCGACGATCAAGTACTACCTGCGCGAAGGGCTGTTGGCGCCCGGCCGTCAGATCAACGCGACGACGGCCGAGTACGACGAGGAGCATCTGCGCCGGCTGCGGCTGGTGCGGGCGTTGATCCAGGTGGGCCGGGTGCCGGTGGCGAACGCCAAGGAGGTCCTGAAGCATGTGGACGACGACTCCCTGGGCCGCACGATCCGGCTGGGGGCGGCCCGGTGGGCGTTGCCCCAGGCTCCCGACCCGGACGGCGAGGACCCCATCACGGTCGCCGCGCAGGCAGAGGTGGACCGGCTTCTCGGGATCCTCGGCTGGGAGTCCACGAGGGAGATCGGCGGCCTGTCTCCGGTGCACCGTTCACTGGTGGCCCTGGTAGCCGCACTGAAGCGGCTCGGTTATCCGTGCGACGCCGAAACCATGGCGCCCTACGCCGAGTTGATGCACGAGGCGGCCCGGCGGGACCTGGATCACATGGAGACCTATGAGTCCGACACGGAGAAGGTCGAGGTGGCGGTGTCGTCGGCGGTGCTCTTCGAGCCGGTGTTGCGGGCGTTGCACCGGTTGGCACAGGAGGAGGAGTCGGCGCGCCGGTACGGCATCGAGTAGGCCTGGGTACGAGAAAGGCCCCCCACCGAGGTGGGGGGCCTTTCGTCGACGTACCCCCGACCGGATTCGAACCGGCGCTACCGCCTTGAGAGGGCGGCGTGCTAGGCCGCTACACAACGGGGGCATGGAGCCTGCGTTTCCGCAGGTCCGAGCTGGTCTACCTGGACTCGAACCAAGACTAACTGAACCAGAATCAGTCGTGCTGCCAATTACACCATAGACCAATGTGGTTTAGACCAGACAGTACCCCCGACCGGATTCGAACCGGCGCTACCGCCTTGAGAGGGCGGCGTGCTAGGCCGCTACACAACGGGGGCCCTAGCGATCCTGCGTCGAGGTCGGTGGGAGCTACCCGAGCCGTCCTCGCGGGAAGGATCTGTACCCCCGACCGGATTCGAACCGGCGCTACTGCCTTGAGAGGGCAGCGTGCTAGGCCGCTACACAACGGGGGCTTTGCGGATCTGATCTCCGCATATGCAGATAAGCTCTGCGAGCTGGCCTACCTGGACTCGAACCAAGACTAACTGAACCAGAATCAGTCGTGCTGCCAATTACACCATAGGCCACTGGAACGCAAGCCCCTGAAGGGATCTTGTTCTAGCTTGCTCCGTCAGTTCCGGCCTTTCGGCCCGCTCCCCGGCGGCGCAGGAAGAACATTACCCGAAGGTGGACGGCGCTCCAAAACGACTATCCGTGCCGAGGATCGCGGGCAGTTCGGCGAGGGTGGCGATCCGGTGCGGACCGGCGGGCGGTTCGACGGTCGCGTACGCGCCGCCGCGGTCGATCCAGACGGACAGCAGACCGGCGTCGGCGGCACCCCTCCCGTCGATCTCCGGATGGTCGCCGACGTACGCCACCTCGTGCGGCGGCAGCTCCAGCGCCTCGCAGGCGGCGTGGAACGCCTCGGCGGCCGGTTTGTGGACGCCCAGCTGTTCGGCGCACAGCACCGTCTCGAAGCGGTCCCACACGCCGAGGGTGCGCAGTTTGCGCTCCTGGACGGGGAGGCTGGAGTTGGAGAGGACGGCGTGCCGGTGGCTGGCCGCGAGGGCGTCCAGGACAGGAAGGACGTCCGGGAAGAGGGCCCAGGCGCGCTCGTAGTGGGCGATGTAGCGCTCGAACCAGTCGTCCGCCTCCGCGTCGGTCAGCAGCGGCTCCCCGAGGAAGTCCCGTACACGGTCGCGCCGCGTGGCCTCCCAGTCGCCCTCGCCCGCCGCGTACCGCCGCCAGTGCAGGCTGGTGAGCTCCTTCCAGCGGGCCAGCGCCTGCTCGACGGACTCGTACCCGTGGAGCAGCCCATCTACGGCCAAGTGGGCGCGCATCCCGGTCCGGTCGGCCGTGGTGTAGTCGAAGAGGGTGTCGTCGATGTCCCAGACCACGGCCTTGATGTTCATGGAAACGACCGTAACCGTGAGCAGGGCTCCGTGTACTGCGGATGCCTTAACGTGGTGGGACTGCCGAGTGAAAGACCGAGTCACAGCCATGACCGAGTACCGCGTCCAGTTCACCGTCGAGGCCCGCGCGGCCTACGACGGCCTGCCCGGCGAGCGTCGAGCCCACCTGGACAGGGCTGTGCGGATACTGGCGCGTGATCCCTTCCGCAAGAACGCGACCGCGCAGCTCGGCCCGGACGAACACCTGCGGAAGGCGTACGTGGCCCCCGGCGTGATGCTGGAGTACATGGTCGCGGGAGCCATCATGGTCATCGTCGTACTGGAAATCTTCGACGAGTTCGCGTACCTCATCGACGAGAGCGACACCGTCTGAGAGGAACGTTTGAGGGGCGACACCCGAATCGCCGGGTGCCGCCCCTCACACATGCGCCGGAGTTACGCCGCCAGCTTGGCCAGCGCCGCGTCGATGCGGGCCAGCGTCTTCTCCTTGCCGAGGATCTCCAGGGACTCGAAGAGGGGCAGGCCGACCGTACGGCCGGTGACGGCGACACGGACGGGGGCCTGGGCCTTGCCGAGCTTGAGGCCGTGGGCCTCGCCGGCGGCCAGGACGGCCTCCTTGAGGGACTCGGGCGAGGTCCAGTCGGCCGACTCCAGCTTCTCGCGGGCCGTGCGGAGCAGGGCGTCGCTGCCCTCCTTCATCGCCTTCGTCCAGCTCGCCTCGTCCTCGACCGGCTCCGGCAGGAACAGGAAGTCGACGTTGTCGGTGATCTCCGAGAGGACCTTCAGACGGGTCTGCGCGTGCGGGGCGATCGCCTGCCACTTCGTCTCGTCGAAGTCCTCCGGGGCCCAGGGGGCGAAGGGGGCCTTCAGCCAGGGGGCGCAGCGCTCGGTGAACTCCTTCACACCCAGCATGCGGATGTGGTCGGCGTTGATCGCCTCGCACTTCTTCAGGTCGAAGCGGGCCGGGTTGGGGTTCACGTCGGCGATGTCGAAGGCGGCGACCATCTCCTCGATCGTGAAGATGTCCTTGTCCGCCGAGAGCGACCAGCCGAGGAGGGACAGGTAGTTGAGCAGGCCCTCGGGGAGGAAGCCGCGCTCGCGGTAGAGGTTGAGCGAGGACTGCGGGTCGCGCTTGGAGAGCTTCTTGTTGCCCTCGCCCATCACGTACGGCAGGTGGCCGAACTGGGGCACGGACTTGGCGATGCCCAGCTCCATCAGCGCCTTGTACAGGGCGATCTGACGGGGCGTAGAAGAAAGGAGGTCCTCGCCGCGCAGGACGTGGGTGATCTCCATCAGGGCGTCGTCGACCGGGTTGACCAGCGTGTAGAGCGGGGCGCCGTTCGCGCGGACGATGCCGTAGTCCGGCACGTTCTCCGGGGTGAAGGTGAGCTCGCCGCGGACGAGGTCCGTGAAGGTGATCGTCTCGTCGGGCATGCGGAAGCGGACGATCGACTCGCGGCCCTCTGCCTCGTACCGCTCCTTCTGCTCGGGCGTGACCTCGCGGCACTTGCCGTCGTAGCCGGAGGGCCTGCCGGCCGCGCGAGCGGCGTCGCGGCGCTCCTCCAGCTCCGAGGCGGTGCAGTAGCAGTGGTACGCGTGGCCGGCCTCCAGGAGCTTCTGGGCGATCTCCTTGTAGGTGTCCATGCGCTGCGACTGGCGGTACGGCGCGTGCGGGCCGCCGATCTCGGGGCCCTCGTCCCAGGTGAAGCCCAGCCAGCGCAGGGAGTCCAGGAGCTGCTCGTAGGACTCCTCGGAGTCACGGGCCGCGTCGGTGTCCTCGATGCGGAAGACGAACGTGCCGCCGGTGTGGCGGGCGAACGCCCAGTTGAACAGGGCCGTGCGGACCAGGCCCACATGGGGGTTGCCGGTCGGGGACGGACAGAAACGTACGCGGACGGAGCCGTTAGCCACGCTTGATCACCTTGTTGGTGAGAGTGCCGATGCCTTCGATGGTGACGGCGACCTCGTCGCCGACGGTGAGCGGCCCGACGCCTGCCGGGGTGCCCGTGAGGATGACGTCGCCGGGGAGCAGCGTCATGGCCTCGGTGATGTTGACGATCAGATCCTCGATGGAGTGGATCATCTCGCTCGTACGGCCGAGCTGGCGTTGTGCGCCGTTGACCGTGAGCTGGATGGTGAGGTCGCTCGGGTCGAGGTCGGTCTCCACCCAGGGGCCGAGCGGGCAGGAGGTGTCGAAGCCCTTGGCCCTGGCCCACTGCTTCTCGCGACGTTGGACGTCGCGCGCGGTGACGTCGTTGGCACAGGTGTAGCCGAAGATCACGTCCTTGACGCGGTCGCGCGGGACCTCGCGGCACATGCGGCCGATGACCACGGCCAGCTCGGCCTCGTGGTGCAGTTCCTGCGAGAAGGAGGGGTACTGGATCTCGTCGCCGGGGCCGATCACCGAGGTGGCCGGCTTGAAGAAGGCGAACGGGGCGTCGGGCACCTCGTTGCCCAGTTCCTTGGCGTGTTCGGCGTAGTTGCGGCCGAAGGCGACGACCTTGTTGGGGAGCACCGGCGGCAGCAGCCTGACCTTGCTGACCGGGACCTTCGTACCGGAGAGCTCGAAGTCCGCGAACGGAATGCCCTTGATGATGTCGAGGACGAGCTCGTCCGGCTTGTCGCCCTCGACCGCGCCGAAGGCTACGTTCCCGTCGATGGAGAACCTGGCGATGCGCACGGGATGCTTGCGCCCCTTAACTGAGCTGGCTGGAGTCTGACGCTCCAGGCTAACGCGGGAGGGGCGCCCCTCAGGGTGCCTGCCTCGCGCAATAGACGCCTTGCGTGGCGGCGCGTGCACAAGAAGGGCGCCCTGGTCGTGTGGCCGGGCGCCCTTTTCCCTGTGTTCTCACAGGGACCGTCTCGTATTCACAGGATCCGCCTTGAGCAGCGGGCGAGTCCTGCCCGTACTTGACCGTGCAACTACTCCGCGGCCGGGACCGGGACCTTCATGAGGACGGTCCGGCGCGGGTTGGCGGTCTGGGAGGGGAGGTCGACAGAATGCTCCAGCTCCGGCGTGCGCAGCTCCTCGGCGTCGGCGAGGTGGGCCAGCGTGGTGCGCCGGGGGTTGGCTATCGTGCGGAACATCATCGTCGTCTTCACTGTTGTTCAGGACCTCGTCGTATGCGGGCGCCGGGCCGACCGTAAGAGTCGCCCCACAAGCGCGGGTTGTCGGATTAGCCATCCCTGTAAAGCGTCAGGCTAAACATCGGATTCCCGGGTCAAGGCGTGAAGAAGGCATGATCGGCGTGTGAGTTTGCTCACTCACTCATGGGCAAACCGGGCAATCCGGATCCTCAACCCACTGTGGCAAAACGGGCATTAGTCACCTGAAGCCCGCATTCCGCTCCTGATCATGGCGACTGGGACACCCCGCTCGCGGCGGTGAATCGCAGAACTATGCCCGTTTTGACGGGGAACCCTGTCCACATCCAGTAACGCACGCCTCACACTCTGTCACAGTGAACAGACCGTTATCCATTGGCCTTGTTGGAGGTCCGGCACTGTGCTGGAATTCCACGGACCGCCGCAGGATCGTGCCGGCGCGCAGAGGCGCAAAGCAGCGCCTGGCGGCGGTGGAAGGGGGAGCCAGCGCCGGTCACTCACGACCACCAACAGGGGACGTATTCAGGGCGCCCCCAAGACGCCGACACCGCCCCGCCGTTCACGCGGAGGGGCGCCTGGTCCAGAGGTTGCGACGCTAGTGCAGGGACGTTTCAAGAGGGATGGCAGCGCTTCGGCGGAGCCGGAGCCACACAACGGAGCCGGTCACGGTTCCTCCCCCCAGCACGCCCAGAACCCGGGTCCGGCGGAGATCGGCGACGGCGGTGAGCGCTCCGGGCGCCCCGGCGCGTCTGCTCCTCCCCCGCCGCCCGGGAAGCCCAAGGGCGGCAACAAGGTCGGCTCCGGTGGCACGGGTTCACGAATAGCTCTGCGCAACTGGCGCATTTCCACCCGTCTCGTCTCGCTGCTCGCGCTCCCCGTGGTGGCGGCGACCTCGCTCGGCGCGCTCCGCATCGGCGACAACGTGGACGACATCCAGCAGCTCGAGAACATGCGGCTGCTGACCGACATGACCAAGCAGGCGACCGAGCTGGCCGACGCGCTCCAGAAGGAGCGCGACCTCTCCGCCGGCCCCCTCGCGCACGGCCTGAACGCCACCGACTACACGGTCAAGGGCAGCCGCGAGACGACGGACCGGGAGCGGGTCCAGTTCCTCGACGCGACCCAGGAAGCCGAGAACGCGAACACCACGGACAAGCTCCCCGGTGTCCGCGACAGCCTCGTCCGCGTCGCGCGCGAGCTCAACAACCTCAACGGCATCCGCGGCAACGCCTACGAGGACGCCAGGAACTCCACGCAGACCGTCGAGGCGTACCACCGTCTGATCACCCAGCTGCTGGGTCTGTCCACGGACATGGCCGAGGCCACCAGCAACCCGGACATGATCACGCGCACGCGTGCCCTGGCGGCCTTCTCCTCCGCCAAGGAGTACGCCTCCGTACAGCGCGCGGTCATCGCGGCCGCCCTGCCCGAGACCGACGACAAGGCCGGCTCTCTCTCCGAGAACGACCGGCTGTACGCGAGCTCGGCACTGGCGAACGAGCAGTCGGACCGCACCACCTTCTCCGACATCTACGGTGACGGTGCCGAGGAAGTAACCAAGCAGATCGACGACGCGAGCCCGACCATCGAGGCCGCCGACGTCTACGCGGACCGGGTGCTCGCCAGCAACGGCGGTCTGGCCTCCCAGGACAGGCGCACGTACAAGGACTGGATCGACGACTCGTCTTCCAAGATCGAGCAGATGAAGAAGATCGAGAACTCTCTGCTGGAGGAGATGGAGCAGACCGCTCGTCAGCTCCGCAGCGAGTCCGAGCAGGAAGCGATCATCTCCGGTGCGCTGATCCTGCTCGTCCTCGGTGTCTCCCTGGTCGGCGCCTTCGTCGTGGCCCGGTCCATGATCCGTTCGCTGCGGCGGCTGCAGGACACCGCGACCAAGGTCGCCCAGGACCGGCTGCCCGAGCTGGTCAAGCAGCTCTCGGAGTCGGACCCGCAGGACGTCGACACCTCCGTCGAGTCGGTCGGTGTGCACTCCCGGGACGAGATCGGCCAGGTGGCCGCGGCCTTCGACGACGTGCACCGCGAGGCGGTCCGCCTCGCCGCCGAGCAGGCCCTGCTGCGGGGCAACGTCAACGCGATGTTCACCAACCTCTCGCGCCGCTCCCAGGGTCTGATCCAGCGCCAGCTGTCGCTCATCTCCGAACTGGAGTCCCGCGAGGCCGACCCCGACCAGCTGTCCTCCCTGTTCAAGCTCGACCACCTCGCCACCCGCATGCGCCGTAACGGTGAGAACCTCCTCGTTCTCGCCGGTGAAGAGCCCGGCCGCCGCTGGACCCGTCCGGTCCCGCTGGTCGACGTGCTCCGTGCCGCGGCGTCCGAGGTGGAGCAGTACGAGCGCATCGAGCTGGCGGCCGTGCCCGCCACCGAGGTCGCCGGCCGGGTCGTCAACGACCTCGTGCACCTGCTCGCCGAGCTGCTGGAGAACGCCACCTCCTTCTCCTCGCCGCAGACCAAGGTCAAGGTCACCGGTCACGCGCTGCCCGACGGCCGAGTGCTGATCGAGATCCACGACACCGGTATCGGTCTCTCCCCCGAGGACCTCGCCGCGATCAACGAGCGGCTCGCCGCGCCGCCCACCGTGGACGTGTCGGTCTCCCGGCGCATGGGTCTGTTCGTGGTCGGTCGTCTGTCGCAGCGGCACGGCATCCGGATCCAGCTGCGTCCGTCCGACTCGGGCGGTACGACCGCGCTCGTCATGCTTCCCGTCGATGTCGCGCAGGGCAACAAGAAGCCCACCCCCGGCAAGCCCGGCCAGGGCCCCTCCACCGGTGGTCCGGCCGCCGCGCAGGCCGCGGCCGGTGCCGCAGCCGCACGTCGCCAGACCAGCGGTCAGGCGGGCCCGCCGCTCGGCGGTGGCCCCGGACGTCTCGGTGCCGTCCCGCAGCGCGGGCAGGTGGGTGCCGGACAGGGTCCGCGGGCCGCGCTGCCCGGCAACTCCAGTGGTCCGGGTGGTTTCGGCGCCCCGGGTGGTCCGCGTGGGCCGCAGGGCGGTCCGCCGCCGCAGGGTGGACGGCCGGCTCCGGCCGGTGCCGGTGTCGACATGTTCGGCGGCGGCCAGGCTCCGGGTGCCCCGCAGGGCCTCCAGGCCGCCGGGACCGGTGGCCCCGGGGCCTTCGAGAACTTCAGCGACTCCGGACGTCAGGGCGGCTTCGCCGACGGCGGCCAGGGTCAGCGTCCGGGCGGCCCCGGTGACAGCGGTCCCGGCGCCGTACCGCCCAAGCAGGGCAAGGAACGTTCCCGCAGGCGTCGTCCGCAGCTGCCCGGCCGCGGTGGTGCGCGGGCCGAGCTGCCCGGCGGCAACTCCCCGTCGCGCACGCCGAGCTGGAGCGACGAGAACGCGCAGCCGCCGGTGCCCCGCGCCTCGCTGGACGCCCCACGCGGCCACGACGAGCAGCCGGACATCACCGCGCCGATGCCGCGGATCGAGCCCGGCCAGGGCCCGGGCTCCGGCACCGACTTCCCGCGTTCCGCGCCTGCCGGACGTCCTGACTTCGACGCCCAGCGCCCCGGCGCGGACGCCGGGCAGAACGACACCGGATCGTTCATCCGCTCCGACGTGTACGGCGGGGCCGGCGCCCCTCCGGCGCCCACCGGTCCGTTCCGCGGCGCCTCGCAGGACCCCTCGTCGACCGGTCAGTTCGCGTCAGCGAGCTTCGACGGCTCCGGCACCGGACAGTTCCCGGCACCGCGTCGGCAGAACCCGCAGGACACCGGGCAGTTCCCGGTTCCCGGCCGCCAGAACCCGCAGGACACCGGGCAGTTCAACGTGCCGGGCCGCCAGAACGGCCAGAGCACCGGGCAGTTCAACCTGCCCGGGCGGCAGAGCCCGCAGGACACCGGTCAGTTCGAGCGGCCGCAGGTCAACGGTGAGAACTTCGGTGCGCCCAGGCCGCCGCAGCGTCCGCCGATGCCCCCGCAGCGCCCCGCCACGCGTCCGCAGGAGCCGGAGGCACTGCCTCCGGCCGCGAGTCCGGGCGACGGCCGTACCCCGCTGTACGACACGCTGGAGACCAACTGGTTCCACGGTCAGGGCGGTCAGAACGGCCAGGGCGGCGGCCAGCAGGCCCAGCGGCCCGCCCAGGCTCCCCAGGCTCCGGTCGCGCCCCAGCGGCCGGCGGCAACCGCCGCGTCGGCGTCGCCCAGCTGGCGCAGCACACCCAATGACGACCTGGTCCGCCAGGCCGAACGAGTCCGTCAGCCGTCGGCCGGCGGAGTCACCACCTCCGGCCTGCCGCGCCGGGTCCCGCGCGCGAACCTCGTGCCGGGGACGGCTCAGCAGCAACAGCACCAAACCGGTCCGCAGGTCTCGCGTGCGCCTGACGACGTTCGCGGCCGGCTGACCAATCTCCGTCGGGGCATCGCGCAGGGTCGACAGGCCGGTACCGGCCAGACCGGCAGCTTCCCGAGCCCCACTCACCAGCAGGAGCGTTAGTTGAGCCAGATGAGCCAGGCGGCACAGAACCTCAACTGGTTGATCACCAACTTCGTGGACAACACCCCCGGGGTGTCCCACACCGTCGTCGTGTCCGCCGACGGACTCCTTCTGGCGATGTCCGAAGGGTTCCCGCGCGACCGGGCCGACCAGCTCGCCGCGGTCGCCTCCGGGCTCACCTCGCTCACGGCCGGGGCGTCCCGGATCTTCGAGGGTGGGGACGTGGCCCAGACGGTGGTGGAGATGGAACGCGGGTTCCTCTTCCTGATGTCCGTCTCGGACGGTTCGTCCCTGGCGGTCCTCGCCCACCCCGAGTGCGACATCGGCCTCGTCGGTTACGAGATGGCGCTGCTCGTCGACCGCGCGGGCACCGTGCTCACGCCCGACCTGCGCGCCGAACTTCAAGGCAGTCTGCTCCACTGACGCCTGCGGATCCACAGACCTCACCAAATCACCGTCCGGCCGTCACAGTCCCCCCACCGGCCCCCGTCAGACGGCTCGACTGACACCGACTTGCTGTCCCGCTCGGAGGATCCATGACCCCGCCCACCGCTCCTCACGATCCGTACGCAGAGCCGTACGGAGACGAGGGCGACCAGCCGCTGGTTCGGCCGTACGCCATGACCGGTGGCCGGACGCGGCCGCGTTACCAGCTCGCCCTCGAGGCGCTGATCAGCACGACGGCAGACCCCGCGCACCTCATGGGACTGCTTCCCGAGCACCAGCGGATCTGCCACCTGTGCCACGAGGTGAAGTCGGTGGCCGAGGTATCGGCCCTGCTGTCCATGCCGCTCGGTGTGGCCCGGATCCTTGTCGCGGACCTCGCCGAGGCCGGACTCGTCGCGATCCACCAGCCCGGTGGCGACGAGAACGCCGGTGGCGCGCCGGACGTGACTCTGCTGGAAAGGGTGCTCAGTGGACTTCGCAAGCTCTGAATCGGGACGGACCACCACCTCGGCGAAGATCGTGGTGGCGGGTGGCTTCGGCGTGGGCAAGACCACGTTCGTGGGCGCCGTCTCGGAGATCAACCCGCTGCGCACCGAGGCCGTGATGACCTCCGCCTCGGCCGGCATCGACGACCTGACGCACACCGGGGACAAGACGACCACGACGGTCGCCATGGACTTCGGCCGTATCACCCTGGACCAGGACCTGATCCTGTACCTCTTCGGTACGCCCGGTCAGGACCGCTTCTGGTTCATGTGGGACGACCTCGTGCGCGGCGCCATCGGAGCCGTCGTCCTGGTGGACACCCGCCGGCTCGCCGACTGCTTCCCGGCCGTCGACTACTTCGAGAACAGCGGCCT
Source organism: Streptomyces capitiformicae (assembly GCF_002214185.1). Taxonomy (NCBI): domain Bacteria; kingdom Bacillati; phylum Actinomycetota; class Actinomycetes; order Kitasatosporales; family Streptomycetaceae; genus Streptomyces; species Streptomyces capitiformicae. Next base: position 1,066,461 of record NZ_CP022161.1, on the reverse strand, counting down.
GCCCTTCGTCATCGCCCTCAACGGCTTCGACGGGCACCAGCCGTACTCGCCCGACGAGGTCCGCGAGGCCCTGCAGATCGGGCCCGACACCCCGATCATCACGACGGACGCCCGCCATCGCGCGGACGCCAAGTCGGCCCTGATCACCCTCGTCGAGCACGCGCTCATGGCGCGGCTGCGGTAGGAAAGCAGGAACTCAAACGCCGCGCCTGGACCGCTTGGGCCCGAAATACGGCCCAAGTCCACAACGCCATACGGCAGTTGTCGTAGATACACCGAAGCCGACTGTGTCCTTTGACACGGTCGGCCTCGGTGTTCATAACGTTTCGACAGAAAAATAGGGTGGTACGACCACGCGTCGCGGTCGATCGGTGCCTCTGTGCTCACAAGGACCCCACTTTTTGCCGGGGCTCGCTCTGTTTGACCGATTTATCTGGGACTTACATCACGCGGAATCGTTGCCTCCCAGTGTTTGGAAGTCATCAGCGTGACGTGCTGGAATGCCTGAACTGCCCATTAGTCAAAAACGTACTAGGGCGTGGAGTCACCCGCGGCACGACGTAGGTGCCGGCGCCGAGAGGTTGTTGGTCGAGTGAGGCGAAGCAAGAAAGGTCCCGAGTCGTCGGCGCGGGGCAACTTCACCCCGCCGCCGCGCGGAGCGGCACCCACACAAGTGACCGGACCGGAGCCGACGGCAGCTCCCGCTCCCAGCGGCAGTCGTCTCTCCCCCCGCAACTGGCGGGTGCCCACCCGTCTGAACGCGATCCTGCTGATACCCGTGCTGGTCGGCCTTGTCATGGGCGGCTTCCAGGTGAAGGGTTCCATCGACACCTGGCAGGAAGCACGGGACGCGGAGAAGGTCGCCAAGATCGTGGCCGCCGCGGCCGTGTACGCCGAGGCGCTGCTCAACGAGCGTGACCTCTCCGCCGAGCCGCTGCTCCAGGGCAAGCGGGACAGCGACATCGTCAAGGACACCCGCGCCTTCACCGACGAGAAGGCCGACGCCTTCCACACCGAGGTCGTGGGGATGCCCGACGGCCAGGGCCTGGAGCGCCGCCTCCGCCTGGTCGAGGAGGCCGAGCCGCAGCTCGACAAGCTCCGGCAGACCGCGTTCACCCGCGCCGCCGACCCCGTACAGACCGAAGAGGGCTACGTCGCCGTCGAGCACCTGCTGATGGAGTTCTCCAACGAGCTCGGCCTCGGCACCGGCAACGTCACCGCCTACGGCCGCTCCGTCTACGCGATCGCCCTCGCCAAGGGCGCCGCCTCCCTCCAGCGCGCCATCGGCATGCACCTGCTGATCCGCCCCAGCGAGGACCAGGCGACCTTCCGCCGCCAGGTCACCGCGTTCACCTCGTACGCCTACCTCGAGAACGTCGCCATCCAGGAGTACGTCTCCGGTGGTACCGAGGCGGACGCCGCCCGACTCCAGCAGGTCCTCGAGCAGAAGGAGGAGGAGGGGAAGAAGCAGGTCGCCGACGCCGCGGCCGCGGCCAAGGCCAAGGGGCAGAACTTCACCCCGCCGCCCTCCTCCATGCTGAAAATGATCGAGGCGATAGGCAGCGGGCAGTCGCCCGACGAGCTGAAGGCCCTCGGCGTCACCCCGGCCACCTGGATGGCCGCCTCCACCCTCAAGTTCGAGGGCTACAGCGAGGTCGAGACCGAACTGATCAACCGCGCAGTGGACGAGGCCGGCAAGATCGCCTCCGACGCCCAGCGCGACGCCTACATCAACGGCGCGATCGTCGTGGTCGCCCTGCTCGCCGCGTTCATCATCGCCGGGATCATGGCCCGCCAGATGAGCCGCTCGATGCGCCAGCTGCGCAACGCCGCCTTCGGTATCGCCGAGCAGCGCCTGCCGATGCTGGTCGACCAGCTCTCGCGCACCGACCCCGGTCGCGTCGACACCCGGGTCGCGCCCATCCCGATCACCACCACGGATGAGATCGGCGAAGTCGCCCGCGCCTTCGACCAGGTCCACCGCGAGGCCGTCCGGCTCGCCGCCGAACAGGCCCTCCTGCGGGGCAACATCAACGCGATCTTCACCAACCTCTCGCGCCGCAACCAGTCGCTGATCGAGGGCCAGCTGACCCTGATCACCGACCTGGAGAACAACGAGGCCGACCCGGACCAGCTGGAGAACCTCTTCAAGCTGGACCACCTGGCGACCCGTATGCGTCGCAACGGCGAGAACCTCCTGGTCCTCGCGGGCGAGGAGCCCGGCCGTCGCTGGGACCAGCCGGTCCCGCTGATCGACGTGCTGCGCGCCGCCTCCTCCGAGGTGGAGCAGTACGAGCGCATCGAGCTCTCCGGTGTCCCGGAGGCCGAGATCCACGGCCGCGCCGTGACCGACCTCGTGCACCTGCTCGCCGAGCTCCTCGAGAACGCAACCACGTTCTCCTCCCCCCAGACCAAGGTCCGCGTCACCGCGACCCGTCTCCCCGACGGCCGCGTGATGATCGAGATCCACGACAAGGGCATCGGCCTCACCGCCGAGGACTTCGCGGACATCAACCACAAGCTGGCCAACCCGCCGACCGTGGACGCCGCCATCTCGCAGCGCATGGGTCTGTTCGTGGTCGGCCGGCTGTCCGACCGACACGGCATCCGCGTCCAGCTCCGCCCCTCGGGCGAGCAGGCCGGTACGACCTCGCTGGTCATGCTCCCGGACGTCATCACCCACGGTGGCGGTGGCGAGCAGCAGCCGCAGGCCGACCAGTTCACGGTCTCGCAGATCATCCCCGAGCAGCAGCACGCCTTCCAGCAGCAGGGCATACCCCCCATGCGGACCGCCGCCGAACTCGGCTTCGACGACAGTCGTTACGAGGTCCCGGACGACATCCGCGAGCTGGACCCCGTGGGCCGCTCCCTGATACGCGAGGAGCGCCGCGCGGCCCTGGAGGCCCAGGCGCACGGCCAGAACCCGCAGCTGCCCCCAGGGGCTGAGGCCCCGCGCTACGGAGACGACTTCCAGGCACCCGAGCCGTCCTACGACAACGGTGCCACGGCCTTCGTGGACCCGCAGCGGTCGTTCGACCAGCAGACGGCGTACGAGGAGCCGCAGCAGCCGTCGTACGACGAGACGTACTTCCCCCAGGGCGGCGCCACGCCGAACGGCAACGTCCAACTGCCGGGAGGGAACGACAGCTTCGGGGCTACCGGCGGTTACCCCGAGCCCGCGTATGCGGAGTCCCTCCAGGAGGAGCAGGCGCCGACCGCTCCGGAGACGTACTCGGGCTTCGAAGAACCGTCCTATCAGGACGACTGGCCGCAGCAGCAGGACTACCAGAGCTCCTACCGCTCCGAGTACGCTCCGGAACCGGAATCTGCGCAGGCCGCTGACGTGAAGGAGCCGGACCGCGTAGGCTTCGACCGTCCGGGATCCACCCCCTCCGCCGGCCACGCGATGACCGACGCCGGCCTGCCCCGCCGCGGATCCACCGCGAGCGCGGGCGGCACGAGCGCAGGCGCCGCGAACGGACGGCAGCAGGTGGCCCAGGACCAGCAGCCGGCGACCGGGGAGACGGGCACCGACTGGCGCTCGGCCAACGACGAGCGCTGGCAGCAGGCTTCCCAGCTCAAGAAGCCGAAGGCGGGCGGGGTCACCTCTTCCGGCCTGCCGCGGCGGGTGCCCAAGGCCAACCTGGTCGAGGGCGCCGCGAAGACGACCCCGCAGGGAGGTCCACAGATCTCCCGCGCTCCCGAGGACGTCCGGGGCAGGCTGAGCAACCTGCGCCGAGGGGTCCAGCGGGGACGCAACGCAGGCAGTGAAACGAACGGCCAGGGCTTCGGTCCTGACAGCACCTACAACCAGGAGCGTTAGTGTGAGCCCGATGAGCCAGGCGGCACAGAACCTGAACTGGTTGATCACCAATTTCGTGGACAACACCCCCGGGGTGTCGCACACGGTGGTGGTCTCCGCCGACGGACTCCTTCTGGCGATGTCCGAAGGGTTCCCGCGCGACCGCGCCGACCAGCTGGCGGCCGTAGCGTCGGGTCTTACTTCTCTGACCGCGGGTGCCTCCCGAATTTTCGAGGGTGGCAGCGTCAATCAGACGGTTGTGGAGATGGAGCGGGGATTCCTCTTCATCATGTCCATCTCCGACGGTTCCTCGCTCGCCGTTCTCGCACACCCGGAGGCGGACATCGGTCTCATTGGGTACGAGATGGCACTTCTGGTGGACCGCGCCGGCACCGTCCTGACGCCCGATCTGCGTGCGGAGCTCCAGGGCAGCCTGCTCAACTAACAGACAGACGGTGCGTTTTGGCGTCCCGGGGCCGTAAGGTTTCGGGACGCGGCTTCCAATGAGCCATGGATGCCAGCACAGTCGGAGGAGGAGAGAACGTGGCAACACCCCCAGGCGGTTCATCGTCGGGCAACTGGTCCTACCCTGGCCAGGGGCCGGGCCAGGGTGACCAGAACCGATACAACTTCCCCTCCGCACCGAGCCGCCAGCAGCCGTACGCACCGCAGGGCCCCGGCCCTTCACCGTACGACCAACCGCCGGCGCCGCGCATCCAGCCCGTGCAGCCGCAGCGCCGCGCCCCCGAGCCGTCGCCCGCCGGGGCGGCGAGCAACCCCCTGGTGCGCCCGTACGCCATGACGGGCGGCCGCACCAGGCCGCGCTACCAGCTCGCCATCGAGGCGCTGGTACACACCACCGCGCAGCCGCACCAGATGCAGGGCCAGTTGCCCGAGCATCAGCGGATCTGCAACCTCTGCCGAGAGATCAAGTCGGTCGCCGAAATCTCGGCGCTCCTGACCATCCCCCTCGGCGTGGCCAGGATCCTCGTCGCCGACTTGGCGGAGGCGGGCCTGGTCGCCATCCATCAGCCCGGCGGCGACGAGAGCGCCGGCGGTCAGCCAGACGTGACACTGCTCGAAAGGGTGCTCAGTGGACTTCGCAAGCTCTAGCGGCGGTCCTTCCCGCTCCACCACCTCAGCGAAGATCGTGGTGGCGGGTGGCTTCGGCGTGGGCAAGACCACGTTCGTCGGGGCCGTCTCGGAGATCAACCCGCTGCGTACCGAGGCCGTCATGACGTCCGCGTCGGCGGGCATCGACGACCTCACCCACACCGGAGACAAGACGACGACGACCGTCGCCATGGACTTCGGCCGTATCACCCTGGACCAGGACCTGATCCTGTACCTGTTCGGCACCCCCGGTCAGGATCGCTTCTGGTTCATGTGGGACGACCTCGTGCGCGGCGCCATCGGCGCGATCGTCCTCGTCGACACCCGTCGGCTCGCGGACTGCTTCCCGGCCGTCGACTACTTCGAGAACAGCGGCCTGCCCTTCGTGATCGCGTTGAACGGCTTCGACGGCCAGCAGCCGTACAACCCGGACGAAGTCCGGGAAGCGCTCCAGATCGGGCCCGACACTCCGATCATCACGACGGACGCGCGGCATCGGGCGGACGCGAAGTCGGCCCTGATCACGTTGGTCGAGCATGCGCTGATGGCCCGCCTTCGGTGAGTAGGTAAGCAAGTAAGGGGCGCCCTTCTTCTTGGAGGGCGCCCCTTCTTTTTGCCACACACCATTCTTCTGAGGCGCATTGGTGGCTACGAGTGCTTCGTCGTTGCGACCAGCCCCCACTCACCCGCAGCCGACACACATACGAAAGGGCCCCTTCCCGTCAGGAAGGGGCCCTTTCAAGACAAGGCTCAGCGCCAGCTGTGGGGTGCCCGGAAGCCCGGCTCACGCTCCAGGCGGCGCCAGCCGGCGCGGGCGCGGCCTCGGTGGGCCGGGGTGGTCTCGGAGGGCTGGGCGGCGGCGCGGGCGAGGAGCAGCGCGGTGATCGCGGCCACTTCCTCCGGCTCGGCGTGGCCCTTCTCGACGCGAATGTCAGGCAGGTTCATGGGTGTCAGTCTCCAGGGACGAGGTTTCCGCAGGGGTACCGAGAGGGATCCGCTGGGTTACTGGGGCGGGTTGCCGTGCTTGCGGGAGGGCAGGTCGGCGTGCTTGGTGTGGAGCATCGCGAGGGAGCGGATGAGGACCGCGCGGGTGTCCGCGGGATCGATCACGTCGTCCACGAGGCCGCGTTCGGCCGCGTAGTACGGGTGCATCAGCTCGGCCTTGTACTCCTTGACCATCCGGACCCGCATCGCCTCGGGATCCTCGGCGTCGGCGATCTGCCGTCGGAAGATGACGTTGGCGGCACCCTCGGCGCCCATCACGGCGATTTCGTTGGTCGGCCACGCGTACGTGAGGTCCGCCCCGATCGACTGGCTGTCCATGACGATGTAAGCACCTCCGTACGCCTTCCGCAGGATCAGGGAGATCCGGGGCACGGTCGCGTTGCAGTAGGCGTACAACAGCTTCGCGCCGTGGCGGATGATCCCACCGTGCTCCTGGTCGACGCCCGGGAGGAAGCCGGGTACGTCCAGAAGAGTGACGATCGGGATGTTGAAGGCGTCGCACATCTGCACGAAGCGGGCGGCCTTTTCGCTGGCCTCGATGTCCAGGACACCGGCCAGCGTCTGCGGCTGGTTGGCGACGATGCCGACCACCTGGCCGTCGAGACGGCCGAGGGCGCAGATGATGTTGCGGGCCCAGCGCTCGTGGACCTCGAGGTAGTCGCCGTCGTCGACGATCTCCTCGATGACCTTGGCCATGTCGTACGGCCGGTTGCCGTCCGCCGGGACGAGGTCCAGGAGGACCTCGCTGCGGCGGTCCACCGCGTCGGAGGCCTCCACGCGCGGCGGGTTCTCCCTGTTGTTCTGCGGGAGCATCGACAGGAGGTAGCGCACCTCGGCGATGCAGGTCTCCTCGTCGTCGTACGCGAAGTGGGCCACACCGCTGGTCTCGGCGTGCACATCGGCGCCGCCGAGGCCGTTCTGGGTGATCTCCTCACCGGTGACCGCCTTGACGACGTCCGGGCCGGTGATGAACATCTGCGAGGTCTCGCGGACCATGAAGACGAAGTCCGTGAGGGCGGGGCTGTAGGCCGCGCCGCCGGCGCACGGGCCGAGCATCACGGAGATCTGCGGGATGACACCGGACGCCCGAGTGTTGCGCTGGAAGATGCCGCCGTAGCCGGCGAGGGCCGAGACGCCCTCCTGGATACGGGCGCCCGCACCGTCGTTGAGCGACACCAGCGGGGCCCCGGCCGCGATGGCCATGTCCATGATCTTGTGGATCTTCGTGGCGTGGGCCTCGCCGAGGGCGCCGCCGAAGATGCGGAAGTCATGGGCGTAGACGAAGACCGTACGGCCCTCCACCGTGCCCCAGCCGGTGACGACACCGTCGGTGTACGGCTTCTTGGCCTCCAGACCGAACCCGGTGGCCCGGTGCCGGCGCAGCTGCTCGACCTCGTTGAAGGAGCCCGGGTCCAGCAGCAGCTCGATGCGCTCCCGGGAGGTCAGCTTGCCCTTGGCGTGCTGCGCCTCGGTCGCCTTCTCGCTGGGGCCGGCGATCGCCTGCGCACGAATCTCGTGCAGTTCTGCCACTCGCCCGCGCGCGTCCGTCGGCTCACCCGGCGCCTCATCCAAAACGGTCATGTAGCGACCTTACGAAGCCGAGCGAGCAAACCGGTCCGTCGACTCCGTACAGTCTCCGGGGTGTTTTCCTGGTACCACTGAACAGAATCGTCCCGCCATGCAGGCGAACCGACTGCTCAGGGGGTATGGGGCTTGTAGGGGTCGCACAATCCCGGTCGGCCCCGGCCCGTGCGCGGCGTTCGCTCATGCGGAGGGTATCGGTACGGCCCGACGGCGTACCCACACACCCTGAAGATCAACATTGCGCGACTCGGCGATCACGGAAGCGACAAGGTTGAAACTCGGACGGAATAGACCTACGGTGAGCCGTGTTCACTTCGTTGAAGATTGAACGAACTTCGGCGGCGCGACCTGGGCCGTCGTTGAACCACCTCACCAGTCGTTGAACCACCTCACCGAAGGAGCACGTCATGGGCACCCCCGAGCAGGCCGCGCTGACCGGCGACTACACGATCGACGCGTCCCACACGACCATCGGCTTCGTGGTCCGCCACGCCATGGTCACCAACGTCAAGGGCGGCTTCCTCGACTTCTCCGGCAGCCTGCACCTCGACGGCACGGACCCGTCCCGGTCCACCGCCTCGATCGACGTCAAGATGGACAGCATCGACACGGGCAACGCCGACCGTGACGGCCATCTGAAGAGCGCGGACTTCTTCAAGACCGACGAGTTCCCGATGATGACCTTCCGTTCGACCAAGGCGGAGGCCCTGGGCGGCGACGACTACCGCATCACCGGCGACCTCTCCATCCTCGGCACCACCAAGCCGCTCACCATCGACCTGGAGTTCAACGGCGCCGCCAAGGACCCCTTCGGCAACGAGCGCGTGGGTTTCGAGGGCAAGGCGGAGATCCTGCGCTCCGAGTGGGGTCTGACGTGGAACGCGGCGCTGGAGACGGGCGGGGTGCTGGTGTCCGACAAGATCAAGCTGAACTTCGACATCTCGGCGATCCGGGACGCCGGTTGATCCTGCGTGACGGGAAGCCCGCTGCTCGAGTCCGGCAGCGAAGTGATCGTGACCTCGACGAGTGCGTCCGAGCGCTCGCCGAGGTCCACGAGCGCGACGGCTACCCGGTGAACTGGCCGCCCTCCCCCGGCGATTGGCTGTCGCCGCCGTCGCTCATGGCGGCCTGGGTGGCGGAGTCGGACGGCCGGGTCGCGGGCCATGTCGGGCTGTGCGCGAGCGAGGCGGGAGACTCGGCGCCGGGGCTGTGGAGTGCGCGTACGGGTACGGCCGTCGAGGCGACCGCCGTGGTCAGCCGGCTGTTCGTCGCCCCGTGGGCGCGGGGGCACGGGATCGGCTCGCTGCTGATGGACCGGGCGGTGGCCGAAGCGCGGGGGCTGGGTCTGCACCCGGTGCTCGACGTGGTGGCGACGGACACGGCCGCGGCCGCGCTGTACGAGCGGCTGGGCTGGGAGTTGCTGGCCACGGTCGAGCAACGGTGGGGCGCGGACCAGAGCCCGGTGACGATCAGGTGTTACTCGGCGGGGAGCTGACCTCGATCGGTTGTCGCGGGTGGCCCTCGGCTTCCAGCCTGGCCACGGCTTTCTCAAGCCGGGCGACGCGGGTGCGTGCTGTGCGGGCCTTCAGCAGGCCGAGGACGACGAGATATCGGTCCGTCTTCCCGAGGCGCTGGAATTCCCGCGCGGCCGCGGGGCTGCGTTCCAGGGCCGCCGCCAGATCCTCCGGCACGCCGGCCTCTTTCTGCGACTCGTACGCCGCCGCCCACCGCCCGTCCGCCTTGGCCGCGTCCACCTCCGCGAGCCCGCCGGGCCGCATCCGCCCGGCGGCGGTGAGCTCCTCGACCCTCCGCACATTCACCATCGACCAGTCGCTGCGCGGCCTGCGCGGTGTGATCCGTTGCAGGTAGTACGCCTCGTCGAGCCGCCGCCGGTGACCGGTGATCCAGCCGTGGCAGAGTGCGGCGTCGTTGACGTCACCCGCGCTGACGGAAGGGATACCGGTCCCTTTCTTGGCGACCTTCACCCACAGACCGGGGTGCGGGGCGGGGTGGGCGGTGAGCCAGGTGTCGAGGTGGTCGACATCCGGGAACGCTCGCACATCGGCGGCTTCAGGAGTGGCCATGGAAGTCACATTAGGTAGCAGATGGGCCAGCATCTGTCCTATACGGCGACCGGATCCTCCAGCACCTGGACCAGCACGCGGGCCTGAACGCCCTCCGTATCCGGAGCGGCCAGCCCCGCCATGCAGATCAGCGCCTTCCACATCGCCCAGCCGCGCCCTCGCCGCCAGGCGTCGTCAGGCAGCCCGACGGCCTCCCGGAAGACCTTCCGCTCCTCGCCGGCGAAGTAGTTCCAGGCGATGACGAGATCGCAGGCGGGGTCGCCGACGCCACACGTGCCGAAATCGATGACGGCGGAGAGTGCCCCGTCGGTGGCGAGCAGGTTCCCGACGGCGACGTCACCGTGGAACCAGGTCGGCGCCGACGGCCAGGCCGACGTCAACGCGTCCGACCACACGGCCCGGCAGGCGGCCGCGTCGACGACACCGTCGAGCCTCTCCAGGGCCTCCTCGACCTGGTCGCCGTACACGCTGGGGTGGCAGCCGCGGTAGTACGAGTGCAGCCCGGCGGCCGGGCCCCGCCCTACGGGAGCCTGGCGCAGCTCGGTCAGGAAGTCGCCGAGATCGCGGGCGAGTCGGACGCGATCGATGTCGGCCGAGGCCTCGACCGTCTCCCCCTGAAGCCACCTGCGCACCGACCACGGGAACGGATAGCCCGCCGCCGGCCGCCCGACAGCGACCGGTTCCGGCACCGGCAGCGACAGATGCCCGGCCAGACCGGGCAGACAGCGGTCCTCCTTCGCCACGGCCGCCGCATACCCCTCCGCGCTCGGCAGCCGAACGGTCAGCTCGTCGCCGAGCCGGAAGGTGCGGTTGTCCCACCCCTGCCGCTCGACGGGTCCGACCGGGAGGTCTGCCCACTCGGGGAACTGGTCGGCGATCAGTGCGCGTACGAGTTCGACGGTGATCTCAGGCACCGGGCCATTGTGCGTACGAATGCGGCATCGGCCAACATGGTTTTCCCCGACCCACTCGCCGCGTACGGTGTCGACTCCTCGCTCAGCGAGCAGGGCCTCGGTGTGGCGGAGCCGCTCGAGCAGTGGGTGAACGCGGCACGATCGCTCGGCCGACCTTGCGCGGTTCAAGTCCAGCTACAGCGGCAGCCAAGGCGGCGACTGCGTCGAGGTCGCCGCCCCTCGGCTCCGCCGTTCACATCCGCGACTCCCAGGTCCCGTCCGGGGCCGAGCCAGGACGCGATCACGGTCCGGAGCTGGAGACGACTTCGGGATTGATCGTGTCGAAGTAGACCCAGTCCCCACTCGGGTCGAAATAGAACGCGCCCGAATACGTCCCGCCCGTCACCTCACGGTCGAAGGACTCGCTTCGGACCCACCTGGCGCTCTTGGGCGTGAACTGCGCGAGAGTTTCCGGTGGCTTGCTCGGCGTCTCGCGCTGAAAACCCCGCTGCCGTCCCCCGACGATGGCGGCGACGCCACCCGCCGTCAGCCGGGCGAAGCCCACCACACGAACATCGGTGGGACCCGGAGCGGACACCCTCGAATCGCCGCCCAGCGCGAAGCCGAGCCAATGAGCGTCCGAGAGCGAGCCGAGCTCGGTGAAGCGACGTTCCAGCGGTTCGGAATCCGTACGGACTGTGTTCTCATCCGTGCTTTTCGTGGTCGGCGTACACGCCGCGAGTAGTGTCGCCGCGCCCAGCGCCAGCGCGCCCCGACGCCCCAGACCTGCCAAGCCGCCCATCAGATCCCCTGCCCCCGAAGCCCTGAGGTCTGATCGTAATCGTGCACTCAAGCCAAAGGTGCATGGCTGAATCCGCCCCCTTGTGTCGCCACTCACAGGGTTCACATAATCCACGCAACAGAAATTGACCCGTCCATGGCAACATCACACAACCCTTTGGCGCAGTTGACATGAGCGCGTCACATTTCTCCCCCAGTGAACCCCCCACGGAAGGCGTCACCTTGAAGAAGCTCCTCACGGCACTCAAGAGATGCGCGGTCATCGGTGCCGCCGCGCTCGCCATCGCCAGCCTGCAGCCCGTGACGGCGGCCGAGGCCGCGCCGGCGCCGGTGGTCGGCGGGACGCGGGCCGCGCAGGGCGAGTTCCCGTTCATGGTCCGGTTGTCGATGGGCTGTGGCGGCGCGCTGTACACCCAGCAGATCGTGCTCACCGCCGCGCACTGTGTGAGCGGGTCCGGCAACAACACCGGCATCACGGCCACCGCCGGAGTCGTGGACCTGCAGTCCACGAGCGGCCGGGTCCAGGTGCGCTCCACCAAGGTCCTCCAGGCGCCCGGCTACAACGGCACCGGCAAGGACTGGGCGCTCATCAAGCTCGCCCAGCCGATCAACCTGCCGACGCTGAAGATCGCCACCACCACGCAGTACAACGCCGGTGACTTCACCGTCGCCGGCTGGGGAGCGGCCCGCGAGGGCGGCGCCCAGCAGCGCTATCTGCTCAAGGCCACGGTGCCGTTCGTCAGTGACGCCACCTGCCGCGCCTATGGCGGCAGCTACAGCGGACTCGTCGCGAGCGAGGAGATCTGCGCCGGCTTCGCCCAGGGCGGCGTCGACACCTGCCAGGGCGACTCCGGCGGCCCGATGTTCCGCAAGGACAACGCGGGCGCCTGGATCCAGGTCGGCATAGTCAGCTGGGGCGAGGGCTGCGCCCGTCCCAACGCCCCCGGTGTCTACGCCGAGGTCTCCACCTTCGCGTCCCAGATCGCCTCCGCGGCGGCCACGCTGTAGCACGCGGTCCGGCGTGGTCCGGCATCACCTCGTACGACGTCCACGGGCCCGGCGCCTCCCACGCCGGGCCCGTGCCCGTCATCCCGTGCCCGTCATCCCATTCCCGTGTCCGGGATTCAGAAGCCGCCGAAGTCCCCGCCGCCCCCGAAGTCGCCTCCGCCGCCGAAGTCGCCTCCGCCGAAGCCGCCGCTGAAGTCGTCCGTGTCGAAGTCGGCGCCCGAGACGTCGCCGCCCTCGTAACCGGCGTCGGCGCCGAAGTCGCCGTAACCCGTTCCGTACATGGCCGCGTACGAGGGGGTGGCCATCATGCTGCCGAGCATCGTGCCGATGAGGAGGCCGGGGAGGATACCGCCGCCGAAGTAGCCGCCCGCCCAGGGGCCGTAGGCGGGGCCGGCGTCCCAGTACGGGCGCCGCCCACCGGACACCGTCTCGACCTCGCGGATCATCGGGTCGCGGCCGTCGGCGAGGCGGGCCTGGTCGGCGGCGCAGACCGGAACCTCGCGTTCGGCGCCGGCGCCCGGGGTCCAGGGGACGTCGGCGACCGAAGGGCCGTGTCGGGGGTCGAAGAAGCAGGGGGCGCGGCGCTCGGAAAGGGGGCGGCCCTCCCTGCGGGCGGCCAGTTGGGCGAGGGAGAAGCGGCCGTCCTCCAGTGCCTGGGTGACCGCGCGTACCTCCTCGGGGCGGGTCGCCGCCGCCATCAGCGACTTCGCTTCCTCGTACGCGTCCAGGGCCCGTTCGTAGTCGGCGCGCATCGCGTCGTCCGCACCCGCCTCGGCGGGATGGAAGTCGAGACGGTCCAGTTCCTCACCGAAGGCCGTGATGTCCTCGTCCACCACCACCTGGAGCTTCCTCAGGGCCTCACGGCGTTCCTCCTCCTTCTTATGGCGGTTGCGGCGGACCAGCGCGTACGCGCCCACGCCGCCCGCGACCACCACCGCGCCCGCCGCGGCCAGGGCGGCCGCGTCCACGCCCGTGTCACCGCCGTCGCTCCAGCTCGACGGGGCCGAGCCGCCGAGGTTGCTGCGCAGGGCGTCGTCCACGAAGTCGTTCAGCTGGGCCTTCGTGTCGCCGGCGCTCCGCACGGCCGTGACCAGGTTCGCCACCGCCTCCTGGCTCAGGACACTGCTGTCGGCCTGGGCGTTGAAGCGGTCACCGAGGCGGATGGCGTACAGGCCTGTCACGCCCGTCTCGGTACGGAGGTTCCGGAAGAGGTCCTCGGTGGGATAGTCGGCCGGGAGGACGGCCACGAAGACCGGCTCGTCCGCGTCCTCGATCTTGTCGGCGAGGGCTTCGGCGTCCGACGAGGAGAGCAGGTCGGAGGCGGCCGGGTCGACGTAGACGGGGCTCTCGCGCAACGACTCGGCCACCGTGGAGAGGTCGGTGGCCGCGTGGGCGCTGGGCGCACCGACCGACAACACCGCCAGGGCCGCCGCGGCGAGCGACGCGATCAGCAAGCGGAAGAACAGACGTCGACCAAGTGCGCCCTTCATACCTTCGAAGCTACCTCCATCGCCACGAAAACGGACGATTCGGAGGCTGTCACGCCGCCCTGTACGCCTCCCCCAGCTTCGCCAGTGCCTCCGTGTAGTGGCCCGTGAGCAGCAGGTGGTCGGCCTCCGCGAAGGGCTTTGCCACCGCCTCGGTCATTCGGACCTCCTGGCCGACCTTCGCCTGCACGAGCTGCCGTGCCTTGAGCGCCGCGGCGGGCGCCCCGCGCTCCGGTGCCGCCCCCTTCGCCCCCTTCGTCGTCAGGCCCCAGCCGTACGGGAACTGCGCGTCGTACGACGTGTCGCCGACGTTGATCGGCAGCTGGGCCTCCGACCTGGGCCAGGTGACGGGGAGCCGGCCGGTGAAGGGCCGCTTGCCGTACAGGACGTCCGCGACGCCGTCGCCCTCCGAACCCGGCAGCCAGGAGGCGACGAGCGCGTCCATGGCGCCGAGTCGGTCGCCGATGAGCTGGGGGCGGCCGGAGACGACGAGCACGGCGCACTTCATGGCGCCGCAGACCTTGTCCACGGCGGCCTTGTCGGCGTCGCTCAGCTCCAGGTCGTGGCCGTTGCCGACATCGCCGAAGCCCTCGGTGTACGGGGTCTCGCCGACGACGACCACGCCCACGTCGTGCCCGGCGGTCGGGGCGGAGGCGTCCTTCGAGTACGTCACCCGCTTCGCGCCGCCGGCCTTCCGGATGCCCTCCAGGATGGTCGTGCCCTCGGTGATGTCGCCGGACGAGCCCTGCCAGGTGATCGTCCAGCCGCCGCTCTGGTTGCCGATGTCGTCGGCGTTCGAGCCGGCCACGTACACCTTCTGGGACCTCTTCAGGGGCAGGACGCCGCCCTTGTTCTTCAGCAGGACCTGCGACTTGGCCACGGCCTCGCGGGCCGCCGCGCGGTGGGCGGGCGAGCCGATGTCGTCGATGCCGCCGGTGGCGGCGTACGGCTGCTCGAAGAGGCCCAGCTTGAACTTCTGGGTGAGGATGCGGGAGACGGCGTCGTCCACGCGCCGCTCGCTGACGCGGCCCGCTTTGACCTCGGCGAGCAGGGTGCGGTGGAAGTCGCCGTACGCGTACGGAACCATGATCATGTCGAGGCCCGCGTTGATCGACGTACGGACGTCGCTCGCGTAGTCGCCGGGGATCTGGTCGATGGCCTGCCAGTCGCTGATGACGAACCCGTCGAAGCCCATGCGGTCCTTGAGTGCGCCGTTGATCATGTCCGCGCGGGCGTGCATCTTCACCGCGCCCTTGCCGTCGCCGAGGATGTCGAGGGACGAGAAGGACGGCATGACGGAGCCGACGCCCCGGTCCACGGCCTCCTGGTACGGCGCGAGGTGCACCGCCTCCAGCTCCTGCCGGGTGACCTTCGTGATGCCCTGGTCGATCGTGTACGCGTCGGTCGTGGACGAGCCGTACTCGGTGCCGCCGTCGCCGACGAAGTGCTTGGCGGTGGCGAGAACCTTGTCGGACCGGTCCAGGTCCCGTCCGTCGCGGGCGCCCTGGAGACCCTGGATGATCGTCTCCATGGACTCCACGAGCGCCGGGTCCTCGCCGAAGGACTCGTAGGCCCGGCCCCAGCGGTCGTCGCGCGTCACGCACAGGCAGGGGGCGAAGTCCCACGGGATGCCGGTGGCCCGGGTCTCGGCCGCCGTCAACTCACCCATCCGATGGGCGAGTTCGGGATCTCGGGTGGCGCCCAGGCCGATGTTGTGCGGGATGATCGTGGCGCCGGCCAGGTTGTTGTGGCCGTGGACCGCGTCCACGCCGTAGATGAGCGGGATCTGCAACCGTGTGGACAGAGCGCGGAGTTGGAAGCCGTCGATCATCTCGGCCCAGGCCTCGGGGGTGTTCCGCGCCGGGGCGGAGCCGCCGCCGGAGAGGATCGAGCCGAGGCCGTACGCCGTGATGTCGTCGGGGGTGGCCAGGGCGCCGCGCTCGGCCTGGGTCATCTGGCCGGCCTTCTCCTCCGGGGTCATCCGGGAGAGGAGGTCCGCGACCCGCTTGCGCATGGGCAGCTTCGGGTTCAGGTAGGGCAGGCCGTGGGCACCGATGACGGCCTTCGGGATGGTGGCGGGGGCCTTGGCGCCGGTGACGGTGAGCTTGACCGGGATCGTCTCCGCCGTCTCCGGGGAGTTGTCGGGGAGGGTGCGTACGGTGATGGTGCGGGTGCTGCCGGAGGGGGTGCCCGGGGGGAAGGTGAGGGTGCCGTGGGCCGGGGTGTGGTCGCGGTCTGCGGTCGTCTCGTACGTGACGGTGACCGGCTTCGTGACCGTGCCGGTGACGGTGACGCGGATGTGGGCCGTGTCGCCCTCGGCCACTGGGTAGACGGCGGCGTCCGTGCGCACGGTCGGGGGGCCGGCGGCTGTCGCCGTTGCCGTCGCGGCGAATGGCGAGGGGAGCAGGCCGGCCAGCAGGACGGCCGAGGCCAGGAGCGGCGTTCTTCGGGCGTGTGGGGTGCGTTGGGTGCTTCGGTCGTGCGTCGAGGACCGCATCGAGGACTGCATCGAGGACTGCATCAGGCTTCCCTCCGCTGAGACTCCGGGACCAGTCGCCGCGCTCAACTCCCGTTTCTCTTTTGTTTCTTGACGGGGGTCAAGTGTCGGCTCGGAAAGGCGTCAAGAGCCCTGTACAACCGTGCGGGAGGGGTGCTGGTCACGTAGTGCGACGGGGGGACGGGGTGCCTCGGGCGCTGGGTGCTTTTCTCGCCCCGCCGCCCCTATGGGTTGTTCGCGCAGTTCCCCGCGCCCCTTAGAAGCACGGGGCGCGCCCGGAGTCTCTTAGGGGCGCGGGGAACTGCGCGAGCAACCACAGCGCACCCGCAGCCGCCCACGCACCCCCGGCCCCACCTTTTGGGCGTTGCTACTCCGCCGGGTCCAACCCCGCCCGCAGCAGGCCGTACGTGTACGCGTCCTCCAGGGCCTGCCAGGACGCGGCGATCACGTTGTCGGCCACGCCGACCGTGGACCACTCGCCGGAGCCGTCCGAGGTGGAGATCAGGACCCGGGTGGTGGAGTTGGTGCCGTGCTTGCCTTCCAGGATGCGGACCTTGTAGTCGACGAGCTCCAGCTTGGCGAGCTGGGGGTAGATCTTCTCCAGGGCCACCCTCAACGCCCTGTCCAGCGCGTTGACCGGGCCGTTGCCCTCGGCCGTGGCGACGATGCGCTCGCTCTTGGCCCACAGCTTGACCGTGGCCTCGTTGGCGTGGCTGCCGTCGGGGCGGTCCTCGACGATGGCCCGCCAGGACTCGGTGCGGAAGTAGCGCTGCGGCTTGCCCGCGACCTCGTCGCGCAGCAGGATCTCGAAGCTCGCGTCGGCGGCCTCGTAGGTGTAGCCCCGCAGCTCGCGCTCCTTGACCCGCTCGACGACCCGGCCGACCAGCTCGCGGTCGCCGCCGAGGTCGACACCCAGTTCCTTGCCCTTGAGCTCGATGGAGGCGCGGCCGGCCATGTCGGAGACCAGCATGCGCATGGTGTTGCCGACCTGCTCGGGGTCGATGTGCTGGTACAGGTCCGGGTCGACCTTGATCGCGGAGGCGTGCAGGCCGGCCTTGTGCGCGAAGGCGGAGACACCGACGTACGGCTGGTGCGTGGACGGGGTGAGGTTGACGACCTCGGCGATGGCGTGGGAGATGCGCGTCATCTCGCGGAGGTGGCCGTCCGGGAGGACCTTCTTGCCGTACTTCAGTTCCAGGGCGGCGACCACCGGGAACAGGTTGGCGTTGCCTACGCGCTCGCCGTAGCCGTTGGCGGTGCACTGGACGTGGGTCGCGCCCGCGTCGACGGCGGCGAGGCTGTTGGCGACCGCGCAGCCGGTGTCGTCCTGGGCGTGGATGCCGAGGCGGGCGCCGGTGTCGGCGAGAACGGTGGCGACGACGGCCTGGACCTGCGCGGGGAGCATGCCGCCGTTGGTGTCGCAGAGGATGACCACGTCGGCGCCGGCCTCGGCGGCGGCCCGTACGACGGACTTCGCGTACTCGGGGTTGGCGCGGTAGCCGTCGAAGAAGTGCTCGCAGTCGACGAAGACGCGGCGGCCCTGCGACCGGAGGAAGGACACCGTGTCGCGGACCATCTCGAGGTTCTCGTCGAGGGTGGTGCGGAGCGCCAGCTCGACATGCCGGTCGTGGGACTTGGCGACCAGGGTGATCACCTCGGCGCCCGAGTCCAGGAGAGCCTTGACCTGCGGGTCCTCACTCGCTTTGCCGCCCGCGCGGCGCGTGGCGCCGAAGGCGACGAGCTGGGCGTGTTTGAAGTCGATCTCTTTCTTCGCCCGGGCGAAGAACTCCGTGTCCCTCGGGTTGGCACCCGGCCAGCCGCCCTCGATGAAGCCCACCCCGAAGTCGTCCAGGTGCCGAGCGATGGCCAGCTTGTCCGCGACCGTGAGGTTGATGCCCTCGCGCTGGGCGCCGTCGCGCAGGGTGGTGTCGAAGACGTGGAACGAGTCGTCCAGCTCGCTGGTTACCGTCATGGTGTCAAGGCTCCTGTGTTGGATCTCGGTCTACCGGAATGACCGGCTCCACCGTCCCCCAATGATCCCTCGCGCTGCGCTCCCGGCTGAGGTTGGGCCAGAAATGCGAAAAACCTCTCGCGGGTGCGAGAGGTCTGCGCGCGGGTCGAGGACGACGGTGTCCGCCCGTACCTGGTCGTACGTGGCGGTCACTGCGGACCGGCGCGCCTGCTGCCAATAATCATGGCGAACGAGAGCACGAGGGCAGTCTGGCACAACTGGCCCCCGTGCTCACCGTCCGTCTCAGGATGCGAACAGCGCGCTGATCGACTCGGTTCGGTTCGGGCGGAGTCGGATCGGTCAGTTCAGGTGATGTCTCAGTCGGCCCGCCCGGGCGGTGAACCGTCCGTCGCCTCCGGGCGGAGGATCCGTCGCGCGAAGTGAACGGCCAGGACGAGCGACGGCACCACCAGCGCGACCGGCAGCAGGCTCCACCAGCCGAACCCGAGGGCGAACAGAGAGACGGTGATGACACCGAACACGAACGACCCGACCACGGTGACACCCAGGTGGGACAGATACCGTTCGCGCGGCCGGTCGAGTTCGGCCCGCACTCTGCGGTGTGCCTCGTCCAGGGCGGCGCGGTACTCGTATTCATGGGCGACCAGCCGCTCCCAGTCCTCGGGACTGACTCCCTCCATGGACTCGGGCATGAAAGGCTCACGGGGCCGTCTGCGCGGCCACCGCCGGATCCGCTGCGCCACTGGGAGCCTCCCCTACTTCAGGGCGTAGGACGCCGCGAGAATGTTGGCCAATGACTCCATGAGCGTGACATGTGCGCCGGTGAAGTCCGAGTACTCGGGCGCGTCGACGGAGAGGATGCCCACCTTCTCCGTGCCGTGGATGACGGGTACGGCGATGACCGCCTTGTACCCCGTCCCGACCGGGATCAGATAGGAGTGCGGCTCGTTCTTGCCGTCGATCCTGAAGGTCTTTCCGCCGCCACCCAGGATCTCGTTCCTCATGTGCGCGGCGCCGACGGGGTCGATGACGCTCCTGGGCGTCCGGTGCCCGGGTTGGGTGCCTTCCAGTGTGAAGTCGCCCGTCGCGGCGTCGTACAGGTAGAAGCTGCACCGCGCCCGCGGCACGAAGGTCGGCCCGACCGGTGGGGCAGTGAGGGTGACAGCCGCGAAGAGGACCGCGTCGAGGATCTGCCTGCGCTCGCGCTCGATGTCGGACACAGTCTGCGCGGGCGTGGAGGCCGGCAGGCGGGCCACGCTCCCATAGAGCGTGGTCAGCTGCCGGACTCTGTCACTCAGGGGCTGCAGCGCCGTCGAGTACGCCTGTGTCAGGTGTGCCTCGGCCTCGGCGGCCCGCAGCTCGGCACGCGCCCTCCCCTTCTCCACCAGGCGTCTCTCGAGGTGGGTGATCAACACGACGCCGAAGGCGCAGACGCCTGCTATGAGGGCCCAGAGCCTCTTGTCGTTCCCCTGGGCGCCGTCCGCCCACACGGAGACAACGGCAACCGCCACACCGAGGACCGCGGAGAACAAGAGGAACAGATAGTGAAGGCCTCGATCTGCCAGCCATTGCTTCATCCGTACGCATCGCTCCGCGCTCGTCGACGATCTCCGTACGCAGAATCCCATACTTCCCGTACGAGGCGCCCGGCGACGGCAGCGAACTGGCGGTCCCCGCACTCCCGTTGAGAAGTGCGGGGACGGTCGAACCCGGCTCAGCCCAGTTCGTGCATCCAGCCGTGGGTGTCCTCGGCCGTGCCGCGCTGGATGTTCAGGAGGGCTTCGCGGAGTTTGAGGGTGACGGGGCCGGGTTCGCCGCCGGACTGGTGCCACTGGGCGCCGGTGCGCTTGACCGTGCCGACGGGGGTGATGACGGCGGCGGTGCCGCAGGCGAAGACCTCGGTGAGGGTGCCGTTCTCGGAGTCGGTCTGCCACTGGTCGATGGAGATGCGGCCCTCCTCGGCGGTGTAGCCGAGGTCGCGGGCGACCGTGAGCAGCGAGTCGCGCGTCACGCCCTCCAGGATCGAGCCGGTGAGGGAGGGCGTGACGATGCGGTCGCCGTACACGAAGTACAGGTTCATGCCGCCGAGTTCCTCGACCCACGTGCGCTCGACCGCGTCGAGGTAGCAGACCTGGGCGCAGCCCTCGGCGGCGGCCTCGGCCTGGGCGAGGAGGGAGGCGGCGTAGTTGCCGCCGGTCTTGGCGTCGCCCATGCCGCCGGGGACGGCGCGGACGTGGTCCTCGGAGACCCAGATGGAGACGGGCTTGACGCCGCCGGGGAAGTAGGCGCCGGCCGGGGAGGCGATGACCATGAAGAGGTACTCGCCCGCCGGCTTGACGCCGAGGCCGACCTCGGTGGCGATCATGAAGGGGCGCAGGTAGAGGGACTCCTCGCCGCCGTGCGCCGGGACCCAGGCCTGGTCCTGCCGCACCAGCACGTCACACGCCTCGATGAACGTCTCGACCGGCAGCTCCGGCATACCGAGCCGGCGCGCGGAGGACTGGAAGCGCGCCGCGTTCTTCTCCGGACGGAACGTGGCGACGGACCCGTCGGGCTGCCGGTAGGCCTTCAGCCCCTCGAAGATCTCCTGCGCGTAGTGCAGGACCATCGTGGCCGGGTCCAGGGAGATCGGCGCGTACGGAACGAGCTGGCCGTCGTGCCAGCCACGGCCCTCGGTCCACTTGATGACGACCATGTGGTCGGTGAAGTGGCGGCCGAATCCGGGATCGGCCAGGATCGCCTCGCGCTCCGCGTCGGAAAGTGGCGAGGCCGAGGGCTTGAGCTCGATCGTGGGCGTCGTCATGAGTGGTTGTCCTTCACCGGTTGTGTGTGACGGGCCGCGCTCACATCCGTACGGCCAGTGGCCGGTGCTAGGGCGTCCGAGCATTCCCTCATTCGGCGGCTCCGCGTTCGATTATCGCAAGCGGGGCTGCCGGAAGAAAACGGCGTGAATGCGACCCGAAGGATGATGGTGACACCCCGGCGGGGACATGGGGAAGCCGCCGGGTGCCAGAGGGACCCGACGGCTTCGAAAGGTTTCGAGTGGCGGTGGGGGTCCCCCCCCCACACCGTTCGAGGTGGTGGGGGAAGGTCAGCCGGCTACTCGTACGACGAGGGCGTCGCCGATCTCGTCCGTCGAACGGGCGGGCTTGCCCACGCGCTCCGCGAGGTCGGCGGAGACGGCGTCCTCGATCGTTGCGGCCTCGGCCTCGTAGCCGAGGTGGCGCAGGAGGAGGGCGACGGACAGGACCGTGGCGGAGGGGTCGGCCTTGCCCTGGCCGGCGATGTCCGGGGCCGAGCCGTGGACGGGCTCGAACATGGACGGGAACTCGCCGCTCGGGTTGATGTTCCCGGAGGCCGCGACGCCGATGCCGCCGGAGACGGCCGCGGCGAGGTCGGTGATGATGTCGCCGAAGAGGTTGTCGGTGACGATCACGTCGAAGCGCTCGGGCTGCGTGACCAGGTAGATGGTCGCCGCGTCCACGTGCATGTACTCGGTGGTGATTTCGGGGAACTCCTCGGCCACCTTGTTGAAGATGTTGGTCCACAGGTGACCCGCGAAGGTCAGCACGTTGTTCTTGTGGATCAGCGCGAGCTTCTTGCGGGGGCGGGCCTGGGCGCGGGCGAACGCGTCGCGGACCACGCGCTCGACACCGAAGGCCGTGTTCACGGAGACCTCGGTGGCGACCTCGTGCTCGGTGCCCTTGCGGATCGTGCCGCCGTTGCCGGTGTACGGGCCCTCGGTGCCCTCGCGGACCACGACGAAGTCGATGGCCGGCTGACCCTTCAGGGGGGTCTCGACACCCGGGAGCAGCTTCGACGGGCGCAGATTGACGTGGTGGTCGAAGGCGAAGCGGAGCTTCAGCAGGAAGCCTCGCTCCAGGACCCCGGACGGCACGCTCGGGTCGCCGATCGCGCCGAGGAGGATCGCGTCGTGCTGCTTGAGCGACTCCAGGTCGGCCTCGGTGAGGGTCTCACCGGTGGCGTGGTAGCGCTTGGCACCGAAGTCGTATTCCTTGGTCTCCAGCTTCACATCCTGCGGAAGGACGGCGGAGAGGACCTTGAGCCCCTGGGCCACGACTTCCTGACCGATGCCGTCACCGGGGATCACTGCGAGATTGAGGCTGCGAGACATGACGGCACCGTACTCCTGGTCCCACGGGATGACACGCGGTGTCCGGGATGCGGACACCCGGGCGAGTGACAACTTCCACAAGTCGCCGTGCGTTCACCCGTATGTGTAGCGGGCGTTGGCATTCGCTGGGAAGTTGCCTCCCATGGACATTCCCGACTTCGGCATTCCGCCGCAGCTCGCGCGCCGGATGAGCATGGCCGAGCAGCACGAGTACCTGCGTACGAAGCTGACGCGGCGTCGCACCCTGGTGACGGCGGGCGCGGTGGCGGCGGGCGGACTGCTGACCGGCTGCGGCGACTCCGGATCGTCGGGCTCGCCGAGCGCCACGACCTCGGCCCCGTCGCCCGCCACCTCCAAGGCGCCGGGCTCGCTCGTCACCCCCTTCGGCCGTCATCTCGCCTTCGGCGCCGACCCGAAGTCGCAGATGCGGATCTCCTGGCAGGTGCCGGTCTCGGTGAAGAAGCCGTACGTCCGGATCGGCCTGACCCCCGACGACCTGAGCCGGAAGATCGAGGCCGAGGTACGCGACCTGCACACGCCGGGCGTCCAGGGCGTGCGCCTCGAACTGGACCAGTACTACCTGCACGCGGCCCTGGACGGCCTGCTCCCCGGTACGACGTACTACTACGGCGTCGGCCACGAGGGTTTCGACCCGACCTCGCCGGGCCGCAGGTCGACGATCGAGTCGTTCCGTACGGCGCCGGCGAGCCCGGAGAGGTTCGTGTTCACGGCGTTCGGCGACCAGGGTGTCGGCAAGGCCGCGGCCGCCAACGACAATGTCATCCTCCGTCAGAAGCCCGCCTTCCACCTCCACGCGGGCGACATCTGCTACGCGAACGTGAACGGCAAGGGCGTGGAGCAGGACGGATACGACCCCGCCTTCTGGGACCTGTTCCTCAAGCAGAACGAGACGGTCACCAAGTCCGTGCCCTGGATGGTGACGACCGGCAACCACGACATGGAGGCCTGGTACTCACCGGACGGCTACGGCGGCCAGCTCGCCCGCTGGTCCCTCCCGGACAACGGCTTCGACCCGCGCTCGGCGCCGGGCGTGTACTCGTTCACCTACGGAAACGTCGCCGTCGTCGCGCTGGACGCGAATGACGTGTCGTACGAGATCCCCGCCAACTACGGCTACACCGGCGGCCGGCAGACGAAGTGGCTGGACGAGAAGCTGGCCGAGCTGCGGAAGGCGAAGGACGTCGACTTCGTCGTCGTCTACTTCCACCACTGCGCGTACTCGACATCGGCGCACGCCTCCGACGGCGGGGTGCGGAACGAGTGGGTGCCGGTGTTCGCCAGGCACCAGGTGGACCTGGTGATCAACGGCCACAACCATGTGTACGAGCGCACGGACGCCATCAAGGACGGCGAGGTCGGCGGGGCGGTGCCGATCGGCGCGTCGACCGACCCGACACGGGACGGGATCGTGTACGTCACGGCGGGCGGCGGCGGCAAGGATCTGTACGGCTTCCCGTCGGGCGTCGACGAGAGCTACGAGGGGCACGTCACGCGCCACGACACCGTCGACACCTTCCAGTGGACCAAGCAGCGCTCCTCCGACGGGGAGACCGTGGAGTGGTCGCGCGTGCGCTACCGGGGCTTCTCCTTCCTCAAGGTGGAGGCGGAGAGCGGCTCCAGGCCCGTCCTGAAGGTGTCGGCGCTGGCGCAGAACGGCGAGCGCATCGACCATTTCGAGGTGCGGCGCGGCGCGTAAGTCCTCAGCGTGCTCACGGCCGCACCGCACCCCATGGGGGTCCCCCCCCACGCTCGAGCGAAGTCGAGCGTGGGGGAGGGTGCGGCTCCCGGCTGGTGGGGGCACTCAGTGCCCGGTGGAGCCTCCATTGTCCCTGCGGTCGAGGGCGCGCTGGAGGGCGGCGGCGGCGTTCCTGCGGTCGGACTCGCTCGTCGGGGAAGCGTGACGGACTCGGCGGCGGACGGTCGTCTCGGCCATGGGGAATCGACTCCTTCGAGGCAATCCGGAGTACGGAAACGGGGGGTTACGAGACGCCGGATGGGGCGGGGAGCGGGGGCCGCAGGGGTTGCCTGCCTCGGGCTCCGGCTCACGACCGCCATTCGCTTGATCGAGCGAGACGTTCGGCTCCTACAAAGCTAAGCGAGTCCGGGGCATCTGTCTGCACAATTACTCGGACTTCCTACTATCTGAGACAGTGGATTGAGTCACACGCGGCTGACCTGCGCTTTTCATCATGCTGGGAACGCGGCCGCGCCCGGCCCCTCCCGTGGTGGAGGGGCCGGGCGCGGTGTCGGTCGCCGGGCGGCTCAGCCCATGTGCGGGTACGTGTAGTCCGTCGGCGCCACCAGGGTCTCCTTGATCGCGCGGGTCAGGGTCCAGCGCATCAGGTTCTGCGGGGCTCCCGCCTTGTCGTTCGTACCGGAGGCGCGACCGCCGCCGAACGGCTGCTGGCCGACCACGGCGCCCGTCGACTTGTCGTTGATGTAGAAGTTGCCGGCCGCGTAGCGGAGCCTGTTCATCGTGTGGGCGGCGGCCGCGCGGTCGCCCGCGATGACGGCGCCCGTCAGGGCGTAGTCCGACACCGACTCCATCTGGGTCAGCATCTCCTCGTACGCCTCGTCCTCGTAGACGTGCACCGCGAGGAACGGGC